>NZ_JBGLYS010000023.1:0-107980 GCF_047304155.1 Rhizobium sp. Rhizsp42 | reverse complement strand
TTTTTTTTCTTTTTCTCTCCCCCCCCCCCCCCCCCCCCCCCCCCCCCCCCCCACCCCCCCCCCCCCCCCCCCCCTACTCCCCGGCGGGGGGCGGGGGGGGCCGCGCCCCCCCCCCCCCCCCCCCCCCCCTTTTTGCTGTCCTGTCGATGGAAGCAGCCGAAGAATGAATACCGATCTGCACGCGCCCCTTGGACAGAACCGCAAGCCTGGCGGCAAGCGCCCTGGCGTCTTGCGCACGGGGCGGGTGGTTGCCGGGCTTTGCCTCGTGCTAATCGGCGGCTTTTCGGTCTATACCGCCTTTCGCGGCGATGGCCTGAAGCGCGAGACGCCGCCCGCCAAGGAGCAGGCCTCCGCCGTTCCCACCGACACCACTCAACAGACCGCCACGCCCGATGCGACGCCTCTCAACGGCATGCCGCGCAGCGACGCGAATTCCGGCGCCAATGTCGAGCGCATGACGACGGGGGATGGCTCGGTGGTGACCAAATACAGCCCGAAGACCCGTGATGGAAACGGCCCCGTTCTGATCGACGCCATGCAGGTGGGCCAGGATCCGCGAATGGCCGCGCTGCCGAACGATGCCCTGCTCGAGGCGTCGTCGTTCGGACGGTTGCCGATCGTTGGCCCCGATGGCCGCCGGCCGATGGATCAGTATGCACGGCCATGGTCGGGGACTCATGGGACGCGGATCGCGATCGTCGTGAGCGGTCTTGGCCTCAGCCAGACGGGCACGCAGCGGGCGATCCAGCAGTTACCCGAGGAGGTGACGCTCGCCTTTGCCGCCAGCGGCAACAGCCTGCAACGCTGGATGCAGGAGGCGCGCCGCTCCGGCCACGAGATCTTGATCCAGGTGCCGCTTGAGCCTTTCGATTACCCGGCGAACGATCCGGGTCCCGATACGCTGCTGACGTCGAAAAGCGTCGCCAAGAATATCGAGAGCCTGCACCGGGCGATGGGTGAAATCACCAACTACACCGGCGTACTGAACTATCAGGGCGGCCGTTTCCTCTCTGATGCGAATGCCCTGGAGCCTGTCATGCGCGATATCGGCAAGCGCGGGCTGTTGTTTCTCGACGACGGAACCTCGGCGCAGTCGAAGACCGCCGCGATCGCCAAGGGTACGGAGACGCCATACGCGTTCGCGGACGTGCAGCTCGACGGGCAGGTGGATTTCAACGCGATCACCAACAAGCTTGACGAACTCGAGCGCGTGGCCAAGCGCAACGGCCAGGCGATCGGCGTTGCCTCCGCATTTGACGAGAGCATCGATGCCATTTCAAAATGGACGGAAGAAGCGGCGATGCGCGGCATCGAGATCGTCGGGATCGCCGCGCTGACCAATGATCCAAAGAAACCCTAGCAGAGACAACCATGAGCCAATCGACCGTTAAAGCCGAAGATCTGCCTTATCGCCCCTGCGTCGGCGTGATGATCCTCAACCGCGCCGGGCTCGTCTGGGCCGGCCGCCGGATTCCGGCGGAGAATTCGGAGTATGACGGCTCGCCGCAGCTGTGGCAGATGCCGCAGGGTGGCATCGACAAGGGCGAGGACCCGCTGACGGCGGCCTACCGCGAGCTCTATGAAGAGACGGGGATGAAGACGGTGACGCTGCTTGCCGAGGCGAAAGACTGGATCAACTACGATCTGCCGCCGCAGCTGATCGGCATCGGTCTGAAGGGCAAGTTTCGCGGACAGACGCAGCGCTGGTTCGCCTTCCGTTTCGATGGCGATGAGAGCGAGATCGCCATCAACCCGCCGCCGGGTGGACATTCTGCGGAATTCGACGCCTGGGACTGGAAGCCGATGGCGGAGTTGCCGGAACTGATCGTTTCGTTCAAGCGCGGTGTCTACGAGCAGGTGGTCAGCGAGTTCAGCCATCTCGCTGGATTGTCGGCCGCTTGATTTGGATGCCGGCCGCCTGGGCGACCGGCTCCTGTGGCTTGATTATTCGGCTTGGTCGGCCGAGTCGGCGTTCAGCTGGCCGTACTTGGCCTCGCCGATCTTGCCGAGCAGCTCGAGCTGCGTTTCGAGGAAGTCGATGTGGCCTTCCTCGTCCATGAGGAGCTCTTCGAAGAGCTTCATGGAAACGTAGTCGCCGGCCTCATGACAGATATCGCGGGATTTCTTGTAGGCGGTGCGGGCGTCGTATTCGCCGGCGAGATCCGCTTCCAGAACTTCCTTGACGTTCTGGCCGATGCGCAGCGGCGCAAGCGTCTGCAGATTGGGATGGCCTTCTAGGAAAATGATGCGCGCGACGAGCTTGTCGGCGTGCTGCATTTCTTCGATCGATTCAGCGCGCTCTTTCTTGGCAAGCTTGGTGTAGCCCCAATCCTCGAGCAAACGATAGTGAACCCAGTACTGATTGACAGCACCAAGCTCCAAAAAGAGGGCCTCGTTAAGCCGCTCGATGACTTTTTTGTCGCCTTTCAATGTCCGCTCTCCTGTTTTCTTCATGGAAGTTTCTGAGGCGGGACATGAAATCAAATATTTCGGCATCCGTCGAGTGGCGACGGGCGTGATAGTCCTCGGTCGTCTGAATGATGATGTCGACCACATTCGGGAAACAACCGCAGCAACGGCCGCGTTTTTCCATGGCATGATAGACTTTCGCAGGGACAATAAGCTGCCAACAGTCCTCATCGAGAAGGCTGTTGATAACCTCCCGGATTTCAGTGTCGGTTATGTAATTGCAGCTGCAGACAAGCACGTCTTCATTCCAAACATGACAATGACTATCGTCTTTTTGCTAAAGAAGACGCTCGTTGTCAAGAAAGATTCATATTCAGGCACTCTCGCTTCGCCGGCCCTCCGGCTCACTTACGATCCAATCGAAGCGGACGGCTCTCCGCTTGCGACGATGCCCGATCGGACCCACCATTGAAAATCAATGAAAATTACGTCCCTTCGGCATGACCGAGGCCGTGGCTTCATCCCGCCCTCGCTTGTCATGCGTGGTCATTCTTTTTTCCATCACCGCCTTCTCCAATGTCTCGTTGAGCTTCTTCTGCCGGGGATCGGCGGTCGGTCGGCGCGCTTCGTCGGAGCGGTCGCAGACGCCGAAGCGATTGGCCTCCTTCTGGAGCAGCCCCAGAGCGTGCGTCATGTCCTCGATATGATCGACAACCGTATGGATCACCCCGCTCTGGCTCTGCAGCTTGCCGCGGATCTTGACGAGTCGGGCGCCCATGACGATGGCGCGGTATTTCTCGAAGGTCTTCGGCCAGACGATGGCATTGGCCACGCCTGTTTCATCCTCCAGCGTCATGAAGATCACGCCCTTGGCCGAGCCCGGGCGCTGGCGCACCAGAACGAGGCCAGCAATCGTCACCCACCGGCCGTTCAGCACCTTGAGCAGGTCGACGCTACGGGTGATGCCGATCCCACGCAGTTCGTCGCGCAGGAAGGACAGAGGATGCGCCTTGAGCGACAGCGACAGATATCGGTAGTCCTCGACCACCTGCTCGCCCGGCAGCATCTCAGGCAGTTTAGCCTCAGGCTCGACCTGCAGGTCGAGATGGGAGGTCTGATCGAAAAGCGGCAAACGTTCGGCCGCGCTCTTCACATCGAGCGCGCGGACGGCCCATAGCGCTTCGCGCCGGGACAGGCCGATGCTGTTAAAGGCATCCGCATCCGCCAGCCGCTCGATATCGGATTTGTCGAGGCCGGAGCGCAGCCAGAGATCGCGGATGGAGGCATAGCCCGTCTTCCTGTTTGCCATAAGCTTCTCGCGTATGGCCTCCTCGGATAGCCCCTTTACCTGGCGAAAGCCGAGGCGAACGGCGTGATTTGCCTTGATGACATCAGTCATCTCACGATGGCGGAAATCGATCCGACGACCATCGAAGCGTCCGCCTTCCAGGAGGCAGTCCCAATCCGAGCTGTTGATGTCGACCGGCCGGATCTCCACGCCGTGTTCCCTGGCGTCGCGGACCAGCTGCGCCGGTGCGTAGAAGCCCATCGGCTGCGAGTTCAGCATGGCCGCACAGAAGACATCGGGGTAATAGGCCTTCACCCAGGAGGAGGCGTATACAAGCAGCGCGAAGGAGGCCGCGTGGCTTTCCGGAAAGCCGTATTCGCCAAAACCCTTGATCTGGTTGAAGCATTGCTGTGCGAACTCTTTCGAATAGATCTCCTTGGACATCATGCCGTCGATGAAGCGCTTTTCGAAATTGCCGATCGTGCCGGTTCGCTTGAAGGTCGCCATCGCCCGGCGTAACTGATCGGCTTCCGCCGGCTTGAAACCGGCCGCGGTGATGGCGATCTGCATCGCCTGTTCCTGAAAGAGAGGGACACCCAATGTCCGTTTCAGAACGTCTTTTAGCTCCTCGCTTGGATAGTCGATCGGGATACCTTGCCGTCGTTGCTCTCGTCGCTTCAGATATGGGTGGACCATGTCGCCCTGGATCGGGCCGGGCCGGACGATCGCCACCTCGATCACCAGATCGTAGAATTCTCTTGGGCGCAGGCGTGGCAGCATGCTCATCTGCGCCCGGCTTTCGATCTGGAATACGCCGAGCGTATCGGCCCGGCAGATCATGTCATAGACGGGCTCTTCGTCTTCGTGTTTGGCATTGCCGAGATCTGCGAGGGTTTTCTTCTCGTCGTAATGCAGCAGAAGAAGGTCGAAGGCTTTGCGCAGGCAGGTCAGCATGCCGAGTGCCAGAACGTCGACCTTCAATATCTTCAAATTGTCGAGATCGTCCTTGTCCCACTCGATCATGTAACGGTCCGGCATGGCCGTGTTCATGATGGGCACGACTTCATCGAGCCGATCGCGAGTGATGACGAAACCACCGACATGCTGGGTGAGGTGGCGGGGAAAGCTCAGAAGCTCTGAGGCATATTTCAGCACGTTGTTGGTCACGACGTTTCCGGTATCAAGACCAGCAGCCTTGGCCTCGCGTTCCGAAAGCTTGTCGTCAGACCAGCCCCAGACCAGACTGCCAATCGCCGATTGGACGTCTTCCGACAGGCCAAACGCCTTTGCAACCTCCCGCCCTGCGGAACGCGTGCGGTAGCTGGTCACGGCCGCCGTGAGCCCGGCATGCTCCTTTCCGTATCGCTGGTATATGTGCTGGATCACCTCTTCACGCCGGTCGTGCTCGAAATCGACATCGATGTCGGGAGGCTCGTCGCGGTCCGTGGACATGAAGCGGTCGAAGAGAAGCTTGTTCTTCTCCGGATTAACCTCGGTGATTTCCAGGCAGTAGCAGATGACCGAGTTGGCAGCCGAGCCTCGGCCCTGGCAAAGAACATGTAGCTTGTATCGGGCATGCATGATGATCCTGTGGACCGTCAGGAAATAAGGCGCGTATTGTTTTTCCTTGATCAGTTCCAGCTCATAGCGGATCTGCGCTCTGGTTTTCTCCTTCATCTCCTCTGGAAAACGTCTGGCGGCTCCGGCCCAGGTCAGGCGTTCAAGTGTCTCGTAAGGGGTTTCACCCTCGTCGTTTTCATCCGGGTAATTGTGCTGCAGGTCATCGAGGCAAAAACTCAGCCCGGCGAAGAACCTTTGTGTGTTGATGACCGCGTCCGGATGATCCCTGAAGAGACGCTTCATTTCACGTTCGTCTTTCAGATGGCGTTCTGCATTCGGCGCCAACAGGAAGCCCGCCTTATAGATCGGAACGTGTTCACGTATCGAGGTGACGACGTCCGACAAGGGGCGGCGAGCCGCTTCGTGAAATAGCGGCTGGTTGGTGGCGATGAGAGGCACACGGTTGCGGGCGGCCAGCATGGAAAGAACGGAAAAAACGCGCCTGTCGCGGCCGTCATAAGCGGGCGTCAGTGCCATGTGGAACTTACCACGGAAACGCTCGCGCAGGCGTTGGAGGCAGGCTTCGAAGGCGGGGTGACGACTGGTATCGTCGGCGATTGATGGGTTTGGAACAAGCGCCAGCATCATCCGGTCTCCCCATTCGATAAGGTCGGCCTCCTGCAAGAGGCAACTGCCCTTTTCCGCGCGCAGATTACCGGCGCTCAGCAGGCGACAAAGATGGGCCCAGCCTTTTCGGTCTTGTGGATAGGCCAGAATGTCGGGGGTCTCGTCCGAGAAAACGAGACGAGCGCCCGGCTGAAAGCGAATTGGGTCGAGAACGGTTTCTGGCTTCTCGTCCCCCTGCAGCCGTCCCTGCTGTTTTCGCTCGTATTTTTCTTTGATCGCCTTGGCTTGGGCATGCGCCCTGACGACGCCGGCCACAGAGTTGGTGTCGGCAATGCCGAGACCGCCCAGTTTCAGGAGCGTGCCCTGCAGCACCATCTCCTCAGGCTTGGATGCACCTTCAAGAAAGGAGAAGTTCGTCTTGGCGCCGATCTCGAAAAAACCGGCGTTCATGCGAGCATTCCATGCATGTACCAGCTCTGCTTTTCATCGTAGCCGTAAAGGCCTTCGCGATAGATCCAAAACCGATAGCCCTGATCGTCCTCGATGCGAAAATAATCGCGCGAGGGTTTATCCTTGTCGTCGGTCTTGTCTTTCATCCACCATTCTTCGGCAATCCGTTCAGGCCCCTCGCTTTTGACGACGCGGTGGCGCGTGCGGCGCCATTGAAAGCTGGCGGGTGCGCCGTCGGGAACCTCTACGGCGAAAGCATCCATGGGTTCCGGCCGCTGCAAGAGACGGACCGGTCTTTCGCTGCGCGCTGGTGGTGTAATGATTTGCTCAATTCGGGATGCCGATAAAGCGTCGATCGCGGGGACGAGAATAGCCGCCTTTTCTGGTATATGGCTCTCGCGTAACTGAAAGGTTTGCAGGCAATCGGCACCGAGCCTTGCCGAAACGCGATCAACGAAGATGGCCAGCGATGCGTCCGTTTGACGGTGCCCCTCGAAATCGCTCTGGGCCGTATCGAAATTTTCGTGGCGCAGGACATTGAGGCGCAGGATCTCAAATCCGTAGCCGGCATCGAGATCGTCATGGACGGCCTGCAGGCGTTCGGTGAAGAGGATGGCGATGCGCCTGGGTTCCCGCAGCGGCCTTGTCGTGCCGGCCGCAATGCGGAAGACCTTGCCATCGACACGGAACAGGACGAGTTCGAAAACGCGACCGCCGACGCCGCGTGCCTCCAGTGACGGTTTCAGCGCATGGGCGATCTGGTCGGTGACGGCCAGAATCTCCTCTTCCGCGGCGACCGGCTCCATCAAGCGGCGCTCGGCCGAGAGGCTGGCGACGGGCAGGCGCGGCGATATCGGCTCCTCATCCGTTCCAAGCACCTGGTCAAGCCGCAACAGCACGCTTGCGCCGAAACGACGGGTCAGCGGGGCGCGCGGGGTTTCCATCAGGTCGCCGATGTATTTCAGGCCCATCTTGGTGAGCGCTGCGATCGTGTCGTCCGAGAGGCGAAGTGCGGCGACAGGAAGTGGGGCGACGACCCGTTCCGTCTCATCCGCGTCGATCACGCCTCCCTGGCCGAAGCGGCTGACCGCCCAGGAGAGGCCCGGGGAGGCAGTGATCGCGCCCCGGACGTCGATACCCATTTGAAAGAGCCTGGACAGGATATCTTTGAGCAGCGCCTTTTCGCCACCGAAGAGATGGGCGCAGCCGGTGATGTCGAGAAACAGGCCATCCCTGCCGTCGAGCGCCACCAATGGCGTATAGCGGTCACACCAATCGGCGATGCCTTCGAGAAAGCGCTGGTCGGCGGCCGGGTCCTCCTCGATTACCTCGATCGTCGGGTGGATGGCGCGGGCTTCGGCAACGCCCATGTTCTTTTTCAGGTTGATCGCCTCGGCTGCCTCGTCCAGCGCCGTCAACCGCATGGTGTTGGCGTGGCGGCCGGAGCAGACGATCGGCGGCGTCTCAGGACGATTGCGCAAACGCCAGGCGAGACCCCATTTCTTCCTGGATATGCGATCGGTCGGCAAATGCGGAAAATGCAGCGCCAGAATGCGCTGAGCGTTCGCCTGGAAAGCGAGTGTTGGCTGATGGGCGGACAGGGAAAAACCGGCGGTCATGGGGGTTCCACTCCAGAAGAATGGAGAAAGGAGCCGGGTTTCGGCTCTTCTCCAGGGTGATGCGAAAGATCGGATTGCCGATGCTGCCGCCCAGCATCGAACCATCAGGCAAGGGCCGCGCCGCAGATGGCGCGGGTTCGGCAAGGAAGCGGAAGATGGCGCTGCTGGCTTCTTCCTCCGCTGCCTGCCGCAACAGGAAAAGCGGGCGGCGAGACGCCTTTGCCCGCAGGTTGAGACGGCGGCTTTCCGTCAGGCCGAAGGGCCTGGGATTACCGCGAACCTCGAGAATGGTGACCGGAAAGACGCCGCTTTCGACGGCGGTTTCCGCCAGCCACAGCGCATCCTCCAGCTTTTTGGGTGCGGCGTGCAGGAAGAGCCGCGGCTTCAGGCCGAAATCGCTGAGGCCGACGGCGTAGGGCCGCCCGGCCTCCATCGTCGCCACAGTATCGGCGATCCAGAGGATCGGCAGGTGCGCGTTCGCCCCCTCCTCGTGCCCATGCTGGAGCATGGCCGCGATCGCCAGAACGAAGCCGCTGCTTGCGCCGGCATTGCGCAATAGCGTCGTGCGGATTTCGGTCAGGCCATCGAGCGGCAGGCCGCCGTCGAGTGCCTCATCCAGAGCGGGGATGCCAAGCGGCAGACGCAGGGCGTCTTCGCTCTTCGGCTTGTCGAGAACGGTTTCGGCCAAAGCCTGATTTTCCGCCGCCGCCAATGCGGGCACCGGTTTTCCTTCAAGCTTTGCAATGGTTTCGCGGAGCGCAAAAAGCCGCTCGCGCGCCACGGCCGACTGTGCCACGACGTCACTCCATCTAACGGATGTTCCTATTATGTTCTTATGGATTCCAGAGCTCGACCGAAGAGTCAACAGCCGTTTGATGTGAATTTATTCCTGCCTTTGATTCCGCTCTCGAAAATCAGCTGCAAAGGCTCTATATGGGCGGCAAAGGAAAGGAGCTTTTATGGCTCGCATAGACCAGAGCGACAATTGGCAGGATCGCCACGCTCCGACAATCAGCACGTTCGAGTCCCTGGCGATGGAGGCCTACAGCCACCTGCCGGAAGAATTCCGTGCGCTGACCACCAATCTGACGATCGAGATCGAAGACTTCCCCGATGACGAGGTGTTTGAGGACATGGCGCTGGAAACGCCGTTCGATCTGCTCGGCCTGTTCGAGGGGCGCGGGATTTCCGAGCGCTTCACCATGGAAACGGGCGAGCTTCCCAATCGCATCCGCCTCTACCGGCGGCCGATCCTCGATTATTGGGCCGAGAACGACGAGACGCTGGGCGATATCATCACCCACGTGCTGATCCACGAGATAGGCCACCATTTCGGTCTCAGCGACGACGACATGGAGCGGATCGAGGCGAGCGCGGAAGAGGCGGCCGAGCGTTAAATGGTCGACCGCCGCCTCTGAGCGCTTACTGCTCGGAGAGCTTCATGTCGGGGTGGTAATCCTTGCCTTCGACATGCTTGACGATCGCCTGGGCGCACATCACCTGGCCGGTCTGCGAGTTGAAGGTCATGGCCGGCGAGCCGTTCAGCGACCAACCCTTGTTGAGGGCGTCGGTTACGCGGTGGCAGAAGGCGGCGTCGTCCTGGCCGGTCAGAAGGCGGTAGAGCTTCATCACATCGTCTTTCAGTTTGCCGTCTGGCCTTTTGCCTTTTGGCGATCTGCAATCAGGCGGGCTTTATGAACCAGAGTTTCCGCCTGGACAAGATGCAGCCGTTCGATCATGCGGCCGCCGACATTGATGACGTTGAGGCCATCCGTGGCGGGGTCGGCGAAGGCTTTCATGATCGCTTGGGCTTCGGCGATGGCGGATGCGTCCGGGCCGAAATGCCGGTTGGCGGGCTCGATCTGCGCGGGGTGGATCAGCATCTTGCCATCGAAGCCCATAGCGCGCGCCTCGGCGCATTCGGTGTCGAAGCCATCGATATCCTTGAAATCATTGAAGACGCTGTCGATGGCGCAGAGGCCGTAAGCGCGCACGGCCAGGATCACCTGCATCAGCCAGGGCACAAGATACTGCCGGCCGGGCTGCGGCAGCACGCCGGTTTCCTTGCGCAGGTCATTGAGGCCGACGACGAAGCAATCGAGCCTCGAGCCCGCCGTTCGCCCGGCTTCGGCGATCGCCGCGGCATTGAGGATGCCGCGGGGTGTCTCGATCATTGCCCAGATCCGCACTTCATCAGGCGCATCGGCATCCGCGAGAAGATCGCTGACCGACATCACGTCCTGTGGTTCGCCGACCTTCGGCAGCAGGACGGCATCCGGCTCCAGCGCGCTCACAAGCTCCATGTCGGCGCGGCCCCAGTTGGTGTCGAGGCCGTTGATGCGGATGATGCGTTCCTTGCCCTCGAGTGGTCTGCCCTGAAAGAAGGCGGCCAGGTTTTCGCGCGCTTCGGCCTTCTTCTCGGGTGCCACGGAATCCTCAAGGTCGAAGATCACCGCATCGCAATCGAGCTGATGGGTCTTTTCCAGAGCGCGAGGGTTGATCGCGGGAACGCTCAGCACCGAGCGGCGCAGGTTCGTTGAACGGGTGAGGGGAGACTGGCTCATCACGAATGTGTGTCAAGCTTTGTGAGCAATGGCAAGACAACAAAAAGCCATGCTTATCTTGCAGAAGACAAGACGAAGGACCACATTCCTTTCCTAGAAAGGTTTCAAACCCATGCAGAATATTCGTTCCGTCTTCCTTTTGCTTGCAGGCATCACCGCATTCGCAGCATTGGCGCTCCTCACCTTTTCGGTGACGCTCGCCGTCGGCGCCATTCTGACGGTGCTGATGGTCGGCCGCGCGCTCTCGTTGAAGATGAAGGCGGCTCCGGTCTGCGCAAGGGCGAAGTCCAAGACGCGCGATGGTCAACCCATGCGCATCTGGAACGACGGTCGCGGCACGATCATCGATCTCTGATCGCCTTTCTCCGATCGCTTCTGGCGTCCGCATTTATTTCATTCGGTCTGTCGGCTGGCGTTTTGCTCGCGCGTCCTAGATGCGGCAAGGCTTGTGGCTGCACAAGCATCACGCCCAGGCATCAATGGAGGACTGCATGGAAAGCGAAACGCAAACCGGCCAGATGATCATGCCGCCGGTCAAGAACGGGCTGCTCCCCTACATCACAGTCGACGGCGCGCTGAAGGCGGCGGAATTCTACGAAAAAGCTTTCGGCGCCGAGCAGGCATTCGTCGTGCCGCCCGATGAAAAGGGACGCACGATGCATGTGCATCTCTACATCAACGGCAGCTCGCTGATGCTGAGCGACGCCTATCCCGAGCACGGCCATCCTTTTCGGCCGCACCAGGGTTTCTCACTGCAGCTCGTCGTCGACGATATCGATCTGTGGTGGGATCGGGCGGTGAAGGCCGGCGTCGAGGTCGTCATGCCCGTCGAGCGTATGTTCTGGGGCGACCGCTATGGCCAGCTGCGCGATCCCTTCGGCGTCTCTTGGGCGATGAACGAGCCCGCCAAGGCCGGCTAGATCAGTCGCGCCCGGCCGGCCGATTCTTCAGGGCGCTGGCCGGTGCTGCAGATTCCCCTTCATTTTGCCGGGAAACTGGACTAAACGCTGATCAACACACTATCTCTGCCGAACTGGAGGCCAGGCCATGGAAAAATTCACCAAGCTGACGGGCGTCGCCGCCCCTCTGCCGGTTGTCAACATCGACACCGACATGATCATCCCGAAGGATTACCTGAAGACGATCAAGCGCACTGGCCTCGGCAAGGGTCTCTTCGCGGAAGCCCGCTACAATGAAGACGGCACGCCGAACGAGGATTTCGTCCTCAACAAGCCGGCCTACCAGAACGCCAAGATCCTCGTCGCCGGCGATAATTTCGGCTGCGGCTCTTCGCGCGAGCACGCGCCGTGGGCGCTGCTCGATTTCGGCATCCGCTGCGTGATCTCCACCAGCTTCGCCGACATCTTCTACAACAACTGTTTCAAGAACGGCATCCTGCCGATCAAGGTCAGCCCGGAAAACCTGGAAAAGCTGCTGGACGACGCCTCGCGCGGCTCCAACGCCATCCTGACGGTCGACCTGGAAAACATGGAAATCACCGGCCCCGACGGCGGCTCCATCAAGTTCGACCTCGATGCCTTCAAGCGTCACTGCATGCTGAACGGTCTCGACGATATCGGCCTGACGATGGAAAAGGGCAAGGAAATCGACCAGTTCGAAAAGGCCAACGCCGCTTCCCATCCCTGGGCCGCCTAAGCGCCTCGACAGGATTACATGATCAAGCCGGCGGGTTCTCTCCCGCCGGCTTTTTCTTTTGCCTCAGAGCAGCCGCTCTCTCCACATCTTGAGCTTTTCCAGCGACACGCCGATGCCGCCGCAGACCTCGATCAGCGGGTTTTTGAAGCGGGCGAGGAGGTCGGGGTGGGTGTCGGTGACCGCAAGGGCGGCGCCGCAGGCGGGTTCGACGAGGATGCGGTAGGCGTCGGCGAATTTCAGGCAGGCGGCGACGGCTTCGGCGTCGGTCACCGTCACGCTCTCGATCGGATGATGCTTGGGGAGGTCGAAGACATGCTGGGCGACCTGGCGCGCGCCGAGCGAGGTGGCGATCGAGGTGATGGCGGGCAGGGTGATGCGTTCGCCGGCGGCCAGGCTGGCGTTGAAGGATGCGGCCCCTTCAGTCTCGACGGCGATGACGGGCACATTGTCTAGGCCGTTGCGTTTCAGGCCGGCGACGATGCCGGCAAGCAGTCCGCCACCGCCGACACTGGCAATCACGCAGTCGAATTCGGCGCCCTTGGCCACCACTTCGTCGATCAGCGTGCCGTGGCCTTCCCAGAGCAGCGGGTGGTCGAAGGGGTGCACATAGGCGGCCTTGCGCTCTGCGGCGAGATTGACCGCATGGGCGTTGGCCTCGTCGAAGACGGAGCCATGGACGAGGACGGCGGCGCCGGTGGCTGCGATCGAGCGGCGGACGTCCTCGGCGGTGGTTTCCGGCACGACGATGGTGACGGGTATGCCAAGCGCGCGGCCGGCATAGGCCGCGGCGATGCCGGCATTGCCGCCGGAGGCGCAGAAGATTTCTTTCGCGCCATTTTCCACCTCGTGCTGACAGAGCCTGCCAACGCCACGCAGCTTGAAACTTCCGGCCGGCTGTAGCGCGTCCAGCTTCAGCCAGAGCGGCCGGTTTGCGGCGCTATAGTCGGCGGATGTCAAAAAGAGCGGGGTGTCGAGATGGAGCGGTGCGGCGGGCATGGGCGTTTTCCGGATCATGGTCACGATGCCCTTCTTGTTGCCCAGGCAAATTACGGGGTCAACTGATCATTCAACTCTGGCGTCAACCGTACCGAAACGGCCTCTTGGTCGCTTGAAATGCCTTCTGCCGAGGGATAATAAGCCGCAACTTGTTTTTCCCGGAGGTTTTCCATGACGACGCGCAATCTTTTCCTGCTGCCGGGTGACGGCATCGGTCCCGAGGCTATGGGTGAGGTCCGCAAGATCATTGCCTTCATGAACGAAGAGATGTCGGCTGGCTTTACCACCGATGAAGGTCTGGTCGGCGGTTGTGCTTACGACGCGCATGGCGCGGCGATCTCCGAAGCTGACATGCAGAAGGCGCTTTCGGCCGACGCGGTTCTCTTCGGCGCCGTCGGCGGCCCAAAGTGGGACGACGTTCCCTATGAAGTGCGCCCCGAAGCCGGCCTGCTGCGCCTGCGCAAGGATCTCGAGCTGTTCGCCAACCTGCGTCCTGCCATCTGCTACCCGGCGCTCGCTGCCGCTTCCTCGCTGAAGCCGGAACTGGTCGAAGGCCTGGATATCCTGATCATCCGCGAACTGACCGGCGGCGTCTATTTCGGCGAGCCGAAGACCATCACCGATCTTGGCAATGGCCAGAAACGCGCCATCGACACGCAGGTCTACGACACCTACGAGATCGAGCGCATCTCGGCCGTGGCCTTCGAAATGGCCCGCACGCGCCAGAACCGCGTCTGCTCCATGGAAAAGCGCAACGTCATGAAGTCGGGCGTGTTGTGGAACCAGGTCGTGACCGCGACGCACAAGGACAAGTATTCCGACGTCAAGCTCGAGCACATGCTGGCGGATGCCGGCGGCATGCAGCTGGTGCGTGCGCCGAAGCAGTTCGACGTCATCGTCACCGACAACCTGTTCGGCGACATGCTCTCCGACGTTGCCGCCATGCTCACGGGTTCGCTCGGCATGCTGCCGTCGGCTTCGCTCGGCGCGCCTGACGGCAAGACCGGCAAGCGCAAGGCGCTCTACGAGCCGGTGCACGGTTCGGCCCCCGATATCGCCGGCAAGGGCATTGCCAACCCGATCGCGATGATCGCCTCGTTCGCCATGTGCCTGCGCTACTCCTTCGCCATGGTCAAGGAAGCCGACAACCTCGAAAAGGCGATCGCCAACGTGCTCGACCAGGGCATCCGCACCGCCGATATCATGGCCGATGGTGCCAAGAAGGTCGGCACGGTCGAGATGGGTGAAGCGATCCTCGCCGAGTTCAAGGCGCTTTCTGCCTGATATTTCACGTGAAACATCTTTCAGACCCTTCGCATCTCACGATGCGGAGGGTCTTTGCATTGAAGGTGCCTATCGCCGCCCCTATCTCCCTCCTGCATTGAGAAAAGAGCGGGAGTAGAATGAGCGAGAGCGATCGAAGGCCGGGTTTCTGGGGCTATCTGAAGAAGCGCTACCAGGCGCGCCGTACGATCCATCGCCGGGTTCCCTGGAAGGGGTTTGCCTTTTCCGCGATCAATGCCATTGCCATCGCATTCTTCGTGTTTGATCGCCCGCTCGGTATTGCGGCCAAGGAACTGGCGCAGCCGCTGGTCACCCTTGCCGGCGATATTACCGATATCGGCAGACTTGCATGGATTCTCGCCGGTCTGACAACCATTGTTGCAACCGCCTATCTGGTGAGGCGTCGGCTATGGAAGGTGCGCAGGCGGTTTCGCATGGTCTATTTCGGCCAGATGGCGGCCTATGTCGCACTCTCCGTCGTGCTGACCGCCATCATTGCCAACTTCCTGAAGTTCGCGATCGGCCGCGCCCGGCCGCTGATCTACGATCAGGAGGGCATTTTCAGCTTCGCGCCGTTCAACATGGATTTCCTGCACCAGAGCTTTCCATCCGGGCATTCGGCCAATATCGGCGCGCTGTTTGTGGCGCTGGCGCTGCTCTTCCCACGGTTTCGTCTTGGTTTCATTGGCATCGGGCTTTGGCTGGGCGCCACCCGTATCATCATCGGCGTGCATTATCCAAGTGACGTTACGGCGGGGCTGGCGCTTGGCGCGTGGATCGCTTTTGCCACGTCCATCCTGTTTGCACGCTTCGGTCTGGTGTTCTCGATCGGGCGCGATGGCGGGTGGCCGATACCGCGGCTCAGCCGCTTGTTGTAAGCGCCTCCGTAAAAATTCTGTAGTCTGCTTCTGCTAGGTCTCGGTCGTTGATCGACAACCCCTGACCAGGACCGCCGACAGACATGAAATCCTTTCTCTCTTCGCTTGAGAAACGCAGGCTTCGCTGTCGTCACGGCATGCCGCACCTGCGTTGGCAATCCTGTCTGTTCGTCACGGTCAACGCCGTGATCCTCTCGCTCCTGTTGTTCGATGGTCCTGTCGGCGGCGATCACGTGCCGCCAACCATTCGCAGGGTCGGCCTGATGTTGACCGATTTCGGCAAGTCCGACTGGATCATCATCGTCAGCGCCTTCCTTTTGTTCCAGGGTTGGGCGTCGTCGCGCACCGCCACCAGCGTGCGTCACCGCCTGCAAGCACTCAGGGTCAGCTGGATCGGCTGCTATCTCTTAACCTCGATCGCGTTGTCGGGACTGGTCGCCAATCTCCTGAAACGGTTGATCGGGCGGGCACGGCCGGAGCATTTCCAGGACTACGGCATCTTCTCGTTTTCGTCCTTCTCCGGCCATTCCTTCGAAAGCTTCCCATCAGGCCACGCAACGACGATCGGGGCCTTCTTCGCCGCCTTCGCGCTGCTTTTCCCGCGCTATCGCATTGCTTTCGTGGCTTGTGCGCTGTGGTTCGGCATGACTCGGGTCATGGTAAGTGCGCATTACCCAAGCGATGTGATCGCCGGCCTGGCGCTCGGCGGGTGGTTTTCGCTGATGATTGCCATCGTCTATGCGCGCCACAATCTTCTGTTTCGCCCAGGCGTCGGCGGCTGGCCGCAGCCCAAGCGGCTGTTTCCGGCAATAGAAAACCCGGCGCCTTTGGAGCGCCGGGCCTTGTCTCTCGTCTCGGGGATGGTCAATCCATTGCGTGGATATCGCGGTTCTTGGTTTCCGGCAGGAAAATCAGGCCGATCACAAGCGTGATCGCGGCGAAGATGATCGGGTACCAGAGGCCGAAGTAGATGTCGCCGGTGGCCGCACTCATCGCGAAGGCCGTTGCCGGCAGCAGGCCGCCGAACCAGCCGTTGCCGATGTGATAGGGCAGCGACATGCCGGTGTAGCGGATGCGGGTCGGGAAGAGTTCGACCAGCAATGCAGCGATCGGGCCGTAGACCATCGTCACATAGAGAACCAGCACGAACAGGATGGCGATCGTGCCGATCCAGTTGACGCGTGCAGGATCGGCCGCCATGGCGAAGGTGCCGCCGCCGGCGATATTGTAGACCGCCATGTCGGTGACGCCGTTGGCCTCATCCGCCGTCAGCAGCTTGGCCGCTACCAGCTTGTCGGCCGGCATCGTCTCCTTGGCGCCGGCGCGGATCGCATCGGCGTTCAGCGCGAGCTCGGGATTGGCGGCGATGAAGGCATCGAGCTTCGCGTCCGGAACCTTGATGGCGCCGCGGTTCAGCGGGTAGCCACCGTCGTGGAGCGCGATGTTGACGCTTTTCTCGAAGGCCGCCGTCAGGCCCTTGGCCTTGTCGCCGGCAGCGACCGCATCGAAGCTGGTGATGGTTTCATCGCCGATCTTGACCGTTGCCGGCTGGCCGGCAGGACCTGGGACGACATCATAGGGAACCGAGTTCTTGGTCAGGAAGGCTGTCGCCACGTCGCAAGAGCTGGTGAACTTCGATGTGCCGGTCGGGTTGAACTGGAACTTGCAGTCCGTCGGATCGGCCGTGACCGTTGCGCGAACTGAGGCCTGGGCTTCGGCGAGCGCCGGGTTGGCGGTCCAGGTCAGGGCCTTGAACAGCGGATTGTAGGTGACTGCCGCAATCAACAGGCCGGCCATGATGATCGGCTTGCGGCCGATCCTGTCCGACAGGCCGCCGAAGATGACAAAGAAAGGTGTGGCAAGGATGAGGGCGACGGCGACCATGATGTTGGCTGCCTGCAGGTCGACCTTCAGGACGTTCTGCAGGAAGAACAGCGAGTAGAACTGACCGCCGTACCAGACGACTGCCTGGCCCATGGTGGCGCCGAGCAGAGCGATGAGGGCGATCTTGGCGTTTTTCCACTGACCGAATGCTTCCGTCAGCGGCGCCTTGGAGCCCTTGCCTTCCGCCTTCATTTTCTGGAAGGCGGGGGATTCGTTCATCCGCACGCGGATCCAGACGGAGACGCCGAGAAGGACGACCGAGACCAGGAACGGAATGCGCCAGCCCCAGGCGGCGAAGGCTTCCTTGCCCATGATGAACTGGACGCCGACGATGACGATCAGCGACAGGAAGAGGCCGAGCGTTGCGGTGGTCTGGATCCATGAGGTGAAGTAGCCGCGGCGGCCGTTCGGCGCGTGCTCGGCCACATAGGTGGCGGCTCCGCCATATTCACCGCCGAGTGCCAGGCCCTGCAGCAGGCGAAGAGCGATCAGGATGATCGGCGCGGCGATGCCGATGGTGGCCGCACCGGGAAGGATACCGACTAGGAAGGTCGAGAGACCCATGATCAGGATCGTCACCAGGAAGGTGTATTTACGCCCGACGAGATCGCCGAGGCGGCCGAAGACCAGCGCGCCGAACGGGCGCACCAGGAAGCCGGCGGCAAAGGCCAGCAGCGTGAAGATGTTGCGGGTGGCTTCGGGATATTGGGTGAAGTAGGTCGCGCCGATATAGGTGGCGAGCGAGCCGTAGAGATAGAAGTCGTACCACTCGAAAACGGTGCCAAGCGAGGAGGCGAAGATGACCTTCTTCTCCTCCGATGTCATCGGTCCGGCTTTCGCGCCCCCGACGCTTGCGACATTTGCCATGTTCTGTCCTCCACAGAATGATGTGAAATGCGGCGCGCGACCATACTCTCCTCAAAGCATACCCCTGGTCGCGGTTCGCCCGAGGAAAGTGTGCCAGAAAACACCACGCTTACGGAGAGCGGCTTTGGGATTATGACTTTAGTCTAAGGCTCTGCAGTGAGGCTGGGCCGCCGCAGCCCAGGTCCGGGCACGAAAAAAGCCGGATGGCGGACCATCCGGCTTCAATCGTTTTCGTGAAGTGCCTGACTTAGGCGGCTTCGGTCGTGTGTGCCTTGCGGACTTCCTCGTCCGTCAGAATGCCCGAGGCGCGGAGCAATGCGGCGAAGCGGCCGTTGCTCTGGCTGAGTTCGTCGAAGCTGCCTTCTTCGACGACGCGGCCGTTATCGAGGAAGAGAACCTTGTCGGCTTCGCGAACCGTCGACAGACGGTGGGCGATGATGAAGGTGGTGCGGTTCTGACGAAGATTGTCGATCGCAGCCTTCACGCGGTTTTCAGTTTCGACGTCGAGCGCACTCGTCGCCTCGTCCAGCACCAGGATCGGCGCATCCTTGAGGATGGCGCGGGCGATGGCGACACGCTGGCGCTCGCCACCCGAAAGCCTGTTGCCGCGCTCGCCGACATGGGTGTCGTACTGGTCTTCGCGGGTCTCGATGAAGTCGGCTGCGGCAGCAGCTTCAGCTGCACGGCGCATGTCTTCATCCGACGCGTTCTCCCGGCCGAGGCGAATGTTGTCGCTGATCGAGCGGTTGAGCAGGCCGGCGTCCTGGAACACCGTGGCGATATAGCGACGGAGCGACTTGCGGGTGATCTTCGTCGTATCGTGGCCGTCGACGAGGATCTGGCCGCTGTCGGGGTCATACACGCGCTGCAGCAGGTTGATCATCGTGGTCTTGCCCGAGCCGGTCGGACCAACGATCGCAACCGTCTGGCCAGCCTTGGCGGTGAAGGACACGTTGTGCAGGCCCTGTGCCGTGTTGCCGAAGCGGAACGACACGTTGCGGAACTCGACTTCGCCCTTCACGTCGGTGATGTCGGCGTTGCCGGCAGGCTCTTCGCGGTCGCGGACCGAGTCTTCGAGAGCATAGAAGTCCTCGAGCTTGGAACGGGCCTCGAAAATCTGCGAGGCGAACTGGCGCATCTGGTCGAGACGCGAGATCAGGAGGTTGGCAAAGCCGATGAAGGCGATGACGTCACCGATGCGCAGCTCGCCGGCCTGGACCATGACGGTACCGATGACGAGGATGATCATCATGGCGATGGTCGAAGCCATGCGGTTCATCGCGCCGGCCAGCGCCCACCAGTCGAGAACCGGGTACTGAGCCTGCAACAGGCGTTCGGTGAAGGACCGCAACGCCTTGGTTTCCGCTTCGATACGGTTGTAGCTGTGCAGCACCGAGACGTTGCTGATCGAGTCGCTGACATGCGAGAAAACCGTGTGGTAGTGATTTTCGACCGAAGCCTGGCCATCCTTCGTGCGGCTCATGACGAGACGGCCGATCAGCCAGTAGGCGATACCAAGCACGACAAGCACGCCGGACAGACGGACGTCCATAGAGATCGCCGTCGGGATGAGGATGGCGATGGCGACAGCGGTCGCGAGGTGGTTGCGCATGAATTCGAGCCATAGGCCGAACAGCGTCTCACAGGCGCGCAGCAGCGTATGCAGGGCATTGGACGTGCCACGCTGATGATGCCAGGAAAGCGGCATGGAGATGATGCGGCCGAAAGCTTCCGTCAGAAGCGTTGCGCGACGGCCATGCGCCAGCCGGTCAGCCTCGCGGGCGACCAGGACGAAGGCGATCGTGTTGAAGACGGCAAAACCGGCCCACATGAACAAGATCGGCTTGACCTCGCCTTTGCCGGAAATTGCATCTATAATGCGGCCGAAAAGGATCGGCTCGGCGATGGTGATCGCTGCGAGCACGATGTTCGCGATAACGACCAGGGATACGCGGAACTTGTAGGCGCCAAGATAGCGCAAAGCTCTTGCATAGACCTTGAAAAGCGACACGGCGAATTCCTCTTTGTGCATCTGCGAAATAGCGGATGTTGCGATGCTACAAAAACCTATCTGAACTGGCGATTAACAAGGCATTCATTGTTGGAATTTCGCCGCCGTGCGATGGCTCGCTTTCATGAGCAGATGTCAGATGTGGTAAAATTTCTTAGGGAAATAAAAAGGCCCGACATTTAACCCTTGCGTTGTCGCGTCAAACTGGCACAACCATAAACGATATTCTGAACTCTAATTTTAATTGCATCGATAACCGTTCGCTATCGGGGCAGGTCCTGTCGCAGCGGCTTCACTTAAAAGCCTGGGATGGGATGGGGGCATTTTAGTGAATATTCATTCATTAATTCAATTACTTGTCGTTCTTGAAGAGTGCCGGAAACCGGAAGCGGTGGTCGATGAGCTTAAGCGCGTCATCCTGTCTTATGGCTTCGAGTTTCATGGATTGCTCCGGTATCCGAAGCATAGCGAGGATCTGACTGCGGCCGTGCTTGCCGGCGAGTGGCCCGAGGGTTGGCCGCAGATTTATGTCGGCAAGAAATACATGCTGAACGATCCAACGATCCGTTATCTCGCCTTCGCGCAACAGCCGTTCCGCTGGAAAGATGGCTTGGCAGCGTTCCGAAAGGATCCGCACTATCGGCGGATGGAACAGGTGATGTCCGCTGCCTCAGGCTATGGCCTGAAGGACGGCTACATGTTTCCGATCCATGGGCGAAGCGGTGTGCTCGGCTATCTGCGCGTCGGCGGCAAGCCTGTCGATCTGTCGCCGCTCGAGATCACCCTGTTTGATGCGATCGCCAAGCGGGCCTTCTGGCGCATTCTCGAACTACGTGGGGAAGACGGTTCGGTGTCGGACGATCTGTCGGGCGCCGATACGCGGCTCACGCGCCGCGAAATGGAAATCCTGCAATATCTCGGGGAAGGATTGACGTCGGTCGAGATCGGCAAGCTGTTGCAGATCTCCAACCATACTGTCGATTGGTATATGAACGGTCTGCAGGACAAGCTGAAGGCAAAGAACCGCCAGCATGCCGTGGCTGTTGCTTTCCGCCATGGGCTCATCAGTTAGCTAGTTTAGAGAAATTCGATCTGGTGTCGTCGTGGGAAATTGAACTTTCCGTGACAGCGGGTTAAGACTCCTTTCGCGGGTGCAGCATTGCCCGCTTAGATGCCGTGAGGAGACCGCATTTGCCCATTTCCAAGATCCTTGTCGCCAACCGTTCCGAAATTGCCATCCGCGTGTTTCGCGCTGCCAACGAACTCGGGATAAAAACGGTCGCGATATGGGCTGAGGAAGACAAACTGGCGCTGCATCGCTTCAAGGCGGACGAGAGCTACCAGGTCGGCCGCGGCCCGCATCTGGCGCGCGATCTCGGCCCGATCGAGAGCTATCTGTCGATCGACGAAGTCATCCGTGTCGCCAAGCTTTCCGGCGCCGATGCGATCCATCCGGGCTATGGCCTCCTGTCCGAGAGCCCCGAATTCGTCGATGCCTGCAACAAGGCCGGCATCATCTTCATCGGCCCGACCGGCGACACGATGCGCCAGCTCGGCAACAAGGTGGCGGCCCGCAATCTCGCGATCTCGGTCGGCGTTCCCGTCGTTCCGGCTACCGACCCGCTGCCTGACGACATGGCTGAAGTCGCCCGCATGGCCGACGAGATCGGCTATCCCGTCATGCTCAAGGCCTCCTGGGGCGGCGGCGGTCGCGGCATGCGCGCCATTCGCGATCCGAAAGACCTTGCTCGCGAGGTGACCGAAGCCAAGCGCGAGGCGATGGCCGCCTTCGGCAAGGACGAGGTCTATCTCGAAAAGCTCGTGGAGCGCGCCCGCCACGTCGAAAGCCAGATTCTTGGCGATACGCACGGCAATGTCGTGCATCTCTTCGAGCGCGACTGCTCGATCCAGCGCCGTAACCAGAAGGTCGTCGAACGCGCGCCAGCTCCCTATCTTTCCGAAGCGCAGCGCCAGGAACTGGCCGCCTATTCGCTGAAGATCGCGGGTGCCACCGGCTATGTCGGCGCCGGCACCGTCGAATATCTGATGGATGCCGATACCGGCAAATTCTACTTCATCGAAGTCAATCCGCGCATCCAGGTCGAGCACACGGTCACCGAAGTCGTCACCGGCATCGATATCGTCAAGGCGCAGATCCATATCCTCGACGGCTTCGCGATCGGTACGCCGGAATCGGGCGTTCCCGCACAGGCCGATATCAAGCTCAACGGCCATGCCCTGCAGTGCCGCATCACCACTGAGGATCCAGAGCACAACTTCATCCCGGATTACGGCCGCATTACCGCTTATCGTTCGGCCTCCGGCTTCGGCATTCGTCTCGATGGCGGCACGTCCTACTCGGGCGCCATCATCACGCGCTATTACGATCCGCTCTTGGTCAAGGTCACGGCCTGGGCGCCGAGCCCGTCGGAAGCGATCTCGCGCATGGACCGTGCGCTGCGCGAATTCCGTATCCGCGGCGTCGCCACCAACCTGACGTTCCTGGAAGCGATCATCACGCATCCGAAGTTCAAGGATAACAGCTACACCACCCGCTTTATCGACACGACGCCGGAGCTGTTCCAGCAGGTCAAGCGCCAGGACCGCGCGACGAAGCTCTTGACCTATCTGGCCGACGTCACCGTCAACGGTCACCCCGAGGCCAAGGATAGGCCGCGCCCGACGGCGGATGCCGCCGAGCCCGTCGTGCCCTACACCAACGGCACGACGATCAAGGACGGCACCAAGCAGCTGCTCGACACGCTGGGTCCGAAGAAATTCGGCGAATGGATGCGCAACGAAAAGCGTGTCCTGATGACCGACACGACGATGCGTGACGGCCATCAGTCGCTTCTCGCGACCCGCATGCGCACCTACGATATCGCCCGCATCGCCGGCACCTATGCGCATGCGCTGCCGAACCTGCTCTCGCTGGAATGCTGGGGCGGCGCCACTTTCGACGTTTCCATGCGCTTCCTTACGGAAGATCCGTGGGAGCGCCTGAGCCAAGTGCGTGAGGCGGCGCCGAACCTGCTGTTGCAGATGCTGCTGCGCGGCGCCAACGGCGTCGGTTACAAGAACTATCCTGATAACGTCGTCAAATACTTCGTCCGCCAGGCGGCGGCCGGTGGTATCGACCTCTTCCGTGTCTTCGACTGCCTGAACTGGGTCGAAAACATGCGCGTGTCGATGGATGCGGTGGCCGAAGAGAACAAGCTCTGCGAAGCAGCGATCTGCTATACCGGCGATATCCTGAACTCGGTGCGTCCGAAGTATGATCTGAAGTATTACACCGATCTAGCCGTCCAGCTGGAAAAGGCCGGCGCGCATATCATCGCGCTAAAGGATATGGCGGGCCTGTTGAAGCCGGCCGCCGCCAAGGTGCTGTTCAAGGCGCTGCGCGAGGCGACCAGCCTGCCGATCCACTTCCACACGCACGACACGTCGGGCATTGCGGCGGCAACCGTTCTCGCGGCTGTGGATGCCGGCGTCGATGCCGTCGATGCGGCCATGGACGCGCTGTCGGGCAACACCTCGCAGCCCTGCCTCGGCTCGATCGTGGAAGCGCTTCGTGGCTCGGAGCGCGATCCGGGTCTCGATCCGGAATGGATCCGCCGCATTTCCTTCTACTGGGAAGCGGTGCGCCACCAGTACGCGGCCTTCGAGAGCGATCTCAAGGGACCGGCATCGGAAGTCTACCTGCACGAAATGCCGGGTGGTCAGTTCACCAATCTCAAGGAACAGGCACGTTCGCTCGGCCTCGAGACCCGCTGGCACCAGGTGGCACAGGCCTACGCCGACGCCAACCAGATGTTCGGCGATATCGTCAAGGTGACGCCGTCCTCCAAGGTGGTCGGCGACATGGCGCTGATGATGGTCTCCCAGGATCTGACGGTTGACGATGTTGTTAACCCGGCCAAGGACGTGTCCTTCCCTGAATCCGTCGTCTCGATGCTGAAGGGTGATCTCGGACAGCCGCCGTCTGGCTGGCCGGCAGCACTGCAGAAGAAGGCTTTGAAGGGCGATGCACCCTATACGGTGCGTCCGGGCTCTCTGCTCGACGACGCCGATCTCGATGCCGAGCGCAAGACGATTGAGACCAAGCTGGAGCGCGAGGTCAACGACTTCGAGTTTGCCTCCTACCTGATGTATCCGAAGGTCTTCACCGACTTCGCGCTGGCATCCGACACCTACGGCCCGGTCTCGGTCCTGCCGACGCCTGCCTATTTCTACGGTCTTGGTGACGGCGAGGAGCTGTTTGCCGATATCGAGAAGGGCAAGACGCTCGTCATCGTCAACCAGGCGATGAGCGGCACCGACAGCCAGGGCATGGTCACGGTGTTCTTCGAACTCAACGGCCAGCCGCGCCGCATCAAGGTTCCGGATCGCGCCCATGGTGCCACCGGCGCCGCCGCCCGCCGCAAGGCGGAGCCGGGCAATGCCGCCCATGTCGGCGCGCCGATGCCTGGCGTCATCTCCCGCGCCTTCGTTTCGGCCGGCCAGACGGTCAGCGCCGGCGACGTGCTGGTGTCGATCGAGGCCATGAAGATGGAAACGGCGATCCACGCCGAGAAGGACGGCACGATCGCCGAAGTTCTCGTCAAGGCCGGCGACCAGATCGACGCCAAGGACCTGCTGGTCACTTACGCAGGCTAACTGATGTTGACGGGCGTCGTGTCACGCGGCGCCCGGTCGGACCATCCGCTGTGTGGCGTTCTTGGCGGCGTACCTTTTCGTTTCAATAGGTTACGGACGCGGCCACTTACTCTGCCGTCATCCTCGGGCTCGTCCCGAGGATCTGCCAAGGGTCCCACTTGCTCGACGTGCATGGACACTTGACGCGTGTTTTAGTCGACTCAATGGCGCGTGCTGATCCGTCGCGAATGTCCGCACCGTTGAATTCCGGGAGGCGTGCTTAGATCCTCGGGACCAGCCCGAGGATGACGTCGAGCGGATTTTTGGTTCGGCGTTTCAATGAGTTATGTCCGCGGTCACCCGCTCCGCCGTAATCCTGACTTTGCCCCGTGATCTCGTAAGCATTCCTCAAATATCGTAGGTATGCGCGGCGTTGATCGTCGAGATGAAGCGCTTGGTGCGGTCGCGTTCCGGGGCGGTGAAGATGTTCTTCGCGCTGCCGGTCTCGACCACGCTTCCCGCTTCCAGGAAGACGACATCGTTGGCGATCTTCGAGGCGAGCCTGAGGTCATGGGTCGCCATGACCATGGTCGTGCCTTCGCTCGCGAGGCGGCCGAGGACGTCGACGACTTCGGCGGAGAGTTCCGGATCGAGCGCCGATGTCGGCTCGTCGCAGAGGAGGACGCGGGGCGAGGGGGCAAGCGCGCGGGCGATCGCCACGCGCTGCTGCTGGCCGCCCGAGAGTGTCGAGGGCCACGCATCGGCCTTGTGGGCCATACCGACCTTGGTCAGGAGTTCCATGGCGCGGTTGCGGGCCTTTTCCTTCGGCCATTTGAGCACCGTCACCAGACTTTCCATGACGTTTTCGATCGCCGTCTGGTGGGGGAAGAGCTGGAAGTTCTGGAAGACCATGCCGGTCTGGCGGCGGATCTTCTGGATCGCCTGCCAGCTGGTCTTCTGGCCGGGTTTGAAGGTCAGCGTCTCCTCGCCGAGGCGGATGGTGCCCGCCGTCGGGATTTCCAGGAGGTTGATGCAGCGCAGGAGCGTGCTCTTGCCGCCGCCCGAGGGGCCGACGAGCGCGGTAACGCTGCCTTCGGGAACGCGGATGCTGATATCCTTCAGGATGACGGCGTCGCCGAAGCGCTTTTCTATGTTCGAGAGCTCGATCATGCGTTTGCCTCCAGCATGCCGCCATAGCGGGCGAAGCGGCGTTCCAGCCTGACCTGCAGGGCGGAAAGAACCGAGCTCAGGGCGAGATAGATGAGGGCCGCCTCGATATAGAGGATCAGCGGCTCATAGGTGGTGGCGACGATGCGCTGGGCGGCCTGGAAGAGCTCCGGCACGGTGATGGCGGCTGCGAGCGACGTATCCTTGACCAGCGAAATGAAGGTGTTCGACAGCGGGGGCACGGCAACGCGGCCGGCCTGCGGCAGGATGGTGCGGCTCATCGCCTGGCGCCAGCTCATGCCGATCGAATAGGCGGCCTCCCACTGGCCCTTGGGCACGGAGGAGATGACGGCGCGGATGATCTCGGAGCTGTAGGCGCCGATGTTGAGCGTGAAGCCGATCAGGGCTGCCGGGAAGGCGTCGAGCAGGATGCCGATGCTGGGCAGGCCGTAGAAGATGACGAAGAGCTGCACCAGAAGCGGCGTGCCGCGGATCACCCAGACGTAGAAGCGGGCGATCGCCACGAAGGGAGCGGCGCCGAAGAGCCGGGCGATCGCGGTGATCAGGCCGAGAATGAGCCCGAAGGTGAAGGACAGCAATGTCAGCGGAATGGTGAAGACCAGCCCGGCCCACAACAGGGGCACGAGCGAATCCGCCATCAATTGAAGCCAGTGCGGCACAGGCGTTCCCTTTCGCGGGGTTATCGGTTCGACGTGGAATACCCCTCCCCAACCCCTTCCCACAAGGGGGAGGGGCTAAGAGGCGGCACCGTGCGTGCAAAGTTAGTCTGAAAACGCCCAATAAAAAGCCCCTCCGCCTTGCGGGGAGGGGTTGGGAGGAGATCTGCGCTGTGGCTTAGACTTACTTCGAGACGTCCTGGCCGAAATACTTGTCGGAGATCGTCTTGTAGGTGCCGTCGGCCTTGATATCGACGAGGGCCTTGTTGATGGCCTCAAGCAGTTCCGGCTCGCCCTTGCGGATGATGATGCCGGAGTGGTCGGCATTCTCTTCCTGTGCGGCGATCTTCACCGGGGCGTCGGGCTTGTGCTTCTTGAAATCGAGGAAGGACAGGCTGTCGTTGATGGTGGCGTCGGCGCGCTTGGTGAGCACGAGCTGGATCGACTGGTCGAAGCCGTCGGTGCCGACGAGTTCGGCGCCGGACTGTTCGGCGAGCTTGCCGAAGTTGCTGGTCAGCGACTGGGCCGACTTCTTGCCCTTGAGATCGGCGAAGGTCTTGATGCTGTCGTCGCCGTCGCGAACGATGAGCACGGCCTTCGAGGCGATGTAGGGCTCGGAGAAGTCATACTTCTGCTTGCGCGCATCGGTGATGCCAACCTGGTTGATGACCGTGTCGTAGCGCTTGGCGTCGATGCCGGCGATCAGGCCGTCCCACTTGCCTTCGACGAACTCGGCCTTGACGCCGAGCTTGGCGGCGACCGCTTCGCCGATCTCGACGTCGAAGCCAACAAGCTTGCCGCCGGCATCATGGAAGGTGAACGGGGCGTAGGTGCCTTCGGTGCCGATCTTCAGCACGCCCGCCTGCTTGATGGCGGCGAGGTTTTCGCCGGCCAGTGCCGGCATCAGGGCGGCGGCCTGGATCAGGGCTGCGGTGGCGAGGGTCTTCAGGAGGTTCATGTGTCTGTCCAATTCACCAGTGTGTTCGATGGCTGGAAAATCGCAGAAAAGCCGATGCCGGGATGCGTCAAAAACTGCGAATAAAATCGGCAACTGCGAATATTTTTCTCATTTATCACGGTTTTGGTGTTCAGTGTTTCACAATGTGAAGCGACGATTTATCAGTTGCTGCTTGTTTGCACGTTTGTATCGGTTTATGCATGATTCAGTCGATTTGAGATTGGTCAGGCTAAATCCGGCATGAACACGAACGAACTTCTGCTGCAGGAGCGCAAGAGCGTCATTTCGCGCAAGCTGCAAACGCATGGGCGCGTGCTGGCCGCCGAGCTCGCGGCGGAATTCGGCGTGTCGGAAGATACGGTGCGCCGCGATCTTCGCGAGATGGCGGCAGCGGGGCTCTGCGAGCGGGTCTATGGCGGCGCGCTGCCGGTTTCGCCTGCCGGCGGCAGCCTCAATCACCGCGCCGGTATTGCGCGCGACCGCAAGCAGGCGCTCGCGGCAGCGGCCGTTTCGCAGATCGCGCCTGATATGACCGTGTTCTTCGATGCCGGCAGCACGAACCTGGCGATCGCCATGGCGCTGCCGATGGATCTGCCGCTGACCGCGGTGACCAATGCGCCGTCGATTGCCGCGGCACTGATCGACAAGCCGCTCGTCAACGTCATCCTGATCGGCGGATTAATCGACCGGCAGGTGGGCGGTGCGCTGGGGGCGAAGGCCTTGCGCGACATGGAGCCGCTGTCGCCGGATCTCTGCATTCTCGGCGCCTGCGGCGTCGATATCGCGGCCGGCGTTACCGTCTTCGGTTTCGAGGATGCGGAGTTCAAACGCTTCGTCGCGACCAAAAGCCGGCAGGTGCTCGTCGCCGTCACCTCCGACAAGTTCGGCACGGCCGCGCCGCATGGCGTGCTCTCGGTCGCCGATTGCGGCTGCCTGGTGGTCGAGCGCGATGCCGATCCTCAGATGCTGGCGCGCTATCGCGATCTTGGCTGCAAGGCGCTGGTTGCCGGCGAAACCGAATAGATATCGTTCAATGACGCGCCGGACGAGGAGTGCCGGCGCCAGTGCATAATGGGAAGAGATATGGATAATCACGTCAACACAGCGCTTCCGGTGAGAAGCGGCTACGTCACCAAGAACAGGACGGCGGTGTCGCTGCTGTTCCTGATCAACGGCTTCACCGTCGGTTCCTGGGCGCCGAAGATCCCCGAATTCGCCGAACGGCTGGAGCTCAGCAAGTTTCATCTCGGGCTGATGATCCTGGTGCTTGGGATCGGCTCGCTGACGTTGATGCCGATTGCCGGCGCGCAGATCGCCCGGCATGGATCGCGGGTCGTATCGCTTGCCATGGCCGTCTGCCTGCTGCCCGGCCTGCTGGCGCTGACGCTGGCGCCCAATATCGTGACGGCGGCAATCGCGATCTTCCTGTTCGGCGGATTCATGGGGGCCATGGATGTCGCCATGAATGCCAATGCGGTTGCCGTCGAGCAATCGATGCGGCGGGCGATCATGTCGTCCTGCCACGCCTTCTGGAGCCTCGGCGGCTTGATCGGCGCCGGCCTCGGCGGGCTTTTGATCGCGCATTTCGGCGTTTTCGCGCATGCCGTCGTCGCCACGGCTCTCGCCGCCATCACGCTGGCCGTTGCCTGGAACATGATCCTTGCCGACCAGCCGCATCCCGACACGAAGAAAGAGAAGACGCGGCTGCCGATGGTTCCGCTGCCCTGGCTGCTCGGTCTCGTCGCGCTGTTTTCGATGATGCCTGAGGGGGCGGTGCTCGATTGGGGCGCGCTTTATCTCCGCGAGGAACTCGGTGCTTCGGTTGCGCTCTCGGGCTTCGGCTTCGCGGCCTTCTCGCTGACGATGGCGGCGATGCGCTTTGCCGGCGACCTCGTTCGTGATCGCCTTGGCGGCGTCATGACGCTCAGGATTTGCACGTTGTTCGCCATCGCCGGCATGCTTCTCGCAGGTTTCGCGCCGAATGCCGAGATCGCCATTCTCGGCTTTGCCTTCTGCGGCATCGGCATCTCCAACATGGTGCCGATCGCTTTCTCGGCGGCGGGCAACATTCCGCATCTGAAGGCGGGCATCGGCATCTCGGTCGTTACCACCATGGGCTATTCCGGCATGCTGGTGGCGCCGTCGGCGATCGGCTTCGTGGCCGAGCATGTCGGCTTCTCCGTCGTGTTCATGGCGCTGCCGGTGCTGCTCCTCGTGGTACTGGCGCTTTCCAGTCTGGCGCGATACGCCGACGGCATTTCCGGTGGCGGTCACTGACAGACGTCAAACAAAGTGATGGATGCCGCGGGTTGACAAGCGAGCGGTCATGATCCACCTGAAAGGCACGAAATTTAAGGGTTCAAGAGCTCTATCCATGTCTTCAGCTACGGATTTTGATCCGAAACCGCGCCGCGCATCTGTTGCCGTCGATGTCGGTGGCGTCATCGTCGGAGGTGGCGCGCCCGTCGTCGTCCAGTCGATGACCAATACCGATACGGCCGATATCGACGCGACCGTCGCCCAGGTGGCCGCGCTCTACAAGGCCGGCTCCGAACTCGTTCGCATCACCGTCGATCGCGATGAGAGTGCCGCCGCCGTGCCTCGCATCCGCGACCGGCTGCTGCGTCTCGGCATGGACGTGCCCTTGGTCGGCGATTTCCACTATATCGGCCACAAGTTGCTTGCCGATCATCCCGATTGCGCCGAGGCGCTGGCGAAGTACCGGATCAATCCCGGCAATGTCGGCTTCAAGGACAAGAAGGACAAGCAGTTCGGCGACATCATCGAGATGGCGATCCGCTACGACAAGCCGGTGCGTATCGGCGTCAATTGGGGGTCGCTCGATCAGGAACTGCTGACCGCGCTGATGGACCAGAACTCGGCGGCCGGTTCGCCTTTGTCAGCCCGCCAGGTTACCCGCGAGGCGATCGTGCAGTCGGCTCTGATCTCGGCCAATCTCGCCGAAGAGATCGGCCTGCCGCGCAACCGCATCATTCTGTCGGCCAAGGTCAGCCAGGTGCAGGACCTGATCGCCGTCTATTCCATGCTGTCGGAGCGTTCCGACCACGCGCTGCATCTCGGCCTCACCGAAGCCGGCATGGGCACCAAGGGCATCGTCGCTTCGTCGGCCGCCATGGGCTTTGTGCTGCAGCACGGGATCGGCGATACGATCCGCGTGTCGCTGACGCCGGAGCCGAATGGCGACCGCACGCGCGAAGTGCAGGTGGCGCAGGAAATCCTGCAGGTCATGGGCTTCCGCCAGTTCATTCCTGTGGTCGCGGCTTGTCCCGGCTGCGGGCGTACGACGTCGACGGTCTTCCAGGAGCTGGCGCAGAACATCCAGAACGACCTGCGCAAGAACATGCCGGTGTGGCGTGACAAGTATCCGGGTGTCGAGGCGCTCAACGTCGCGGTCATGGGCTGCATCGTCAATGGCCCGGGTGAGAGCAAGCATGCCGATATCGGCATTTCGCTACCCGGAACCGGAGAAAGCCCGTCTGCGCCCGTCTATATCGACGGACAAAAGGCGATGACGCTGCGTGGTCCGAATATCGCGTCGGATTTCGAGGCGCTGGTCGCCGATTACATCGAAAAGCGCTTCGGCCAGAACAGGACGGCGGCGGAGTAATCCGCGCCGTCGCTTTTCCTATTCAAAAATCAGATGCGGCTGGTGAGCAGCTTCAGCCCTGCGAAGCAGTAGAAGGCTGCCATGGCGCCTTCGATCCAGCGACGCAGGCTTGAATAGATCTTCAGCGCCTGCGGTGTCGAGAAGAGCACGGCATAGCCCATGAAGACGATGAAGCCCGTCGTCAGGCAGATGCCGACGATCAGGCCGGCAACCGATGCCGGCGCCCTGCGGCATGCCGAGCGCGATGATCGCCAGCCACGCGAAGATCGCCTTCGGATTGGTGACGTGAATGCCGTAGCCGCGCAGAAGCAGCGCGCGCGTCGACATGTTCTTCGGCGTCGTGGCCTGCTGGATATCGGGGTTGGCGCGCACGGCCTTGAAGGCCTTGTAGGCGAGGTAGAGCAGGTAGAGGCGGCCGAAGATCTTCAGGATCTCGAGCGCGACCGCATAGGTGTTGAGGATCGTGGCAAGCCCGAGTGCCGCCGCGCAGGCCCAGGTGAAGGAGCCGGCGAAGATACCGAGCGAGATCGTCATGCCGGCCTTGCGGCCATGCACCATGGATGTCGAGACGATCGCCATGATGGCCGGGCCAGGGCTGATGACGGCCACTATATAGGCGATGTAGGCAGGCAGGATCTGCGGAAGGTAGCTCAGGGTCTCGTGCATGGCGCTTCTCTTGGGAACGGCCGCGCGTCGTTGCGGCCTTGCGCCAAGTTTTAGGCGCGCCACGTGTCGCTCGGCAAGAGAGCGGAGCCTGAGCGGGCGCCGGAATCTTGTCTCGGTGACGCTTTTTCAGCGATTGCTAACGCTTGTCCGCCTTAGCTCTTGCGCTCGGCGATGAAACGGGCGGCTTCGACGAGAACCGTGGCGCGCTCGCCATAGGGGGCCAGTAGCGCTTCGGCTTCCTTCACATGGGCGGAGAGCGTCGCCTCGGCCCAGGCCATGCCGTGCAGGCCCACCAGCGTGCCCTTGCCGCGGCCGGCGTCCTTGCCGGTCGCCTTGCCCATGGTGGCGCTGTCGGCGGTGAGGTCGAGGATGTCGTCGGCCAGCTGGAAGGCGAGGCCGATGCGTTCGCCGAAACGGCGCAATGTCGCGCGGTCTTCGGTTGGGCTGCCGGCTACGATGGCGCCCGCCTCGCAGGCGAAGCGGATGAGCGCGCCCGTCTTCATCGCCTGCAGCATGATGATGCCCTGTTCGTCGGGCGCCTGCTTCTCTGCGGCCAGATCGAGCGCCTGTCCGCCGGCCATGCCGCCGAGGCCGGAGGCCCGCGACAGCGCCAGGATCAGCGCGACCTTGCTCGCCTCGTCGATACCTGATGTCGAGGCGATGATGTCGAAGGCATAGGTGAGCAGGCTGTCGCCGGCGAGAATGGCGGTCGCCTCATCATAGGCAATATGGACCGTCGGCTTGCCACGGCGCAGGTCGTCGTCGTCCATGGCGGGAAGGTCGTCGTGGACGAGCGAATAACAGTGAACGCATTCAAGTGCCGCGCCGATCCGCAGGGCGGCGTCGCGATTGCCGCCGAGCATCGTTGCCGTTTCGACAACGAGAAGCGGGCGCAGCCGCTTGCCGCCGTTCAAGACCGCGTAGTGCATGGCCGAGCGCAGGTTTTCCGGGCGGGCGATCTCGTCGTCCAAGACCGCTTGAGAAAGCAACGCGTCGAGCACGCCTTCGATCTCACGAGCGTTGGCGAGGAGCCGGCTTTCGAATGTCTTCAGGTGCGCGTTCATGCGGCGTTGTTTGGCACGGGCGGGCTTGGGCTTGCAACGGAATTGTCGACAGAGCAACCAAGATTTCCTTTGTGTCTGGCCATGCCAGTTTGCAGGCGGTATGGAGAAGAGGGGAACGAGACTGGGTCAGGGGAATTGGACATCACGCCGGAGACAGACGACAGCATGGCCATGCCGATCCATCGGCGCGCCCTCGTTTGGCTAAAGGGTCGTTCGCTTATGATGCGTATTGTTCTGGCGATCGCCGCGCTGCTTGTTCTGCCCTATGTGCTGATCTTCCTTTACGTGCTGCCCTTCATTCATCCGGTCTCGACCTTGATGCTGCGCGATCTGGTTCTCTTGCGCGGCTATGACCGGCAATGGGTGTCGATCGACCAGATCTCGCCGGTTCTGGTGCAGTCGGTGATGATGTCGGAAGACGGGCAGTTCTGTTTCCACGGCGGCGTCGATTGGGGCGAGATGCGGATGCTCGTCACCGACACGCTGCGCGGTGAAGCGACGCGCGGCGGCAGCACCATTCCGATGCAGACGTCGAAGAACCTGTTCTTGTGGAACAGCCGCTCCTTCGTGCGCAAGGCGATGGAACTACCGCTGGCCGTGACGGCCGATTTCGTCTGGTCGAAGCGTAGGCTGATGGAGATCTATCTCAACATTGCCGAATGGGGGCCGGGCATCTACGGCATCGAGGCGGCGGCGCGCTATCATTTCAAGGTGCCGGCGTCGAAGCTCACCAGTCGGCAGGCGGCCTTGCTTGCCGTGTCGCTGCCCAATCCGATCGACCGCAATGCCGGTAAGCCAGGCCGCGGTCTGCGCAGTCTTGCCGGTGTCATCGAGCGCCGGGCGCGCAATTCCGGCGAATACATCAGATGCATTTATGACTGACATCAGAAGATGTCGCTGGTGACCCCAGATATCATCTGGCATGCGTGATCGCACGTATGAAGGACGATGCGCGCGGCCTGGCCGCGCCTCTTGCAAGGGAGAGATCTTTGGACCGGCTGACGCTTTATATCGGCAACAAGAACTATTCCTCCTGGTCGTTCCGTCCATGGATCGCCATGACGGCTGCTGGCATTCCGTTCGAGGAGGTTCTGGTTCCCTTCGATAACGCGGCCGGCAATCCGCATTTCCGGGCGTTTTCGCCGACCGGGCAGGTCCCTGTGCTGCAGCATGGCGCTACCCGCGTGTGGCAGTCGCTCGCCATCATCGAATATGTCGCCGAGCTTTTTCCCGAAGCCGGCCTGTGGCCGAAGGCGCGCGACAAGCGGGCCGTGGCGCGCGCTGTGTCGATGGAGATGCTTTCTGGCTTCGGAGCGCTGCGCAACGCCTGTCCGATGAACATACGCCGCCCGAAGGGCCGGATTGCGCTTGCCGACGGCGTCATGGCCGATGTGGCGCGCATCGAGACGATTTGGCGGGATCTGCGCGCTCATTCCGGCGGTCCCTTCCTGTTCGGTGAATTCTCCGGCGCCGATGCGATGTTCGCGCCCGTCGTCAATCGCTTCGAGATCTACGATCTGGTGGCGTCGGGCGAGACGTTGAGCTATATGGCGGCGCTAAAGGCCCTGCCGGCCTGGAAGGCCTGGGGTGATGCGGCGCGCGCGGAGCCCTGGATCGTCGAGGAAGACGAGGTCTGATGAGAGTTTCACGTGAATCTCAAAAAATAAAGCTGGGGACTGGTCAAGCCCCTCCAAGGCATGTATAAGCGCGCAAAATTTCCGAAATCGCGATATGTCGTTTCGGCCGCCAGTCTGGCCGTTGGATGTGTTCGCCTGTGAAGTGGAGTAAGAAAAATGGCTGTACCTAAGAGAAAAACAAGCCCGTCCAAGCGCGGTATGCGCCGCTCTGCTGACGCGCTGAAGGCCCCGACCTACGTTGAAGACAAGAACTCCGGCGAACTGCGTCGCCCGCACCATATCGATCTGAAGACCGGTATGTACCGCGGCCGTCAGGTTCTGACGCCGAAGGAAAGCGCATAATTTCATTATGCGTTCTGCTTCAGCAGAATTCGCAAGGCCGGCCGTGTGCCGGCCTTTTGCGTTTTGGCAATAATATATCGCATGATCACTTGAAGTGACGCGGTGATTTACGGCACTATTCTTCCACCGAGGGAGAATACCGCCACATGTTCACTGCAATTCCGCTGATGGTCGTGCCTTTCATTCTCTATAATCTTGCGATGGTCGGCTTGATGGGCAGCGGCGGACTTCCCGCGCTTCACAATGACCTCATCGTACTGTCGATGATCTCAGGGGCGATCTGGAGCATGTCGCTCGGCGACCTGTTCATCGTCGTGGCGCTCGTCGTGTTGTTCTTCGAGATCTTGCGCGCGACGCGCAACGCGCGCGGCAGCCTGGCCAACCACATGCTGTCCATGCTTGTTTTCATCGCGTTTCTGGTGGAGTTCCTGCTCGTTCCCGATGCGGCGACGCAGGTGTTCTTCATTCTTTTGACGATCGCGCTGATCGATGTCGTCGGCGGCTTCGCGGTATCAATCCGCAGCGCCGGGCGGGATGTCTCTATCGGGCTATGAGTTTCGGCATCTCCCCGAGCCATAGCCAGAGGAGATGCGAAGCGGTGGGGTCTGGTATCAGAGACTGTCGAGCTTGCTCTGAAGCGCGCGCAGCTGTTCCTTAAGTTCGTCGATGTCCTTGGCTTCGGCCTTGCGGCTTTCCTTGGCGGCTGTCGCCGGCGCCTTGAAGGGCGAGAACATCTGCATCGCCTGCTGGAACATCTCGGTGTTGCGGCGCACCTGGTCCTCGACCATCTGCATCGGCAGCTGCAGGTTCTTGGTCAGCGGCGTCTCACCGAAGGCGCGCGTTACCTGCTCGCGCATCTGCGTCTGCTGCTCGGTAAAGGCGCGCATGGAGTGTTCCAGGAAGCTCGGAACCACCATCTGCATCTGGTCACCGTAATAGGTGATCAGCTGGCGTAGGAAGGAAATGGGTAGCAGCGTGTTGCCGGTCTTCGATTCCTGCTCAAAGATAATCTGCGTCAACACGGAATGCGTGATGTCGTCGCCGCTCTTGGCGTCCTGTACGGTGAAGTCCTCTCCCTTCTTCACCATCTCCGCCAGGTCTTCCAGCGTCACGTATGTGCTGGTGCCGGTGTTATACAGTCGGCGATTGGCGTATTTCTTGATTGCTACCTGGCCCTCATTCTTCGCCATATGAATCTCCCAAAGCCCGTCTTATTGTCATTGAAATTCCTCCACTTGGGAGTGTAGACGCAAAATCGGGCCGGTGACAATCTCTTTGTGCGATGCGGCAAGCCCCTTTTAGTGCAAGACAATTCACGCAGCGTAAGTTCTTTCGAAAATTCGCATGTGCTGTCTTGTCGTTTGACTTGGCGATGAAGCTTTGTCAGTTTCAACCTATATGTGGTGGAGCAAACGAGGAGACCTTCATGTCCAGTCAGTCTATCGTCATCGCCAGCGCCGGCCGTACGGCCGTCGGTTCGTTCAACGGCGCTTTCGCCACCGTCGCCGCCCATGAACTCGGTGCCGCGGCCGTCAAGGGCGCGCTCGATCGTGCGGGCGTCGATGCCTCCGATGTGGACGAAGTGATCCTCGGGCAGGTGCTGCCGGCGGGCGAGGGGCAGAACCCGGCGCGGCAGGCGGCGATGAAGGCCGGCGTTCCCAAGGAAGCGACCGCCTGGGGCATCAACCAGCTTTGCGGTTCGGGCCTGCGTGCCGTGGCACTCGGCATGCAGCAGATCGCGCTCGGCGATGCGAAGATCATCGTCGCCGGCGGCCAGGAATCCATGTCGATGGCGCCGCATGCAGCGCACCTGCGCGCCGGCACCAAGATGGGCGACATGAAGATGATCGACACCATGATCAAGGACGGCCTCACCGACGCCTTCTACGGCTACCACATGGGCGTGACCGCCGAAAACATCGCCCGCCAGTGGCAGCTGACGCGCGAGGAGCAGGACATGTTTGCCGTCGCCTCGCAGAACAAGGCCGAGGCTGCGCAGAAGGCCGGGCGCTTTAGCGACGAGATCATTCCTTTCGTCATCCAGGGGCGCAAGGGTGACGTCACCGTCGATGCGGACGAATATATTCGCCACGGCGCCACCATGGAGGCGATGGCGAAGCTTCGCCCGGCGTTCGACAAGGAAGGCACGGTCACCGCCGCCAACGCATCTGGCCTCAACGATGGCGCGGCTGCTGCCGTGCTGATGACCGAACAGGAAGCATCGCGTCGCGGTATCCAGCCGCTGGCGCGCATCGTCTCCTGGGCCACCGCAGGCGTCGATCCGCAGATCATGGGCACCGGACCGATCCCGGCTTCGCGCAAGGCACTGGAGAAGGCCGGCTGGTCTATCAACGATCTCGACCTCGTCGAGGCCAACGAGGCCTTCGCGGCGCAGGCGTGCGCGGTCAACAAGGACCTCGGCTGGAACCCCGAGATCGTCAACGTCAATGGCGGGGCGATCGCCATCGGACATCCGATCGGTGCGTCCGGCGCGCGCGTGCTCAACACGCTTTTGTTCGAGATGAAGCGCCGCGGCGCCAAGAAGGGACTTGCGACATTATGCATCGGCGGCGGAATGGGCGTCGCCATGTGCTTCGAAGCATTCTAATAGCCTGCTTTATATCGTGTCGTGGTTGAGCTCCGGGGATAGCGGAGCCTTACATTTGGGGAGCGGAACATGAGCAGAGTCGCTGTTGTCACCGGCGGTACGCGCGGCATTGGCGCCGCCATTTCACTGGCCTTGAAGAGCGCAGGCTATCGGGTCGCGGCCAATTACGCCGGCAATGACGAGGCCGCGCAGGCGTTTCACGCGGAGACCGGCATTCCAGTCTTCAAGTGGGACGTATCGAGCTATGAGGCCTGTTCCGAAGGTCTGGCGCGGATCGAGGCCGAGCTCGGCCCGATCGAGGTGCTCATCAACAATGCCGGCATCACGCGCGACGCGATGTTTCACAAGATGACGCCGCAGCAATGGCACGAGGTGATCAACACCAACCTCACCGGCCTGTTCAACATGACGCATCAGGTCTGGGCCGGCATGCGCGAGCGCAGCTTCGGGCGCATCGTCAATATCTCGTCGATCAATGGTCAGAAGGGCCAAATGGGGCAGGCGAACTATTCGGCGGCGAAGGCCGGCGATCTCGGCTTCACCAAGGCGCTTGCCCAGGAAGGGGCGGCGAAGAACATCACCGTCAACGCCATCTGCCCCGGCTATATCGGCACCGAGATGGTGCTGGCGATCCCGGAGAAGGTGCTCAACGAGCGCATCATCCCGCAGATCCCGGTGGGGCGTCTCGGGACGCCCGATGAGGTCGCGCGCTGCGTTGTGTTCCTGGTTTCGGATGATGCCGGCTTTATCACCGGCTCGACGCTCAGCGCCAATGGCGGGCAGTTGTTCGTCTAAAGCGCGCTACGTTTCAGCGCGGCAGCTTAGCGGATCGAGGCGGTATGTTCGGTATCGCTGACGGTCGTCTGGTGCGACGGCTTATGCGGGGTCTTGCTCGTGTCATATGGGTTGAGCGAGGCCGCATAAGTGGCGAGCGCAATCGTCAAGATTGCCGCAGCGCCGATGATCTTCGTCATTGTCTTTCCCTCCCAAGCCGGTCGAGGCATTCCTGATCCCGACCGGTGTCGATATTGGGGCGAATTCGAGGAATTATTCGGTCATTCAACCGTTGGGATGGTGCCGGTCCCGGACCTTCACAGGCACGCGGACGCGCACCTGGTTTTCAGTGCGGAGCGCCATTGCTGCCGTTGCCAGAAATGCCGCCGCGATCAGGATGGCGGTTGCCGAATTCAGGATGATCTGGGCCATGATTGTGTCCTCTCGCAGGGGTGGCGCATCTGATGCGCCGCCGTTTTGTGAGGGGAATATGAGCTTGCCCGCCGTTGCCGAATAGACCAGGCTTTGGCGACCGATTGTCAACGCCAAATTGACAATCGGCATTTCTCGGTCACGCAGGCTCGCCGCTGATCCAGGTCTGTTTGACCTTGATGCCATCGGTCATATGCACGAGATCTGCGCGCAGGCCGGGTGCGAGGCGGCCACGGTCATCGAGCTTCAGGAAGCGGGCGGGGTAGAGCGTTGCCATGCGCAGTGCTTCTGAGAGCGACAGATCGAGATAGGTGAGGCCATAGCGGATCGCCGAGGCCATATCGACGTCGGAGCCGGCAAGCGTGCCGTCTGACAGCACCAGCCTCGAGCAGAAGGCGCCGGTCTCGCGCCGCACCGTGCGGCCGTTCAGCGTGAAGCTGTTCTCGGCGGACCCCACCAGCGACATGGCGTCGGTGACGAAGAACAGCTTGCCCTCGCCGCGCTTGGCTCGAAGCGCGGTGCGCAGCGCCTTGGGATCGACGTGGTGGCCATCGGCGATGATGCCGCACCAGACGGCCGGATGATCGATTGCCGCGCCCACAAGCCCGGGTGTGCGATGGCCGAGCTGGCTCATGGCGTTGAAGAGATGCGTCACGCCACGGGCACCGGCGTCGAAGCGCGCCTCGGCGGCTTCGCTCGTGCAATCGGAGTGGCCGATGCTGACGGTGACGCCCGCTTCGCTCAGTTCGCGCACCTGTCGTGCCGTGACCTGCTCGGCCGCCATCGTCACCAGCAACGTGCCGATCGCCTCTGCGGCAGCGGAAAGCGCCTTGACGTCTCGATCCTCAACCGGGCGCATCAGTTCGGCCAGATGCGCGCCCTTGCGGGCAGGCGCGAGATGCGGACCTTCGAGGTGAAGGCCAGCCACGCCTCGGTTCGCCTTGACGGCTTCTTTCGCGGCGTCGATCGCGGCGGCCGTCGCCTCGCCTGTATCGGTGATCAGCGTCGGCAGCAGCGACGTCGTGCCATAGGGGCGATGTCCCTCGGCGATCCGGTACATGGATGCGGGCGACGGTTCGTCGTTGAGCATCCGGCCGGCGCCGCCATTCACCTGTGCATCGATGAAGCCGGGCGCGAGAATGCCGCCATCGAGCTCGATCGTCTCGCCATCAGGCAGGTCGTTCAGGCTGGCGATCGTCTCGATACGTCCATCGGCGACGACAAGCGCCCTGTCGTCGTGAAAGCGCTCGCCGTCGAAGATGCGGGCGCCGGTAAAGATCTTGCGCGACATCAGACGGTCTCCGTCACCTTCAAGAGGTTCGCGGGCTTGTCGGGGTCGAAGCCCTTGCGGCGGGTGACTGCCTCGATCATGCGGTAGTAGACCAGCAGCGAAACCAGTGGGTCCAGGAGGCCGTTGCCTGTCGTGGGGACGCGCAGGTTGATGCCGGGGAGTTCCTTGGTCGAGAAGGGCACCGTGGTGGCGCCGAGCTTGCTCAGGCGTTCGAGCGCCTTGACGTTGTTGGCATAGGCCGCGTCATCGGGCGTGAAGGCGAGGATCGGGAAGCCCGGTTGCACCAGGCGCATCGGGCCGTGCATGAGCTCGGCTAGCGAGAATGCCTCGGCATGCAGGCCGGAGGTCTCCTTGGCCTTCAGCGCTGCCTCGAGCGCGATGGCGAATGCCGGACCGCGGCCACCGGTGTAGAGCGAGGTGGCGTTGAAGAGCACGTCTTCGGCGGCAGCTGTATCGATGCCCGATGTGGCGCTCAGCGCTTCGGGAAGCTTTTCAAGTGCTGCCTGCAGGTCGCCACTGGCGCCGATTGCCGCCGTGACGCCCGACAGGGCCGCGACCGAAGCGATGAAGGACTTGGTCGCCGCGACGCTCTTTTCGGCGCCGGCGTTGAGGTCGAGCACGAGATCGGCCTGCTTGGCGAGCGGGCTATCGGTGACGTTGACGACGGCAATGGTCGTCGCGCCGCCGCGCTTGGCCGCTTCCTGAAGCGCCACGATATCGGGGCTCGCGCCAGACTGCGATACGGTGAAGTGGATGCCACCCTTGAGGCGCAGTGGCGTGCCATAGACCGACGCGATCGACGGGCCGACCGAGGCCACCGGAATGCCGCAGGTGATCTCGAACAAATACTTGAAGAAGGTGGCGGCGTGGTCCGACGAGCCGCGCGCGGCGGTGGTGACGACGCTTGGCGCATTCTTGGAAAAGAGCTTGGCGATCTCGTCGAAAACAGGCTTTTCCTTGCGCAGCAGCGTCGCGACCACCTCGGGGGACTGGCCTGCTTCCTGCAACATCAGTGACTGGGTTTCACTCATAGCTCGTCTCCAATTCTCAATTCTGCAACAAAATCATATGCATCGCCACGATAGTGGGAGCGGGTGTATTCAACGACGCGCTGGTCTTCCAGGCGCGATACGCGTTCGATCAGAAGGGCTGGCGCACCGGCCGCGACGTCGAGCGCTGCCGCCGATGTTGCGTCGAGCGTGACGGCGGAGAGTTTCTGCAGCGCGCGCACCGGGCGATGGCCGCTTGCCGTCAGCGCGTCATAGAGCGAGCCTTCGCCGCCGGCGGTGTCATCGAGGAACTTAACGGGGACCACGGAGCGATCGATCGCCAGCGGCAGCCCGTCGGCAAGGCGCAGACGATCGAGGCGCAACACGCGCTCGTCGACGCCGAGGCCCAGCAGGAAGGCCTCCTCCGGCGAGGGCTTGTTGATGGTGCGCGACAGGATTCTTGCCGCCGGCACGCGGCCGCGCGAGCGCATGTCTTCCGAGAAGGACGAAAGCCGCCAGAGCGACTGCTCCATGCGCTCGACCTTGGCGGAAACGAAGGTGCCGCTGCCATGGCGCGATTCCAGCGTGCCCGCGTTGAGGAGATCGCGATAGGCGGTGCGCACGGTGACGCGGCCGATCTTCAGGGCTTCCGCCAGATCGCGCTCGCTCGGAAGTGCTGCACCAGGCTTCAGCAGTCCCTCATTGATCAGCCCGGTCAGTGTCTGCGCGAGACGACGATAGAGAGGCCCGCTGCGCGCTGTGTCGCGCAGTCCGCGTGCCTCAATCTCGGCTATCAGACTGGTTCTATCCATGAGATTAAAATAGAACCTCTTTGGAACCAATTGCAAGCGCTAACTTGCATGAAAAAACCCTCGCAGAGGTCTGCGAGGTTTGATGACATCAGAAGCGGTCGGCTTGCTGCCGTCAGCTCTTCGAGAAGATGTAGTCCGTTTCCTGGCGTAGCACTTCGCCGGGGCGCAGAACCGCGTTGGGGAAGCCCTCGTGGTTGATGGCGTCGGGCCAAATCTGGGTTTCCAGGCAGAAGCCGGCGAAGGGGCCGTACTTGCGGCCGCCGATGCCGGGCACCGGCACATCGAGCTTGAATGCGGCGTAGAACTGCACGCCGGGCTCGGTGGTGCGCACTTCCATCGAGACGCCGGAATAAAGGCTGCGCGCCAGAACCACGGAGCGCTTGGCGACACGTTCGGACGAGAGGCAGAAATTGTGGTCGTAGAGCGCCTGGGTGTCGCCCTCGAAGCGTTTCAGCGAGGCCATTTCGCGGAAATCGAACACCGTGCCTTGCACCGGGCGGATTTCGCCGGTCGGGATTTGGCGTTCGTCGGTCGGAAGATAGCTATCGGCCGCGATCATGATGTCGTGGCCAAGCGTATCGTCGCGGCCGTCGAGGTTGAAGTAGGCGTGCTGGCAGACATTAGCGATGGTCGGCTGGTCGCTGGTCGTCTCGTAGACCACCGAGAGTTCGCCATCACCATGCACGCGGTAGGTGACGAGGATGGTGCAATTGCCGGGATAGCCGCCGCGGCCATCGGCATCGACGATCTTCAGGACGACGCGGTCGCTGTCGTGCTCGACGATCGTCCAGTTGCGCAGCGCGATGTTCTCGAAGCCGCCATGCAGGTGGCTGACGCCGTTTTCGTTGAGGTCGAGCTGATAATTCTTGCCGTCGATCGTGAACTTGCCGCCGCCGATGCGATTGGCATTGCGGCCGGGCGTCGCGCCGAAATAGGCGGAATGGGCGGGGTAGCTGTCGAAATCATCGAAGCCGAGGGTGAGCGGCGCGTCATGGCCTTCGAGCCTGAGATCCTGGATGACCGCGCCCCAGGTGATCACCTTGGCGGTGAGCCCGCCGCCCGAGATTTCGACGCGATGAACGGTCTCGCCCGTCTTCGTCGTTCCAAAAACGTCCCGCTTCAATCTATCCGCCATCCTGTTTCCTCCCCGGTTCGCGTCCGCAATTTCGGGCCAGAACCTGCTCTCAATTGAATGAAATCGCAACCGCCGCGATATAAAAAACAAACGCCGCCGGTAGGGTCCGGCGGCGTATCAAGCAAGGCGAAAAGGTCTCAGCCGTCCTCGCCAATATCTTCCAGATTGTAAGGCGTCGTCTGATAGATTTCGTTGATCCAGTTTCCGAACAGCAAATGCGCGTGGCTGCGCCAGCGGTTCTGCGGCGGGATCGAGGGGTCGTTGTGCGGGAAGTAATTGTGCGGCATCTTGATCGGAACGCCGGCATTCACGTCGCGGAAATACTCGTCGCCGAGCGACGTCGAATCATATTCGACGTGATTGAAGATATAGAGCCGGTTGCCCTTCTTCTCGTGAACGAGGCAGACGCCCATCTCGCTCGATTCCATCAGGATTTCCAGCGTGTCGGATTTTTCGATATCGGCGCGGCGCACTTCCGTCCAGCGCGAGACCGGAACCTCGAAATTGTCGGAGAAACCGTTCAGGTAGACCGACGACGGCTTGAGGTTCTTGTGGCGATAGACGCCGAAGGCCTTTTCCGTCAGCGCGTGCTTCGGGATGTCGTGGAAATGGTAGATCGCGGCCATCGCGCCCCAGCAGACATTCATCGCGGAGTGCACGTTGGTGCGCGTCCAGTCGAAAATCTGCTGCATTTCATCCCAATAAGTAACGTCTTCGTATGGAAGCGTTTCGATCGGCGCGCCTGTGATGATGAAGCCGTCGAACTTCCGGTGTTTGATCTCCTCCCAGGTCTGGTAGAAGGAGAAGAGATGATCTTCCGAGGTGTTCTTCGCCTTGTGGTTCCCGACGCGAACAAGCGACAGCTCGACCTGCAGCGGCGAGGCGCCGATGAGGCGCGCCATCTGAATCTCGGTCTTGATCTTGTTCGGCATGAGGTTCAGAAGCCCGATCTGCAGGGGGCGAATGTCCTGACGGATCGCGGCCGTCTCGGTCATCACGCGCACACCTTCCTGAACCAGGGTTTCAAAGGCGGGCAGGGTATCGGGGATCTTGATCGGCATAGCGGTCACTCGATGAAAAAACGAAAATATCGCTATCGGTCCGCACGCGGCCCTTTAGCAACTTCTTTAACGTGGCTGCAAGCCGGCCGGCCAAATCACCACGGAGCGCTCTAAATAGACCCAGTCAGGCCGCGAATCAATGACCGATCCGCGGCGTCGCATATTTGCCGAGGTAACTCGCGCATTACCTGGTGCTAGAAACTGTTGCTGGACAGGCTGACTCACGGTGCTATTCAGGTGCTACATACGCGTAAGGAAGCATGATGGCAGAGGACGTCAAAAGCAGACCGAGCATCCAGGGGCAGGACCGGGTAGGGTATGATCTCAGCCTGATCTTCCGGCTCAAGGTGATGTTTTCGGCATTCTGGCATTCCAGGGTGCGGGCGCCGGTGCTCATTCTCTCGACGGCGTTGATCGGCATCATTCTGGCGACAGCCTATGCCACCGTCATCCTCAACCAGTGGAATGCGCCATTCTACGACGCCATCTCGCGGCGCGACCTGCCGGGGTTCTTCCACCAGCTGAAGATCTTCGCGCTGATCGCCGGCATGCTGCTTTTGCTCAACGTGGTGCAGGCCTGGCTGAACCAGATGACGGCGCTTTACATGCGCGAGGGGCTGACGCGCGATCTCGTCGACCAGTGGCTGCAGCGCAAGCGGGCGCTCAGGTTGGCCTCCAGCGGGCTGATCGGCGTCAATCCGGACCAGCGCCTGCATGAGGATGCGCGCAATCTGGCGGAAAGCACCACGGGGCTTGTCATCGGCCTGGTGCAATCGACGATCCTGCTGGTGAGTTTCATCGGCGTTCTCTGGGAACTGTCGAGCGGCTTCGTCTTCCGTTTCGGCGAGTACGCCTTTTCCATTCCGGGCTATATGGTCTGGGCGGCGATCTTTTACGCCGCGTCCGCCTCGGTGCTCAGCCAGCTCGTCGGGCGCAAGCTCGTCAAGCTCAATGCCGACCGTTTCTCCAAGGAAGCCGAGCTCCGTTTCGCGCTAATGCATGCCAACGAGAACATTCCGGCGATCACGGCGGCGCGTGGCGAGGAGAACGAGCGGGGGCGGATCAACACCGATATCAGCGCCGTTCTCGCCGTCATCAAGAAGCTGGCGATGGCCAACGTCAACCTGACCTGGGTATCGGCTGGTTACGGCTGGCTCGTCGTCGTCATTCCGATCATCGTTGCCGCACCCGCCTATTTCTCCGGCGGCCTCACCTTCGGTCAGCTGATGATGTCGGTCGGCGCGTTCAACCAGGTCAATACGGCGCTGCGCTGGTACGTGTCCAACTTCGGCCCGATCGCCGAATGGCGCGCAACCTTGATGCGTGTCACCGATTTCCGCCAGGCCTTGACCACCATGGGCGACGATGTCGACCTCAAGGAAACGATCGCCTATGAGCGCAGCGCGCCGGGTACGCTGACGCTCGAGAATGTGACCATCGCCACGAAGATGGACGAAGAGATCGACCAGTGCGGTGGCTTCCGGCTGCATGAGGGCAGCGTCACCATCAAGGCCGGCGAGAAGGTGATGATCAACGGCGATCATAACGTCAATCGCAAGCTGCTGTTCCTGGCGATGTCGGAGCTGTGGCCGTGCGGCAGCGGCAAGATCGGCCTGCCGCCCACCGACGACATGCTGTTCGTGCCGCAATCGGCCTATATTCCGGGTGGTACCTTGCGCGAAGCGCTGGCGTTTCCCGCAGCCGCCGACACCTACAAGAACGACGATGTGGTCGCGGCGCTCGAAAAGGCGGGGCTGCACAATCTCGTTGCCCGTCTGGATACGCGCGCGCGCTGGGACAAGCTTCTCGATGCCGATGAACAGCGGGCTATCGGTTTCGCGCGCCTTTTGCTGGTGCGGCCGCAATGGATGGTCTTCGACGAAGTGCTCGAGGGCATGGAGCCCGAATGGCAGTCGACGATGATGAAGGTGCTTGAGGCGATGCCGGATGCGACGATGATCTATATCGGCCGCTCCGACGCCTATATCGAGGCCTTCCATCCGCGCGTGCTGCATCTCGAAGCGCTTGCCGCCAAGCCCGATGAGAGCAAGGTCGCCGACAAGGCGCCGAACACGCCGGCACCGGCGCTCTGATCGCTTCGATCAGGATCACATCGGTGGAACGATGCCGTTGGTGCCGACCGTCACCTGTGCTGCGGAGACCGTTCCGTCGGCTGCCTTTTCGCCCATGACGATGACGTGCGCGCCCGGTGGCAGGTCCGACTTCTGCGCGGCGGTGAAGGTCACGATCGGTGTGGCGTCCGATATCGAGATGGTCTTTTCCTTGCCCTGATAGGTCAGCGTCACGGTGTGGCCATCGACGGATTTTACGGCCTTCGCGACGGTCGCGTTGGTCATGCTGCTGTTGGGCTTCAAATCCCAGGGGCGGCTGCCTTCGCCGGTGCCTTTCATGGCCGCGGGAAAGATCAGAACCTCCAGGGCGCCGTCGCCGCCGTCCTGTTTGGGCAGCGAGGCGATGCCGACGAAATCGCCGGGCTTGATATCCTCGACCGACGCCTTCTTGATGCCGCCAACCTTCCATTCCGGCTTCAGCGCAATGGTCTGGTCGGCGCCCTCACGGGTTTTGACGACGAGCGTGTCGCCGGAAAGGCTTGCGATATCGCCACGCACGCGCACGCGCTCAGCATCAGCCGCCGATGTGATCTGCGACGTGCTCAGAAGAATGCCGACGGCAAGCGCCGCGACATGACTGGTATTCAGGTAGCGAGACATGGGTTTTCTCCTCTTGGCTCCGGGGGCGGGAGCCTTTGGGAGCTTAGGCACGAGGTCTTGGCGCTGGCCAATCAATGAAATGTGAGGGTTTCCGGCTCGGAGACGGGAACTATCTGGCAGGGTATGCCAATGGGTGGGAGAGCTTGAATGCCGGAGAAGAGGCTTGCGGCCGTATATCGTGCCTATATCGACTGCCTGAACTCCCAGGATTGGGAGAAGCTCGGCACCTATGTCTGGCAGGATGTGCGCTATAACGGCCAGATGGTTGGCCTCGATGGCTATCGGCAGGCGCGTGAGGCCGAGTTTCGTGCGATCCCGGACCTCCATTTCGACGTCCGGATTCTGGTCGCCGATGACACCACGGTGGCCAGCCGGCTGAATTTCAACATCAGCCCGCAAGGCACATTCCTTGGGCTGCCCGTCAACGGCAGGCGAATCTCGTTTTCCGAGAACGTGTTCTACGAATTTGCCGACGGCAAGATCACCAACGTGTGGTCGATCGTCGACAAGGCGGCGATCGAGGCTCAGCTTTCGGCGGCGTAGAGGGCGATCAGCCCTCCAGCTCTTCCCGGAGCATTTCGAGTTCCAGCCACTCTTCTTCCATCTTCACCAGGCTGTCGCGGAATTTCTCCATCTCGGCGGCCAGGCGATTGAAGGTCGTGGGGTCCTTGGAGAAGAGGTTGGGGTCGGCCATCTTTTCCTCGCGCTTGGCGATCTCGGCTTCGGCCTTTGCCATCTCCTTGGGCAGGTTTTCGAGCGCGAACTTCTGCTTGAAGGAGAGCTTCCCCTTGCCCTTCGGCACTTCGGCGGCGGGCGCCGCGTCCTGCGCTTTCGCCTTCTCGGCTTTCTCCGCCTTCTTACGCTCGTCGGCTGCACCCTTGCGCTGCGCCAGCATGTCGGAATAGCCGCCAGCATATTCGATCCAGCGGCCATCGGGCGCATCCGGCACGGCGGGGGCGATGGTCGAGGTCACGGTGCGGTCGAGGAAGTCACGGTCGTGGCTGACGAGGATGACGGTGCCCGGGAAGCCTGCGACGACCTCCTGCAGCAGGTCCAGCGTCTCGATGTCGAGGTCGTTGGTCGGCTCGTCGAGAATCAGCAAGTTGGATGGCCGCGCCAGCATGCGGGCGAGCATCAGGCGGGCGCGTTCGCCGCCCGAGAGGTTCTTGATCGGCGTGCGGGCCTGCTCCGGCTGGAACAGGAATTCCTTCATGTAGCCGGTCACATGGCGCTGCTCGCCGTTGACAAGCAGGTTCTCACCGCGCCCGTCGGTCAAGTAGTGCGCCAGCGTGTCCTCGGGGTTCAGGTCCTCGCGCTTCTGGTCGAGCGTTGCGATCTCCAGATTGGTGCCGAGCTTGATGATGCCGGTGTCGGGCGCGAGCTGGCCGGTCAGCATCTTCAGGAGCGTCGTCTTGCCGGCGCCGTTCGGGCCGACGAGGCCGATGCAGTCGCCGCGATGAACGCGGATCGAAAACGGCGTGACGATCGGGCGCTCGCCATAGGTCTTGGTGATCTTGTCGGCTTCGATGACGAGCTTGCCGGATTCCTGCGCGTCGGAGACGGTCGCCTGAACGGTGCCCTGCGGACCCTTGTGGCCGCGATAGCTGGCGCGCATCGTCTGCAGCTCGCCGAGGCGGCGCATGTTGCGCTTGCGGCGCGCGGTGACGCCATAGCGCAGCCAGTGCTCTTCGCGCTCGATCGCCTTGCCGAGCTTGTGCTGTTCCATCTCCTCGGCCTCAAGCACCTGGTCGCGCCAGGCCTCGAAATGGCCGAAGCCGCGATCGAGGCGGCGCGATGTGCCGCGGTCGAGCCAGACGGTGGCGGTGGAGACCTTTTCCAGGAAGCGACGGTCGTGCGAGATCAGCACCAGCGCGCTGCGGGTCTTCTGCAGCTCGCCTTCCAGCCACTCGATGGTGGGGAGATCGAGGTGGTTGGTCGGCTCGTCCAGGAGCAGGATATCGGGCTCTGGCGCCAGAACGCGGGCAAGGGCCGCGCGGCGCGCTTCGCCGCCCGAGAGGTTCTTCGGGTCTTCCTCGCCGGTGAGGCCGAGATGCGAGAGAAGGTAGGTGACGCGGTAGGGGTCGTCGCCAGGTCCGAGGCCCGCTTCCGCATAGGCCTGCACGGTGCTGTAGCCGGCGAAATCGGGCGCCTGTTCGAGATAGCGCACGGTCGACGACGGATGGCGGAACACCTCGCCGGACTGCGCTTCCACCATGCCGGCGGCGATCTTCAGGAGTGTCGACTTGCCGGAGCCGTTGCGGCCGACAAGGCAGATCTTGTCGCCGGGCTCCACCTGCAGGGCAGCACCCGCCAGAAGCGGCGCGCCGCCGAAGCTCAGGAAGATATCGTCAAGTTTAAGGATAGGGGGCGCCAAAAATCAGACTCCGGAAAGATCGTAAGGGCGGGCGAGCACGATGGCGCGGCCGCTTTCAAGCGAGAAGCGCACGGGGCCTTCCGCGACATTGGAAATGGTGCGCGACGAGCCGAAGGGCAAATGGAAATCGCTGAGCGGATAGCGGGCGTTCTCGATGAAGAGGCCGTTGAGCTCGCTGAAGGCGGGCACGGAAAACAGGCTGTTCTTCGGCAGGTCGAGCGTGATGCTGCCCGCGATCAGCGGCACGGCTTCCTCCGTGCCCGAGGTGAGCAGTACATCGAGGCCGGTTTCTGCCAGACTGACGGCGTAGAGCAGGTGCTGCAGCGCGTGGTCGGAGCGGTCGCCAGAGAGGGCGCCGACGAGGATCAGCCGTTTTGCACCGTGGGCGATTGCCTCCGACACGGCGATCTCGCCATCGGTGGCGGCCTTGGCGGCGGGGTAGGGCTTTCTCGGGATATCCGAGAATGCGGTCGTCAAATCATCCGGCGTGGAATCGAAATCGCCGACCCAGAGCTCCGGCCTGACATCGAGGGCCAGCGCGTGCCGCATGCCACCATCGGCCGCGATGAAACGGCTGCCGGAGACGGCGGCGCGAAGGCGCTCCGTCATGTGCAGCTCGCCGCCGAGCAGGATGGTGAAGGTGGATTGGCTCATGGGCATTGCCCATAGCGCAAAGCGGGGGAAAAGGGAAAGGGCGCGGACATGGTTTGTCCGCGCCCTCAAGCGTTTCTGCGTGAAAGACTGGGCTTAGAAGCGGTAGGTCACACCGGCGCCGATCAGCCAGGGATCGAGCTTGGCCTTGCCGGTCATGTCGGTGCCGCCGACGTTCACGTTGAAATCGGGACGCAGGAAGATCTTCTTGACGTCGACGTTGAGGCCCCAGTGCTCGTCGAACATGTAGTCGAAGCCGGCCTGGAGCGCGACGCCGAAGGTGTTGTCGATGTCGAGGCTCTGGGCGCTCTTGCCCTTCTCGTTGTAGAAGATGGTGTAGTTCAGACCGGCGCCGACATAGGGCTTGAAGTTGCCGAAGTCGGTGAAGTGGTACTGCAGCGTCACCGTCGGCGGCAGCAGCCAGGTCTTGCCGACATCGCCGAGACCATCGATCGAGCCTTCGCCGGTGACATTGGCGAATGTCGTGCCGAGGATAAGTTCGGCGGCGATGTTGTCGGTGAAGAAGTAGGTGACGTCGAATTCAGGAACGACGGTGTCCGAGTAGGAGAGATCCGAGCCAGGGACGCCGCCGACATAGCCGGAATCCTGGGTGATAACGCCAAGCGCGCGCAGGCGGATCATCCAGGGGCTCTGGCTCTGCGTCGCTTCCTGTGCCGCGGTCGGTTGGGTCAGGTCGGCGGACATGGCCGGATGGGCAGCGGCAACCAGAACGACGGCAGCGAACATGCCCTTTAGTTTTGCCAGGCGGCGTTTCATTCGATTCTCTCCTAGGTTTTATGGTCAGGGGGAGTTCTATGAAACACGGCAAGGTAACTGTTTGATTCAGATCAATCTCTCGATCTATTTTCCGGCTTTTGGTGTCGCGGGCAAGTGTTTGTCGCGCATGGCGAAAACGCGCTCGAAACCGGTCATGTACCGATCAAACAGCTCGGCGAAGTTTTTGGCATCCTCGGACGACCAGTCGGAGACGACATCCTTGATGATCGCGAGCTTCTGAGATTTCAGTTCCGTGAGCAGGCTCCAGCCGGATGGCGTGATCACCACCAGGATCCGCCGGGCGTCCTGCTGAGATGCCGCGCGTTCGAGTACACCGCGGCCCACCATGTCGGCGACAATGCGGCTTGCGCGGGACGGATCGATGCGCATGGCCTCGGCAATCGTCCCCACAGTCACCTCGCCATTCCTGCGGGCGAGCTTGACGGCTTCGAGAACATCCAGATGCGAAAGCTCCAGATCCGGAGCCACCTTTTCGATGGCGAGACGGGCAATCAGTCGTCGCCCCGTGATCATCCGCATACGGCTCATGCTTTGGCCGATATGGGCGATATCATCTTCGGTCGGCGTGGTGTCGGGATCGATTTGCAAAGTGTCTGTCATGGGGTGGAGGATAACAGAAGCGATCGGGGAGGAAAATATGCTGATGTCATTTATATGACGTTGACATTTATATGCTGATAGCACATAAATTGCGCACTAACCAGAAAGATCGCCCCCATGAATCCACAGATCGCAGCGCAGCCGCTGGTGACCGACCCCCGTCGCCGGCTCATTCTCTTTCTTTTCCTGATGACCGCCATGTTCATGGCCATGCTCGACAACCAGATCGTCGCCACGGCGCTTCCGACAATCGTCGGGGAGTTCGGGCATCTTGAGCGGTTCAGCTGGGTCGGCTCGGCCTATCTGCTGGCTGTCAGCGCGGTGATGCCGCTCTACGGCAAGCTCGGCGATCTCTTCGGCCGCAAATATGTGATGATGGCCGCGATCCTGATCTTCACTGTCGGTTCGGCGGTTTGCGGGCTGGCGGTTTCGATGAACACGCTGATCGCCGCGCGCCTGCTGCAGGGTCTCGGTGGTGGCGGGATCATGGTGTCGATCTTCGCGGTGACGGCCGATCTCTTCGAGCCGCGCGAGCGCGCCAAATACCAGAGCTATGTCAGCCTTGTGCTGATGGCGTCGGGTGCTATCGGGCCCGTGCTCGGCGGCACGATGAGCGATCTCTTCGGCTGGCGCTCGATCTTCCTCGTCAATATTCCTATCGGTGTTGTCGTACTTGGCGGCCTGGTTTTCATGCTTCCCTATCGCAAGCCGAACCGTCGTCCGACAATCGATTATGCCGGCGCTATTCTGCTGGCGCTGACGACGACAAGCATCGTTCTGGCCGCTGATGGCGCGCAGGTTTTCGGTTCGCTGATCGCGCCGCTGAACCTTGCAATCATCGCCGCCGGCGCGGTCTTCCTGGTGTCGTGGGTGTTCGTCGAGCGCCGTGCCGCCGAACCGATCATTCCGCTGTCGCTGTTTCGCAATTCGACCTTCAGCCTGCTGCTGATCATGTCGATCATGAGCGGCGGCATCGCTATCGGCATGGTCAACTACTTCGCGCTCTTCCTGCAGACCACGACAGGGCTTTCTCCGTCCGCGGCCGGGCTGCTCTTCATCCTGTTGACCGGAGGCCTGATGTGCGGGTCGATCTCGGCCGGGCGGATCATCTCGGTGACGGGGCGCTACAAGCCGTTCGCCATCGCCAGCCTCAGCTGCAATGCCTTGGCCTTCGCGCTGTTGTCGCAGTTTCATGCCGGCACGCCGCTCATCTTCATCGGCGCTGTGATGACACTGCAGGGTGTCGGCGTCGGCCTGGCGCAACAGGTGCCGATCATCGGCGTGCAGAACGCGGCGCCGGTGCGCGATATCGGTGCGGCGACCGGTTCGGTGACACTGTCGCGCATGGGCGGAGCGTCGATTGCGATCTCGATCTACGGCGCGATCATCGGCTCGCAGCTCTCGCGCGTCGGTTCCTCCATTCCCGGCGTTGCCGATATCGAGCAGCTGACGCCGAAGATGCTGGCCGCCTTGCCGGAGGCCGCACGCCAGGCGGTTGCCGAGGCCTATGCCAACGCTTTCGTGCCGCTGTTCATGACGTCCTGCGGTATCGCGCTGATCGGGCTTGTGGCGGCCCTCATGCTGAAGCCGGTGCAATTGCCGCGCACAGGTGGCGCGCCGGCGAAAGCGGCTGCCGAGGCCGCCGAATAGACAACGAACTTGGCCAACGAACCCGGGCCGACGTCCGCTCTTGCCAGACGCCGGCTACGGATATACACCTTGCGACGCTCTAACGGGGTGCCTCGTATCTTCCAGATGCTTGGCTGAGAGGCTTGCAAAAGCCAACCCGCGGAACCTGATCCGGCTAACACCGGCGGAGGGATTAGACGCGTGACACCAGGCACCGCCCTTTTCCCCTTCAATGAACCTAGAGGAGAGGTGTCATGACCCATTTCAAGACCTATGCGCTCGGCGCTGCCATGCTGTTGGCGGGCTTTTCGGCAACGGCAGCACAGGCCGCCGACAAGGCGCTCACCATCTACACCTATGAGAGCTTCACCTCCGAATGGGGTCCCGGCCCGAAGGTGAAAGCGGCGTTCGAGAAGACCTGCGGCTGCACGGTCAACTTCGTCAGCGTCGCGGATGGCGTGGCACTTTTGTCGCGTCTGAAGCTAGAAGGCGCAGGCACCAAGGCCGATGTCGTCCTCGGTCTCGACACGAACCTCATCACCGAAGCCAAGGCCACCGGTCTGTTCGATGCGAGCGGCGTCGATACCGGCGCGCTGCAGGTCCCCGGCGGCTTCAAGGATGATGTCTTCGTGCCCTATGACTACGGCCATTTCGCCGTTATCTACGACACGCAGACCATCAAGACGCCGCCGGCGAGCCTGAAGGAACTGGTAGACGGCGATCCCGCGCAGAAGATCGTCATCGAGGATCCCCGCACCTCGACGCCGGGCCTTGGTCTGCTTCTCTGGGTGAAGTCGGTCTATGGCGACAAGGCGCCGGAAGCCTGGGCGAAGCTCAAGAAGCGGGTGCTGACGGTGACGCCCGGCTGGTCGGAGGCCTATGGCCTTTTCACGAAGGGCGAGGCGCCGATGGTGCTCTCCTATACGACGTCGCCTGCCTATCACATGGTCTCGGAAAACACCGATCGCTACCAGGCAGCCGCTTTCTCCGAGGGACACTACATCCAGATCGAGGTCGCTGGCCTGTTGAAGAACGCGCCGGACAAGGCGCTGGCGCAGGACTTCCTGAAGTTCATGGTCACTCCTGGCTTCCAGGACACGATCCCGACCAACAACTGGATGATGCCGGTGTCCAAGACCTCGGAGCCGCTGCCGGATGCTTTCGGCAAGCTCGTCAACCCGTCGAAGACCTTCCTGATGAGCTCGGATGAGGTCGCCAAGAACCGCAAGGCCTGGATCGACGAGTGGCTGGCCGCCATGAGTATGAATTGATGCTTCTTGCGCCGTCCGAAAGACGATATGCGCTGGCCGGCGGGGCGCTCAGCCTCGCCGCCATTCTTGTCTTCGTGACGGTCGCTACGCTCTCGCTGCTGATCTCCACCGACGGCATGCCTGTCGGCGCGATCCTCTCCGATCCATACATCTTGCGCGTTCTGCGCTTCACGCTTCTGCAGGCGGCGCTTTCGACGCTGCTGTCGGTTGTGCTGGCCATTCCGGTGGCACGGGCGCTGGCGCGGCAGCCGCGATTTATCGGCCGCATCTGGATCATCCGGCTGATGGCGGTGCCGATGGGACTGCCGGTGCTGATCGGCGCGCTCGGTCTGATCGGCATCTGGGGCCGGCAGGGCGTCGTCAACACGATGCTCTCGTGGACGGGGATCGACCAGCCCGTCAGCATCTATGGGCTGTCGGGCATTCTGCTCGCGCATGTGTTCTTCAACCTGCCGCTCGCCTGCCGGCTGATGCTGGCGGCGCTGGAGCGGGTGCCGGGCGAATACTGGCTGGTGGCGAGCGGCCTCGGCATGCGGCCGGTCTCCGTCTTCCGCTTCATTGAGTGGCCGGTGCTGCGCTCGGTCATCCCTGGCGTGGCGGGGCTGATCTTCATGCTGTGCGCCACCAGTTTTACGCTGGTGCTGATGCTCGGCGGCGGCCCGGCGGCGACCACGATCGAGGTGGCGATCTACCAGTCGCTGCGGTTTGATTTCGATCCCGGCCGCGCGGTGGGCCTGTCCCTGCTGCAAATTGCGTTAACGGCCGTTGTGCTCGGCATCCTGTCGCTGCTGCCGGCATCCGGAGATGCGGGGCTGACGGCGGGCCGAACGATCCGGCGGCCGGATGGCACGCTGTTCCGTGCATGGATTGCCGATCGCGCGCTTCTACTGCTGGCCGTGCTGTTTCTCGGTCTGCCGCTGCTCTTCATCGTCATCGCCGGCCTGCGCGCCGATCTGGTGAAGCTCGTCGGTGAAGCGATCTTCTGGCGGGCCCTTGCCACCAGCGGTGTGATGGCGCTCTCGTCGGCCCTGCTGTCGCTCGCTTTGTCGATGCCGCTCGTGCGCGCGCGCCATACGCTTTCGCTTGAGAAGAGAGCGCGGCGCGGCGCGCGGTCCTTCTTTGCCGCCATGGGGGCGGCATCGTCGCTCGTGCTGCTCTTCCCACCCATCGTTCTCGCCACGGGATGGTTCCTGGCGGCGCGTGATGTCGGCGACGTCAATATCGTGGCGCCGGTGCTCGTTGTCGCGATCAACGCGCTGATGGCGATGCCTTTCGTCGTCAGGGTGCTGGAGCCGGCCTACGCAATCCACCAGCGCCGCACGCAGCGGCTGAGTGCAAGCCTCGGCATCTCCGGTCTTGCCAAGCTGCGGCTCATCTCGTGGCCGGATCTGCGCAAGCCGGTGCTGACGGCGCTGTCGTTTGCGATGGCGCTGTCGCTGGGCGACCTCGGCGCCGTGGCGCTGTTCGGTTCGGATAGTTTCGTGACGCTGCCGTGGCTGGTCTATTCCAGTCTTGGGAGTTATCGCACCAATGATGCGGATGGGCTGGCGCTTATCCTTGGCGTCATCTGCCTGCTGCTGACGATCTCGGGCACGATGGGCTCGGGGGCGGCGGATGAACCGAAGCGGGAGGCGCTATCGCATGACTGATGCCATAGAGATGCGCGGCGTGACGCTGCGGCTTGGCCAGAACTCATTCGTGTTTGATTGCGCGCTGCCTGAGGGCGCCGTTATCGGCGTCACCGGCGCGTCGGGCGCGGGCAAGTCGACCTTCCTCAATCTGCTGGCCGGTTTTGACACGGCGGATGCAGGGCAGATCCTATTTCACGGGAAGGATATCGGCCATCAGCATCCGGCCGAGCGGCCCGTGTCGCTGGTGTTTCAGGACAACAACCTCTTTGCGCATCTCGATGTCTTCACCAATATCGGGCTCGGCATCCATCCGGCGCTGAAACTCGGAGACACCGATCGGCGGGCGATCACGTCGGCGCTTGCGAAGGTCGGGCTGTCAGGCTTTGAAAAGCGGATGCCGGCGACGCTTTCCGGTGGCGAGCGGCAGAGGGTGGCGTTTGCCCGGGCGCTGGTGCGCCGGCGACCCATCCTTTTGCTCGACGAGCCCTTCGCGGCACTCGATCCGAGCCTGCGCCGCGACATGGCGGGGTTGCTTCTGGCCATGCACCGCGACAGCGGCAACACGGTTGTCATCGTGTCGCACGATGCCGACGAGATCAGACGGATTGCCGACTATGCGATTTTCATCGATCAGGGCAGAGTCGCGGTGGCCGCGCCGATCGCGCGATTTTCGACCGGTGAGAACAATTCCGCGCTGCGGCAATTTCTGCGGATCGACGAATCTTAACAAGACAACGGCACTTTCGCCATAATTTGCGGCGACCCAGAGAACTCCTTAACCACGTTAGGCTTGCTAAAGTATAAAGCCGCCATATTTAGGCAGAGTCTCGCTATGCAACCGATGCGGAAATCAGCTAAAGCAAAGGCTTGGGCCCTCGATTGTGCACTGCGGAAACGGGGGCGTACGCCTGTTGAACCTTGATGAAGACGACCGGGGCGCCATGACGGCGAGCCGGCCGAGAAGCGCGATGACTCGGAGAGCCAGACTGGACCGCATGACGACGTGGAAACTGCCCGCGCCTTCCAGTGATGTGTTCTTCGCAGCGTGCCGCTGGGCGCGACGGGCGTCGATCCTCTCCGCCTCCACGCTGGCGCTCTACGGCTGTCAGTCGGCGCTTGAACAATCCTATCAGCCCAGTGTCGGCCCTTCGTCCAATCCGCAGATCGTCGATGAAGTGCAGAAGAACGATCCGCGTGCGGCGATGGGCGCGCGCGAGCATCCGCGCATCGTCGCGAGTTATGGCGGCGAATACAAGGATGCCAAGACCGAGCGTCTGGTGGCGCGCATTGCCGGCGCGCTGACGGCGGTGTCGGAAAATCCGAGCCAGTCCTACCGCATCACCATTCTCAATTCGCCGGCGATCAACGCATTCGCGCTGCCCGGTGGCTATCTCTATGTCACGCGCGGTCTTCTGGCGCTTGCCAATGATGCGTCGGAAGTGGCGGCCGTGCTGTCGCACGAAATGGGCCACGTCACCGCCAATCACGGCATCGAGCGGCAGAAGCGCGAAGAGGCGGAAGTGATCGCCAGCCGCGTCGTCGCCGAAGTGCTTTCGAGCGATATCGCCGGCAAGCAGGCGCTGGCGCGCGGCAAGCTGCGCCTTGCCGCCTTCTCGCGCCAGCAGGAATTGCAGGCCGACGTCATCGGCGTGCGCATGCTCGGCGAAGCCGGCTACGATCCCTATGCGGCCAGCCGCTTCCTCGATTCCATGGCCGGCTACAGCCGCTTCATGTCTGTTGATCCCGATGCCGACCAGAGCCTGGACTTCCTGTCGAGCCATCCGAATTCGGCGCAGCGCATCGAGCTTGCGCGCGACCATGCCCGCGCCTTCGGCCAGGAGGGCAAGGTCGGCGATACCGGGCGCGGATACTATCTCGACGGTATCGATGGCCTGCTCTATGGCGACAGCCCGGAAGAGGGCTATGTTCGCGGCCAGACCTTCCTGCACGGCGGTCTCGGCATCCGCTTCGACGTGCCGCCGGACTTCAAGATCGACAACAAGGTCGAGGCGGTCATGGCGACCGGTCCCGGCGATATCGCCATCCGCTTCGACGGCGTGGCCGATAACCAGAACCAGTCGCTGACCAATTATATCTCGAGCGGCTGGGTCACCGGGCTTGATCCGTCGACCATCCAGCAGATCACCGTCAACGGCATGGAGGCCGCGACCGCGCGCGCCAGCGCCGATCGCTGGGATTTCGACGTGACTGTCGTGCGCAACAACTCGCAAATCTTCCGCTTCCTCACGGCCGTGCCGAAGGGAAGCACCGCGCTGCAATCGACGGCCGATGTGCTGCGCTCCAGCTTCCGGCGCATGACGCCGGCAGAGGCCGCGTCGCTGAAGCCGCTTCGGGTGCGTGTGCTGACGGTGCAGCCTGGAGATAACATCACCACGCTCGCGGCGCGGATGATGGGGACGGATCGCAAGCTCGATCTGTTCAAGCTGATCAACGCCCTGCCGACCGGCGCTTCCGTTGCGCCCGGCGACCGCGTCAAAATCATCTCTGAATAAAAAGAGGCCCGGCTTGCGCCGGGCCAGTTGCATCACTGGGGAGTAATCTCGGAGTAATCGGGGTTAGTGCGCAGCCATGTACGGGTCGGCGCTGACGAGCGCTGTCCGGAGCTTTTCCATGGCGCGGCTTTCGATCTGGCGGACGCGCTCCTTGGAGATGCCGAGGTCGGCGCCGAGCTCTTCGAGCGTCGCGCCATCTTCGGCAAGGCGGCGGGCGCTGATGATCTTCATCTCGCGTTCGTTGAGATGGGTGAGCGCGGAAGCAAGCCACACCCGGCGGCGTTCGCCGTCGATCATGTTGGTGACCTGTTCATCGGGCAGCGGTTCGTTGCTGACGAGGAAATCCATCTTCTCGGCGCTATCGGCATCGCCAGACACAGATGGTGCCTGAAGCGAGGCGTCGTTGCCGGAGAGACGTGCATCCATGGTCTGGACGTCGGAGAGGCTGACGCCAAGTGCCGCGGCGATTTCCTGGTGGATCGACTGCAGCGTCAGCTGCGTATCGCCCTTGGCGAGCTTGGCGCGCAGGCGGCGCAGATTGAAGAATAGCGCCTTCTGCGCCGAGCTGGTGCCGCCGCGCACGATCGACCAGTTGCGGAGAATGTAATCCTGGATCGAGGCGCGGATCCACCAGCTTGCATAGGTGGAGAAGCGTACATCGCGCTCCGGCTCGAAGCGTGCGGCGGCCTCCAGAAGGCCGACATAGCCCTCCTGGACGAGGTCGCTCATGGGAAGTCCGAAGTTGCGGAATTTCGCGGCCATGGAAATGACGAGGCGCATATGCGCCATTGCGATCTGGTTGCGTGCCCCACGGTCGTCGTTGTGCTTCCAACGGACAGCGAGGTCGTGTTCTTCCTCGCGGGCAAGATAGGGAGCCGCCATGGCGATCTTGATCATGCGCCGGTCTGCAGACATGTTCTTCATATCGGTCTCCTGAGTTCAGACTTTTAGCCCTGAAAAGGGCAAACAAGGCTTGCTTCCGGACATTGCGGACCGGATCAAATTCATGGCTGGAAGATATGAAGGCCTCTAACTCTGGACGTCTCAGAGAGAGGCCCTAGTTACTGCTATGTGCTGGTTATGCCGCGAGCCCAGACCGTTTTCTTCACGTTGCCAAACCGGCAATTTGTGGAAGGCATGATCCGCTCCTCGTCGCATCCTGACATGAAAACCGGACCTCCAGCGAAATTGCTTTCTCCCGGAAGTCCGTGGTGACAGTGTGTAAACGCGCGACTTTGGAAAAGGTTCCAATAAAAAAACCCGGCACGATGGCCGGGTTTTTTGGTGAGAAGAAAGCCTGAAATCAGGCTGCTTCTTCCTCTTCTGCTTCGTCTTCTTCCACAGCCTTGCCGCGCTTCGGACCCTTGTTCAGGTTCGTCTCGACGAGGCGGACGGCTTCCGTTTCCGAGAGTTTGTTGACGGCGGCGATTTCGCGCGCCATGCGGTCAAGCGCTGCTTCGTAAAGCTGGCGTTCGGAATAGGACTGTTCCGGCTGGTTTTCGGCACGATAAAGGTCGCGAACGACTTCAGCGATCGAGATCAGGTCGCCGGAGTTGATCTTGGCATCGTATTCCTGCGCGCGACGGGACCACATGGTGCGCTTGACGCGCGCCTTGCCCTGCACGACCTTCAAAGCACGCTCGACGAAATCCGTCTCGGAAAGCTTGCGCATGCCAATGCTCATGGCCTTTGCGACCGGCACTTTCAGGCGCATTTTGTCCTTCTCGAAATCGATAACGAAAAGTTCGAGCTTCATCCCGGCAACTTCTTGCTCTTCGATGGCGCTGATGGTACCGACGCCATGAGCGGGGTACACGATCGATTCACCGGTCTTGAAACCATGGCGGGCTGCTGAAGGCTTTTTCTGCTGGATCGTCATTCTTGTCAAAAACTCCCTGTTACGCTTCCGGCCAAGGCCGGAGCCGGGTCAGTCAGGCCCGGATGAGACGGTCGGATCCGTCGGGTGACTTTACTTCTGGTCCCACCGGGAAGAAGCAAGCATATTCAGACACGCAATCTTGGGGCGTGACAGCTCAAGATCATGATATGTCACGGAAATCGCGCTTGGATTTGTTTGCTTTCGTGGTGGTTTGGGGCATCCTTGATGCCGCAAAAGGAACAGTGTGTGAAAGTTACCACAAAAATATGAGGAAATCAATAATTTACTGCGTATGAGTCATGCGGGCAACACATGTCGCCCCCATAAGTCATGCATATCCGCCGTGAGATTGGGCAGATTCCAGCCCTGTCTCAGACTATAGTATCAACGGGCGATCAATCGCCGGCGCCGGGCTTTTCCGAGAAGTATTTCTCGAACTTTCCGGTCTCGCCATCCACGTCCTTGGCGCCATCCATCGCGTCCTTCTTGACGGTGATGTTGGGCCAGATGCTGGCGAACTCGGCATTGATCTTCAGCCACTTGTCGAGGCCCGGTTCGGTATCCGGCTTGATCGCCTCGGCGGGACATTCCGGCTCGCAGACGCCGCAGTCGATGCATTCGTCAGGATTGATCGCGAGGAAATTCTCGCCTTCATAGAAGCAATCAACGGGGCAGACTTCAACGCAATCGGTATATTTGCAGCGAATGCAGTTGTCGGTCACGACATAGGTCATGAAGAACTCCAGGATTTTCACGCAGACGGGGCCGGGCAACCTGGAACGTCGCGCCTTTCCCCTGGCCGGAGACGGACATGACCAGTCTTGGGAACTGCCACGCCATCCGGCAAGTTGCTTGTGAAGTATCGGCTTTAGTGCCGGATTTCAAGGATAAAGAAAGCGCGAAAGCGCCGAGTTTGGAGACGGATTTTCTAATCGTCGTCGGACATCAGGCGGTCGATTGCGCGGCGCTCTTTCTTGGTCGGGCGTCCAGAACCCGTATCGCGGGTCGCCTGCTCGTAGGGCGTCAGCTGTTTGCGGTCTTGCTGTGATGGTGAGATGTCGTCGTAGAGGAGGCGGGCCTCCTCGAAAGGGCCGCGCCGAGCGCCACCGGATTTGACGATCAGAACGAACTCGCGGCGGTCGAGCGAGAGCTCGATCCTGTCGCCGGTCTTGATCTGGTGGCTTGGCTGGGAAACGCGCTCGCCGTTGATACGCACATGCCCGGATTGGACATGGGCCTGTGCCAGCGAGCGCGATTTGATCATGCGCGTGAAGAACAGCCACTTGTCGATGCGCTGGCGCGAACCGCTTGATGGCTGTGTCTTCTCGCTCATCGATTACTTCTTCATCTGCTCCTTCAAGGCAGCGAGCTTGGCGAAGGGCGAATCCGGATCGACCGGCTTTTCCTTGCGCGGGGGCTTTGCCTCGAAGCGCAGCGGCTGAGAGCCGCCACGGTTGTTGTTGCGGTCGTCGCGACCCTTGCCGCCACGGTCCTGACGGTCGCCGCGCTGGTCGTTGCGGCCCTGGTGCGGCTTGCCGCCGTCCTTGCCACGGTTCTGGCGGTTGCCGTCGCGGTTCTCGCCTTCGCCGCCCTGGCGACGATGGCCGTGGCCACGATCCTGGCGATCACCCTGGCGCTCGCCACGCTCCTGACGCTCACCCTGGCGTTCGCCGCCACGGCGCTCGCCATGGCCGCGTGCCTGACGCTGGTTGCCGTCGGTGCGGCCGCCAAGACGCCAGAGGAGAACCGGCTTCGGCTCTTCGGCTTCTGTTACAGCGGCTTCGGTTGCGGGCGCAGCTTCGGCAGAGGCTTCGGTCGCGGTTGCTTCAGCGACTGGTGCTTCAGCGGCCGGCACTTCGGCAACAGGCGCTTCGGCGGTTTCGGCAGCCGGCGCTTCCGCAGCCGTCTCGTCAGCAGAGGCGCTGTCGGCGTCGTCGTGCTCGGCGGTTTCAGCGGCGGCGTCAGCGGTTGCTTCCGTCGTTGCTGCTGCGGCCGGCGTCGCGGCGGCGTCCTGTGCTGCCAGATAGGTGGCTGCTTCCTCGGCCTTCACGGCGTCGGCGCGGTAGCCGAGACCCTTCAGGATCTCTTCCATGTCCTCGAGCGTAGCGCCGAGAATGGAGAGCATCGCCGTGGTCGTGGTGAAGCGGCGGCCGTCATAGGCACCTTCAGGCCGGTTCGGCTGACCCGGCTTCCACTGCAGCAGCGGACGGATGATGTCGGCCAGGCGCTCGAGGATATCGACGCGAACGGCGCGCTTTCCAAGGAAGCGGAAGCCCGCCAGCTTGTAGAAATTGCGCTCGTAGCTCGGATCGGTGACGACAGAGGTACGGCCAGCGGCCAGAACCGGAATGAGGTCGCCGTAGCCCGGCTTGTCGAGGCCGTCGTTCTTCAGCGCCCAGAGCAGCGTGATGAGCTCGGCCGGAGCCGGCTTCAGGAGCGCTGGAACGAAGATGTGGTAGGCGCCGAAGCGAACGCCGTAACGGCGCATCGAGGCACGCGCGTCCTGATCCAGCGACTTGACCTCTTCGGTCACGTCGCGACGGAACAGCACGCCAAGATTTTCCACCAGCTGGAACGCGAGACCCTTGGCAAGGCCCTGCAGGTCTTCGGCGCGCGACAGATCATCGAGCGGCTTCAACACGGTCGAGATGTGGTGATTGACGAAGCGCTCCAGGCGGGCGGCGACGTGGTCGCGCGCATTGCCGGTCAGCTGCTCATCGGCAAGCAGGATCAAGCGCGGACGCATGATGTGCTCGGTGCCCGCCAGGCGTGCCACGGGATCGCCAAGCCAACGGATCGAGCCGTCGGAGCCGATCGCCAGATCGCCGTTGCCGGACGCGTGAATACGCGCTGCGCGGGCTTCGAATTCCAAAGCAAGCGCCTTTTGCGAAGCAGCCTGGACAGCCTTCGCGTCCGGACCATCCGCTCCCGATACAGGCGTGAACCGGAAACCCGACAACTGCCCTACATGATGTCCTTCTACGAAGACATCGCCATTTACACTGATTTCAGCTTCCAGCATCGCATTCTCTCTCAGGCGCTTCATGAGCACAGATGTCCTGCGATCAACAAAGCGTTTCGTCAACCTTTCATGTAACGCATCGGACAATCGATCTTCGATTTCCCGCGTCTTTTCCTGCCAGTGTGTCGGATCGGCAAGCCAGCTGGGCCGATTCGATACATAGGTCCACGTCCTTATCTGCGCGATTCGCGCCGAAAGCGTGTCAATTTCACCGTCAGTTCGATCCGCGCGGTGCACTTGTTCGGCAAGGAAATTCTCATTTACCGTGCCATAGCGCACGAGATCGGAAAAGAGGGTCGCGATCAGATCGGCGTGCTGGGCCGGCGTAATGCGCCGATAATCCGGCAGCGCGCAGGCCTCCCACAGCTTTTCGACCCTTGCCGGCGTATCGGCCAGATCGCGAATCTCGGGATAGCGCGACAGCTGCTCGAGCGCCTGCTGGTCGACAGCCGGCAGCGCGCGCGTCAGGCCGGGTACGCGCGGCCCGGTTTCAAGGCTGGCGCGCAGCGTCTGGATCGACTTGAAATCGAGGTCCGTGGTGCGCCACTGCAGCACCTTGACGTTGTCGAAGTGGTGGCCCTCGATGCGGCCGACCAGCTCCTCGTCGAACGGGTCGACATGGCCCGTCACACCGAATGTGCCGTCGCGCAGATGGCGTCCGGCGCGGCCGGCGATCTGGGCGAGCTCGGCGGGATTGAGGTTGCGGAATTGGTAGCCGTCGAACTTGCGATCCTGGGCGAAGGCGACATGGTCGACATCGAGGTTGAGCCCCATGCCGATCGCGTCGGTCGCCACCAGATATTCGACGTCGCCGGCCTGGTAGAGCGCCACCTGGGCATTTCGGGTGCGCGGGCTCAGCGCGCCGAGAACGACAGCCGCGCCACCGCGCTGGCGGCGGATGAGCTCGGCGATCGCATAGACCTCGTCGGCCGAAAAGGCGACGATGGCGGAGCGCTGCGGCAGGCGGGTGATCTTCTTCTGGCCGGCATAGAGCAGGTGCGACAGGCGCGGACGCTCGACGACGGTGATGCCCGGAAGCAGATGCTGGAGGATCGGCCGCATGGTGCCGGCGCCGAGCAGCAGCGTCTCGTCGCGGCCGCGCAGATGCAGGATACGGTCGGTGAAAATGTGTCCGCGCTCGAGATCGCCTGATAGCTGCACTTCGTCGATGGCGACGAAGGCGGCCTTGGTTTCGCGCGGCATGGCTTCGACAGTGCAGACCGAGTAGCGCGCATTCGGCGGCGAGATTTTCTCCTCGCCGGTCACCAGTGCTACGTTGTGGACACCAACCTTTTCACAGACACGCGTATAGACCTCGCGCGCGAGCAGGCGCAGCGGCAGGCCGATGATGCCGGTGCCGTGGGCAACCATCCGCTCGATGGCATAATGGGTCTTGCCTGTATTGGTTGGACCGAGCACCGCGGTCACGCCGCGCCCACTCAGTATCATCGGCTGCGATGTCAGTGTCTTTGTCCTGCAGACGGGGCGGGGTGCCCCGGGGGTAAAACCAAGCTCCTGATCCGAAGCAGACAAACAAATGGACAGCCGTTGGCGCAAACGCAAGGGCTGATTTCAATTTCACCGGCGGATTTTAGCTCTCGCGAATAGCTTGTGGAATGCTCGCATAGCGATTCGGAACAGCAGTAGAACGAATCGGAGACGAATCGCTGACTCCCGATGATTCAGGGTTTGTTCACTGCTAAGTATTGATTTTGAATCACTTTTTCCCACCAGATGCTGAATCGGAAGATTCTCGTTTGGCGTGTGTCGAGGTTTTTGTTCGGCGGATAAGGAAGGGGCGTGTAGCGGTGACTTCGGTTCCGCCCGAAACGTAAAAAATCCGTTTCGAAGCAGGCTCGATCAAATCCGGAACAAAGGGCAGACGAATCAGCGACTTTGCCGACTTCCCGGTTTGTTCGCGACAACCTATTGTATTTTATGGAAATTTTAACCATAGGCGCAAATGCGCTTTTGGCGCCGCGCCTGCTATGCGTCAGCGTGAGGATACCAGACGATGTCGGCTTACCTGCTGAAAAATATTGTCCTCTTGGAAAAAATCGGCGGAACCAAAAGCCGGCTTACGTGTTACTGGCTCATTCAAACTCGAAATGCGCTGAGGTCACGGGATATGCTTGGAACGATACTACTCATTATCCTTATTCTGCTTTTGCTCGGAGCCCTACCGAATTGGGGTTATAGTCGCAGCTGGGGCTATGGACCTTCTGGCGGTTTGGGCTTAGTTCTTGTGATTATTATCATTCTCGTACTCATGGGCCGCATCTAAAGCGCGCCAAAAACCCTGGGAGACATAGTTATGATGAAGAAGATTGTACTCATCGGCGCTTTGGTCGGCGCGCTCGCATCCTGCACGGCCACGGAACAAGGCACCGCGATCGGTGCCGGCACCGGCGCGGTCATCGGCGGCGCGGTCAGCCACAGCTGGGGTGGTGCGGCCGTTGGCGCCGTTGCCGGCGGTCTCGCCGGCGCGCTCATCGGCCAGTCGGTCGAACGCCGCGGCTACTGCGTCTACCGCGATCGCTACGGCCGCCGCTACGAAGCACGTTGCCCGCGCTAATGGCTTTGGCCTGAGCGATCGGGCCTACGGATAAGATAAAGGCGTCGGTTTTCCGGCGCCTTTTTTTGTTGTCTTGCAGTCGGGGGAAGCCGCCAAAGAAAAAGGCCGCATCGCGGGGCGATACGGCCTTTGAAGCTTCGGTCCGGCGCCGGATCAGTTCTTGGCGCGCTCGACGTAGGAGTTGTCTTCGGTCGCGATGACGACGCGGGTGCCGGCGTCGATGTGCGGGGGAACCGAGGTGCGGACGCCGTTGGAGAGCATGGCCGGCTTGTAGGAAGACGATGCCGTCTGGCCCTTGACGACCGGCTCGGTCTCGGTGATTTCGAGCGTCACGTGGCGCGGCAGCTGCAGGGCGAGCGCTACACCTTCGTGCATGGACAAGATGCAAACCATGCCTTCCTGCAGGTAAGCCTTCTGGTCGCCCATGGTTTCGACGTCGACGACAACCTGGTCATAGCTTTCCGGGTTCATGAAGTGGAAGCCTTCGCCGTCCTCGTAGAGGAACTGGTGGTTGACGTCTTCCACGAAGGCGCGCTCGACCTGCTCGGTCGTGCGCCAGCGCTCGGAGACCTTCACGCCGTCGACGATGCGGCGCATGTCGACCTGGGTGACCGGCGTGCCCTTGCCCGGGTGGAAGTTGTTGGCCGTCAGAACGACGTAGAGCTTGCCGTCCACATCGAGGACGTTGCCCTTGCGGACGGAAGAGGCGATGACCTTGACCATAAGAGTTCCTTGTAACTCGGCTTTTGGCGTCGTAGAGGACTGTCGAAATGGCCCCGGAGACGCAATCAGGTGTTCTTTGGGGGCGCAACTAACCTAAAATCCGGCAAATAGCCAGCCCTTGCGTTGGTTGATCCGGTCAGGACAGCATTCGATGAAACCCTCGATCGCCAAAGCGTCGCCCTGGTGGACGCCCAGTGTGCATGCCGACCGCCGGCCGTTCCTGATCGGACGCAACCGGATTCAGGCGGCGCTGCGCGGCTATTTCGCTCGCGAGGACTTCATCGAGGTGGATACGGCGACACTGCAGGTGTCGCCTGGAAACGAGGCGCATCTGCATGCCTTTGCCACCGAGGCGCTGACCACGGATGGGCAGGTCGCTCCTTTTTATCTGCACACCTCGCCCGAATTCGCCTGCAAGAAGCTGCTTGCCGCCGGTGAGGAGCGCATCGCCTGCTTCGCACATGTCTATCGCAATCGCGAGCGCGGACCGCTGCATCATCCCGAGTTCACCATGCTGGAATGGTATCGCACCGGCGAGAGCTATGAGAGCCTGATGATGGACTGCGTGCGCATCATAGCGCTGGCGGCCGAGACGATGCAGACGACGATGCTCAGCTATTGTGAGACGACCTGCGATCCCTTCGCCGGGCCGGAGCGTGTGAGCGTCGCCGAAGCGTTCCGCCGTCATGCCGATATCGATCTTCTGGCCTCGGTCAGCGCCGATGGCTCGACCGACCGTGAGCATCTGGCGGCCGAGATGAAGCGCCACGGCATGCGCGTCGCCGAAGACGATCAGTGGGCCGATCTCTTCAGCCGGGTTTTGGTCGAGAAGGTCGAGCCGCATCTTGGCATGGGGCGCGTGACGATCCTTGACGAATATCCGGTCTGCGAAGCAGCACTCGCGCGGCCATCGGCCGCCGATCCGCGTGTGGCCGAGCGCTTCGAGGTCTATGCCTGCGGCGTCGAGCTGGCGAACGGTTTCGGCGAGCTGACCGATCCCGTCGAGCAGCGCCGCCGCTTCGAGATCGAGATGGCGGAGAAAAAGCGCATCTATGGCGAAACCTATCCGATTGACGATGATCTGCTCCACGCGTTGGCGATCATGCCCGATGCCAGCGGCATCGCGCTCGGCTTCGATCGGTTGGTGATGCTGGCGACGGGTGCGCGGCGGATCGATCAGGTGCTGTGGGCGCCGGTGGCGGAGTACGGGCAGTGACGATCACCCGGCCGATCAAGACGGTGGACGAGCTCGCCAATGCCGGGCTCATCGCCGATCGCGACCGCGAGGCGCTGGACGACGTCGCGGCGCGCTATGCGATCGCGGTGACGCCTGACATGGCGCGATTGATCGACCACGACGATCCCAATGATCCGATCGCGCGCCAGTTCGTGCCCGATGCCGCAGAGCTCATGATGACGCCGGAGGAGCGGGCCGATCCGATCGGCGATCACGCGCATAGCCCCGTCGAGGGCATCGTTCATCGCTATCCAGATCGCGTGCTTCTGAAGGCGGTGCATGTCTGTCCCGTCTATTGCCGCTTCTGCTTCCGCCGCGAGATGGTGGGGCCGCAGGGGCTGGGGACGCTCGATCCCGCCGCGATGGCGGCGGCCTTCGATTACATCAGAGGCCATGACGCGATCTGGGAGGTCATCTTGACCGGCGGCGATCCGCTGGTCCTGTCGCCGCGCCGGCTGCGGGATATCCTCGAACAGCTCAAGGATATCGATCACGTCAAGATCGTTCGCTTCCACAGCCGCGTGCCTGTTGTCGACCCGGAGAGGATTGACGCGGCGCTGATCGAGGCGCTGAAGGCGAGCGGCAAGACCACCTATGTCGCGCTGCATGCCAACCACCCGCGCGAGCTCACGGCCGAGGCGCGCGCCGCCTGCGCCCGGCTCATCGATGCCGGCATCGTCATGGTCAGCCAGTCGGTGCTGCTCAAGGGCGTCAACGATGATCCCGATGTTCTGGCGGAGCTGATGAAGGCCTTCGTCGAGACGCGGGTAAAACCTTATTATCTGCATCACCCCGATCTCGCGCCTGGTACCAGCCATTTCCGGCTATCGGTCGAAGAGGGGCAGGCGATCGTCGCTTCCTTGCGTGGTCGCATCTCTGGATTGTGCCAACCGACCTATATTCTGGATATTCCAGGAGGATACGGCAAAGCCGATATCGGCCAAAACTCGATCCGCAGAAACGCGGAGGGTTGTTATTCGGTTTCCGACTACAACGGACAAGAGCATATCTACCCGCCGCGCGGGAGTTAACTGTTCCGTTCTTCGTTTCATTTCAGCACTCGGGTTCATTCATGCTCGGGCAAAGCGTTGTTTAAGCTTTTCCCGCAAAGCAATGATCCGATTTGCTTTATCTCTACTGATTAGCCGAAGACGCTAAATTCTTAGCTTTTCATCGTGGCCAGATTTAACCACATGCCTTAGCGGAATATTGGTTTTTCCTCCTTAAAAGCACCTCCATGACAGGGCGATGAGCGCCCGCTCTGGTTATGACAGCTTGGAGATGTGAGGATGAATACGACGATCCGCGAACTGCTTGCGAAATTCGGCAAGCTGCCTGTGGCCATCGACACCGTGGCTGACGATGCCGATCTGTACGCGGCGGGGCTCACCTCCTTCGCATCGGTTCAGCTCATGCTCGGCATCGAGGACGCCTTCGATATCGAGTTCCCGGACAATCTCCTCAATCGCAAGTCCTTCGCCAGCATCTCGGCCATCGCCCGGACCGTTGATCTGATCAAGGATAGCCGGAAGGTCGCCTGATGAACTTCCCGGTCAAAATCACGGAAGACAGTTTTGCAGCAAGGGCTGCCCGCGTTGCCGCTATTGCGGCGAAATTCGCGGACGCCGTCGATTTTGAAGGCCGGTTTCCTCAGGAGGCCGTGGATGCGATGAAGGCGGAGCGCCTGCTCAGCATCCAGATTCCGCGCAGCCTTGGTGGCGAAAGCGCAACGACGACCGAGATCGCCGAGCTCTGCTCGATGCTCGGCCAGGCCTGCGCCGCCAGCGCCATGGTTTTCGCCATGCACCACATCAAGCTTTCCAGCCTCGTCGAGCATGGGGCGGACAGCGCGTGGCACGCCGATTTCATGCGCCGCATCGCGGCCGAACAGCTGTTGATCGGATCGGCGACGACCGAAGGCGGCATCGGCGGCAATCTGCGCAACAGCATTTGCGCCATTCATGTCGAGGGCGGTGCTTGCCGTCTCGAAAAGGATGCGACGGTCATTTCCTATGGCGCCCACGCCGACGCGATCCTGATTACTTCGCGCGCCCATGCGGATGCGGCGCCTTCCGATCAGGTTCTGACGGCGTTTTTGAAAGATCAATACACGCTCGAAAAGACGCATGCCTGGAACACGCTCGGCATGCGCGGTACCTGCTCCGACGGCTTCCTGTTCAAGGGTGAAGCGCCGGCGAGCCAGATCCTGCCGAAGCCTTTCGCCGAGATCGCGGCGCAGTCGATGCTGGCCTCCTCGCACCTGCTCTGGAGCGGCGTGTGGTACGGGATTGCCATCGATGCATTCTCCCGCGCGCAGGCTTTCGTGCGCGCCGCTGCCCGCAAGTCGCCGGGCGCGCCGCCTCCGGGTGCGCTGCGTCTCGCCGAAGTGTCGAACCTCTTGCAGATGGTGAAGTCCAACGTCGTCGCAGGGCTTAAGGCCTACGAGGATGCCAAGGCCGATCCCGACAAGCTGTCGTCCATGGCGTTTGCCGTGGCGATGAACAACGTCAAGATCGCATCGTCCGAGACGATCCTTGAGATCGTCAACCACGCGATGCTGATCTGCGGCATCATGGGCTACAAGAACGGTACGCCCTTCAGTCTCGGACGGCATCTGCGCGATGCGCATTCCGCTCAATTGATGATTTCCAACGACCGCATCCTTGGCAACACGTCGAGCATGCTCCTTGTCCACAAGCAGGACACTAGCCTACTGGGGTAACTCACATGGATATGCAGACCTCCTTTCTGGACCGGCTTTTTGAATCCGGCCTTCTGATCGATATGGGCGTTGACGGCCTCTATGGCCGCAGCGGCCAGTTCGAGGACGTGATCGCCGCCTTCGAGCGCCTGATCGATCGCTTCGGCGGCGCGGATGGCGCGGAAGCCATGCGCTTTCCGCCGGGCATGAACCGCGAGATTTTCGAAAAGAGCGGTTACATGAAGAGCTTCCCGCAGCTGGCCGGCACGGTGCACAGCTTCTGCGGCAACGAGCTCGACCACATGAACCTGTTGCAGTGCATGGAAGTGGGCGACGACTGGACCAAGGGCCAGGAAGCCACTGAAATCGTGCTGACGCCGGCCGCCTGCTATCCGCTCTACCCGACGGTTGCCCGCCGCGGCAACCTGCCGAAGGACGGCGCGCTGTTCGACCTGCAGTCCTATTGCTTCCGCCATGAGCCGTCGCGCGATCCGGCCCGCCAGCAGCTGTTCCGCATGCGCGAATATGTCTGCATGGGCACCGAGCTGCACGTCACCGATTTCCGCCAGAAGTGGATGGATCGCGGCCTTGAGATGATGAAGCTCGTCGGTCTCGACGTCACCATCGATGTCGCCAACGATCCGTTCTTCGGCCGCGCCGGCAAGATGATGGTCAATAACCAGCGTGACCAGAACCTGAAGTTCGAGTTGCTCATCCCGATCACCTCGACCGCCAATCCGACGGCCTGCATGAGCTTCAACTTCCACCAGGATTCCTTCGGCCTGAAGTGGGGTCTGAACCTTGAGGACGGCGGCGTTGCCTTCACGGCCTGCGTCGGCTTCGGCTTGGAACGCATCGCGCTGGCGCTGTTCCATCACCATGGCCTCGACGTCAAGCTGTGGCCGGCCTCGGTGCACCAGGCGCTCTGGGGCTAAGGGAAACGATGGCATCCGTCTTCCCGGGGATCAGCCCGGACAGCTACTCCCCGCATGCGCTGCATTCCATGGAGCGCATGTGGCCGGAGACCAATTGCTATATCGACCTCTGGATCGAGGTGCTCAGCACGCTTGGACTCGCGCCCGAGGCGATGCTTGGCTTCACGCTTGGCCAGGATTTCGAGGGCGACCAGTTCACCTTCTTCAAGGTGCCGCTCGAGGATCTGGAAGCGCTTTACGGCATCAGGGTCACCGAGCTTGCGATCTTCGACAAGGTCGAGCGGCACGTCGCGACGCAGATTGCGCGCGGACGTCTCTGCCTGATCGAGATGGACAGCTTCTACATGCCAGACACGCAGGGCACCGCCTACCGGCAGGAGCACGGCAAGACGACGGTTGCGATCAACCGGCTGGATGTCGCGAACAAGCGTGTCGACTACTTCCACAATGGCGGCTTCTTTTCGCTTGAGGGCGAGGATTTCGACGGGCTGTTCCAGCTTAATCTTCGCGACGAGGATCCGCAGTTTCTGCCCTATACCGAGTTCGCCAAGTTCCCCGACGTGCCTGTCGATCCGCAGGCGACGCGCGGCGTCTCGCGCGCGCTGCTGTCTTCGCACTTCGCCCGCCGCCCGCGTGAAAACCCGATCCGAGCTTTCGCTGGCGTGTTTCCAGAGCAGGTCGAGGCGGTGGCCGAGCGGCCCTTCGGCTTCTTCCACAAATACGCCTTCAACACGCTGCGCCAGTTCGGTGCCAATTTCGAGCTCCTGGCCGATCATCTGGTCTGGCATTCGCAAGCCGAATTCGGTGAAGCCGCCGAGCATGCGCGCAAGCTGTCGGAGGCTGCGAAATCCGTGCAGTTCCAGCTGGCACGCGCCGTCACGCGCAAGAAGTTCGAGCCGCTAGCGACCGCGCTTGATCCGGCGGCCGATGCGTGGGATTCGATGATGGCTTCGCTCACGAAACGTCTTTGAAGCCGGAGGCCTGATCATGCGTGGGAGACTGGCGAGCATTGCGGCGGAGGAGATCGCGCTCAGCGAAGGATGGAACCTGGTTCTGACGGAACCCGGCGCCTGCGCCAATCCGCACGACCTGCCGCTTTCCGCTCAGTTCATCCCCGCCGAGGTGCCGGGCACGGTCGCTGCCGCGCTGGAGCGAGCGGGCCTGTTCGACCGCGAAAATCCCGTGCCGCTCGACAACAGGGATGCCTGGTATGTCTGCCGCCTGTTCGACGCCGCGCCGGGTGATGCCATCCTGCGCTTCGAGGGTCTGGCGACGCTCTGCCATGTGTTTCTGAACGGCCAGGAAATCCTCTCGTCGGAGAGCATGTTCACCATGCACGAGGTGCCGGTGACGCTGTCAGGCGGCGACGAACTGGCGCTCTGCTTTCGCGCGCTTGCGCCCAGGATTGCCGACAACGGCCCGCGCGCCCGCTGGCGGCCGCAGATGATCACGCCGCAGGGATTGAAGAACGTCCGCACCACGCTGCTTGGCCGCATGCCCGGCTGGTGCCCTGAGATCCACGCCGCCGGCCCTTGGCGTCCGGTCACGCTGGTGCGTCGCGATGTCGTCTCGCTGGATGATGTCAGCGTGAGGGCGGTGCTGGAGCCGGATGGTTCGGGCAAGCTCAGCGTGTCGCTCCGCACCGATGCCGAGGCACCCGAATTGTCGCTGCGCTGCGGCGACATCGAGCAGGCGTTCGAAAAGGTCGGCGAGCGGCACTACTCGGCCATTCTGAGGTTGAAGGACGTGGAGCCCTGGTGGCCTCACACCCATGGGACGCCGCGCCTCTACGATTACGCCGTCGTCATCGATGGTGTCGAGCATCCGCTGGGCAAGACCGGTTTCCGAAGTGTCGTGGCCGATTGCGGCGCTGATGGCAGCGAGTTCGCGCTTCTCATCAATGGCGAGCGGGTGTTTTGCCGCGGCGCTGTCTGGACGACGGCCGATATCGTGAAGCTCCCGGGCGCGCGGGCTGATTATGAGCCGTTCCTGCGGCTGGCGGCCGAGGCCGGCATGAACATGATCCGCATCGGCGGCACCATGGCCTACGAGACGCCCGAGTTCTTCCAGCTTTGCGACGAGCTTGGGCTGATGGTTTGGCAGGACTTCATGTTCGCCAATTTCGACTATCCGAAGAACGACAAGGCCTTTACCGCGCATGTGCATGCCGAGGTCGAGGAGTTCCTGCACGGTGTACAGGGTTCGCCGTCGCTTACGGTGCTTTGCGGCGGCAGCGAGATCTACCAGCAGGCGGCGATGCTCGGCCTGCCGTCGGAATTCTGGTCGGGACCGATCACCGACGAGATCATTCCGGCGATCGCGGCGCGGCTCTGCCCCGAAATTCCCTATGTCGCCAATTCGCCCTCCGGCGGCGCCATGCCGTTTTCGCCGAATGCCGGCGTGACGCATTATTACGGCGTCGGCGCCTATATGCGGCCGCTTGACGATGCTCGCCGCGCCAATGTGCGCTTCGCGGCCGAGAGCCTCGCCTTCGCCAATGTGCCGCAGCAGAAAACGCTGCAGCGGCATCTCGACGTGCCGCCGGTGCACAGCCCGCTATGGAAATCGCGCGTGCCAAGGGATCGCGGCGCTTCCTGGGATTTCGAGGATGTGCGCGATTTCTATCTTGGCCATCTCTACGACGTCGATCCGGCGCGCCTGCGCCGCGAAAATCGCGATCTCTATCTCGACCTGTCGCGCGCCGTCACCGGCGAGGTGGCGGAGGAGACGTTCGCGGAATGGCGGCGCAAGGGGTCGAGCTGCAATGGCGCGCTGGTCTGGACGCTTCAGGATCTGCTGCCCGGCGCCGGCTGGGGCGTGATCGATTCAACCGGCGCACCGAAGCCGATCTGGTACGCGCTGCGCCGCGCCTTCCGGCCGGTTCAGGTGCTTATGACCGACGAGGGGACCAACGGCCTCGACGTACATGTCATCAACGAGACCGAGCACAGCCTGCAACTCGATCTCGAGGTCATCTGCTTCAGAAACGGCCGGCAGAATGTGGCGAGCGGCGGACGCATCCTGACGCTTGCGCCACGCAGCACCGAGACGTTTGCCGCAACCGATCTCTTCGGCGCCTTCTTCGACACCACTTACGCCTTCCGCTTCGGGCCGCCAGCGCATGACGTCACGGTGGCGCGGCTGAGGCTTCCCGAGGGGGGCGCGGTGGTGGCCGATGCCTTCCATTTCCCGCAGGGGCGCTCGAAGGCTGTGCACGATGCCGAGATCCAGGTGTCGCTGGTCGAAGACGGCGGCGCGTGGTTTGCGGATCTGGCGACCGACAGGCTGGCACAGTCGGTGCATTTCAGCGTCGATGGTTTCCGGCCCGACGATGACTGGTTCCATCTGGCGCCGGGAGCGGCCAAACGCGTTCTGCTGCGCCCGCTTTCCGGGCGAAGCGCGGATGATCACCCGACCGGCGAGGTACTGAGACCGGGCGGCGCGCGCGCCTTTTCGTTCTAGCGCGTTCACCGCGAAAGATGAGGCGCAATCAATTTCGAAAGACTTTCTTACTAAAATAGGCCCTTCGAACGGCCTAAAGCGGATACGGTATGTCTAAGGGAATTATCGCGAATTCTGTGATGAACGGCGCGGCGGGAATGCTGCTGCTGGTAACGGGATTCCTGTCTTCCATCATCACCGCCCGGCTGCTTGGGCCGGAGGCGAACGGCATCGTCGCCTTCTCGCTCTGGCTCGTCGTCACCGGCGCGTCGATCGCCGAGCTCGGCTCCAGCATCACCATGTCGAAGACGCTGCCGCAGCTGCAGGCGGAAGGTTTTGACGCGCGCCGGCGGCTGGGTTTTGCCTCGCTGCTCGTCACCGTCATGCTGTGCTCGACGCTGTTTCTGCTCGGCCTCTACGCGCTGTTCTTCCTGACGTCGGAACAGATGCATTGGGCGAAGACCGCCCCCTCGGTCGCCTATGTCACGGGCGCGCTGTTCTTCGTGCAGGCGATCGGATCCTTCGTCAAATTCTACCTCATCGGTGAGCGGCGGCTGACCGATTTCTTCAAGCTCGCCATGGGTGTGTGCCTGCTGCAGCTGATCGGCGTCGGCGCCGGCGCCGTGCTCTATGGGGTCGAAGGTGTTCTGGTCGGCTATCTGCTGGGGCAGATGGTGTTCTTCATCGCCACCATCCCTATCCTGATGACGCCGCGCGATCGCTGCGGGGTGCCGCTGAAATATCTGGCGGCCTCGTCGATCGTGCTCTCGGCGCAGTTCCTGATCGATTCCATCTTTCTAAACAGGTTAGAGCTCCTGTTCCTGCAGCAATTCTGGTCGGTCGAGATGGTCGGCTTCTATGCCGTCGGCCTGTCGGTGGCCAATATCGCGCTGCAGCTGCCGATCCAGATGACGGGCAGCCTGCTCCCCTATTACTCGGAGCGGCGCCACTCGAGCGACGACCGCACCCTGCCGGTCGAGGTATTTGCGGCCGTGACCCGCAGCATGGCCTATATCATCCTGCCGATGAGCTTCGGGCTTGCCGCCATATCGAGCGAGTTGGTGCGCGCGGTGTTCGGCGAGGCATTCGCGCGCAGCGGAACCGTCGTGGCGCTCTTGGCGCTTGCCGCCCCGTCCTACACCTTCATGCAGACGCTCAGCCTCTATCTGCTGTCGATGGATCGCGCCCGCGACCGGCTGAAAGTCAGCCTCGTCGGCGCCGCCGTGATGACGCTCAGCTGCCTTGCGGTCGTTCCGTTCTTCGCCGCCGAGGGTGCCGCGATGGTGCGCATCGGCGTGTTCACGATTATGTGTATTATCATGGTGCGGCAGACCGGTTTCGGCTCTCAGCTCTCCGGTTTGTACGTAAGTCTGCTCAAGACGTTTGCCGCATCGGTTCTGTGCGCAATTATAGCTCTCGGAATTTTACACTATATCAATGGTTCTATTGGACTTCTTCTCGCAGTCGTTCTTGGGGGCGCTGGCTATATTGTTGCGCTCAAGCTTTTAAAGGCAATTCCGCGAGAGGATGCCGATGTTATGTCGTCTATTGTCGAAAAATTGCCCGGCTCGGTAGGAAAGTCCGCCCGCAAGGCAGTCGCCTTCATTGCGCCAGCAAGCGCCAAGACGGCGGAAGCGGAAGAGGCGATCGAGATCACCGTCGAGACCGGTCTTGCCGAAGGCGCCGGCAATGAGGCCGCGCTGCCCTTTGCCTTTGATGGCACGATCGGCCTGTTCAAGCCGGAAGACGCTGGCGTTGCCAAGCGCTCCACGGCCGTACTCTTCGTCAATCCCTGGGGGCTTGAGGAGATGTGCAGCCGGCGGTTCTTCCGCGTCACGGCGGAGCATTTCGCAAGCCTCGGCGTTCCCAGCCTGCGCTTCGATTATCCCGGCGCCGGCGATGCGCTCGATGTCGAAGACACCGTTGGTCTGAAGATCTGGGAAGACGCGATCCGCGACGCCGCCGAGCGGCTGAAGCAGCTGAGCGGCTGCGGCCGCATCATCATCGTCGCGCAGGGGCTCGGTGCGGCACTGGCGCAGAGAACCGCGCCGTCGATCGAAGGCGTCGATGCCATTGCCTTGCTCGGTCCCGTCGTCAATGGCCGCGCCTATCTGCGCGAGCTTCGCGCATGGGCGACGTTCATCAATCATCACCTGGGATTGGGCGAGGATGCCATTCCCGAGGGCAAGCACATGATCGCCGGGCTGCAGATGCCCGATGGGATCGCCGCGGAACTGTCGAAGGTCCGCATCGCCGCGCCGGAAACGCTGGCAGCACAGCGCTACCTCATTCTGGAGCGCCCCGAGCGCGCCGACGACACGACGCTCGCCGATAACCTGACCGCGCTTGGCGCGACGGTCGAGCAGCAGACGTTCAAGGGCTACGACAGGCTGATCTCCGACCCGGTCTTTTCGCGCACGCCGATGGAGGTCGTCGAGACGCTGGCGCAATGGGTGGACGAGCATACGTCGGTCGATCCGGCTGCTGCACCTTCCGCCACCACTGTCGACACGCAGTCGCTCGCAGGCGACGGCTTTGAGGAAGTGCCGGTGCGTTTCGGGGCGTTCAATCATCTGGTCGGCGTCGTCACGCGCCCGATCGGACGGCCACGAGGGAACAGCGTGGTGTTCCTGTCGACCGCATACGACCGCCAGTCCGGCTGGGGTCGCGCGATCACCGATATGGCCCGGGGGCTTGCCCGCGAGGGCGTCGCCTCGATCCGCTTCGATTCCGCCAATGTCGGCGACAGCCCGCCGCGTCCGGATGCCCCGGATCAAATCCTCTATTCCGCGACCCAGAACGCCGATGCGCAGGCCGCACTCGATCTGCTCGAGGGCATGGTGCCGGGCCCGCTGATGGTTGCCGGGCGCTGCAGCGGCGGCTATGTCGCCATCCGGTCGGCCGTCGACGATGTCAGGGTCAAGGCGGCCGTTTCGATCAATCCCTTCGTCTACTATTGGGATCCGAACCAGCCAGTCGAGCGCAAGCATGTCGTGTCGGTGCCGCGCAGCTTCGAGGATTACGGCCAGCGGCTCTCCAGCTTTGCCACGGTCAAGCGCCTGCTGAAGGGCGATATCGACGTGCTGGCGGCGACGCGCAATGTCATCATCGCCTTCTCACGCCGCATGTCGGTGCGCATCGCGCCGCTGCTCGAATATCTGCCGAGCCGCAGGCACACGGCGAGCGAGGTGAAAAAATCCTTCGTCACCGTCGGCAAGCGCAAGGTGCCGCTGACGCTGATCTACAGCGAAGGCGATGTCGGGCTGGAGCACATGTACTTCCACTTCGGCCCCGGCGGCCGCAAGTTCGAGCGCCATCCGAACGTGCGGCTGGTGATGCTGCCGGATGCCGATCACAATCTGACCCCGCCGGAATCGCGCCGGACGGTGTTCGCCGAGATCGCGCGGCTGGCGAAGGCCTGAGCGGGCACAGGCGTGCGCCTGTCCGCTTTGGGTCTGTAGATTCTACGGATTGTCGAGGGCAGAAGCGCCGGCTTTTATTAGCCGGCGATAAGCTCTTTGTAGACGCCGATGTAACGTTCCGCGACGACATCCCAGGAATAGCCAGACGCATCGGAGAGAAGGGCGGCTCGCACCGCCGGGCCCTGCGCTTCCAGGCGCTTGTAGGCCGTTTCCAGCGCGAGGGCTGCGGCGGCCGTATCGGCGAAGTCGACGAGCAGGACGTCCTTGTGCCGCGCGCCGAGCGTTCTAAAGGCCTCGTTGGTGTTGAGCACCGGCAGCAGGCCGGCGCTCATGGCTTCCAGCGCCACAAGCCCAAAACCTTCATAGGATGAAGCGGAGGCGAAGATCGAGGCGTCGGCGATGATCCGGCCGATCGCGTCGTTGTCGGCGCCGACATGGATGGTGACGGCGTCGTTCAGCTTCAGCCGGTCGATCTGGGCCATCAGGTCCTGCTGGGTCAGATCGGATTCGACGCCGGCGATATCGAGATGCCAATCCGGATTGCACACCCTCAGCACCGCCAGGGCGTCGATCAGCCTGTCGAGGCGCTTGTTGACCGAGAACCGGCCGATCGTGACGATCCGGCGCTTGGGGCTGCGGGATGCGCGGTCGGCGAACTTGCCGATATCGGCGCCGTTTTCGATGAGAATGCTGCGGCTCGGCGCGATCTTCTCGAACTGCGCGAGATCCGACATGCTGCAGCCGATGACCCGCTTGTAGGCCATGGCCGAGAGGCGGGTGATGGTCTGGAACCAGACCTTTTTGATCGCCGCGAATTTCGTCGTGTGGAAGAAGCCGCCATGGGTGGTGACCACCATCGGCTTGCGATGCAGGAAGCGGCCCCAGGCAAGCGCATCGAAGAAGAAGTCGATCGCATGCACATGGATCAGATCGGCGTCGCCGAGATGGCGGAAGACCTCAGGCGCGAGCGGATAGCGCGTGCTGCCCGACCAGGGGATGCGGACGACGTCGATGCCGTCGATGGTCTCGCGTGAAGGCAGTTTCTTGTCGCGGTCGGTAAACAGGCTGTCGAGCGTGACGACGCGAACGCGGTAGCCGCGCTTCAGCGTCTGGCGCGCGAGATTGGCAACTACGTCCTCAAGGCCGCCGCGATTGGGCAGGAACTGGCGGATGACGTGAATGATCAGCGGCGCGCTGGCGGCGACCGGTTCGGCGTCATGGGAATAGAGTTCGGCGGCGGACATATGTCATTCCTTCGGCCGCGATTGCTGGTCGCGGCTTTCATCGATGCCACATGGCGACCGCCCGCGTTAAGGCGGCGTTAAATGTCCGCGCCTTCGGGGATTTGCTTTTGGGAAGAGTTAACCGACCGTGACCCAGTCTCAGAATGCGCGGAAGGTCAGCGTCGTCAGCGAGCGGACGATGCCGGGAATGCTGGCGATCTGATCGTTAACGAATTTCCCGATGTCCTCGCCTTCCTGGATATAGACCTTGAGCATCAGGTCGTAATCGCCGCTGGTCGAATAGAGCTCCGAGACGCGTTCGGTCTTGTAGATGGCGTCGGCGACCTCGTAGGTCTTGCCGGGGGCGCATTGGAGCTGGACGAAGATCGGCTTCATGAGGATTTCCTGGGTCGAATTCTGTTGCGGCGCATAATGCGCGAAACGACGGGTGCGGCGCAAGCGGTTCCGTCAACCGCCGGCCTCGCGGACGATCCAGTCGCGGAAGGCTGACAGCGGGGCGTAGTCGGCGCGCTCGGCGGGAAAGGCCAGATAATAGCGTTCCTTGCTCTCCATCTCGCGATTGACTGATGCCACGAGATCGCCGCGCTTCAGCTCGTCCTGGATGAGAAAGGTCGGCAGCAGCGCCACGCCGAGGCCGGCGATGGCCGCCTGGGCGGCGGTGGCGAACTGGTCGAAGAGCATGCCGTGAACGGTTTGTGGCGGCACCTCGTTATCGGCGAACCATTGTTCCCAGGCATCCGGCCGGGTGGTGAGATGCAGGAGCGGCACATCAACGAGATCGGATGGCTGGCTGATGCCGTACCGGTCGCGGAAATCGGGGCTGCAGGCGGGCACGGTCTTTTCCGACATCAGGAAGGTGAGCTCGGCGCCGGGCCAGAGCGGATGGCCGAAATGGATGGCGGCGTCGATCGAATCGAGCCGAAAATCAAAGGAGGAGAGGCGGGTGACGAGGTTGATGGTAACGCCGGGATTGGCGGCGAGGAAGCGGCCGAGGCGCGGCGCCAGCCAGCGGGTGCCAAAGGTCGGCAAGATCGCGAGGTTGAGCGTGCCGCCGTGCGGATTGGCGCGCAGGTTCAAGGAGGCGCTGGAGATGCGCCGCAGCGCCTCGCGGATCTCGCGGGCATAGCCGTCGCCGGCAAGCGTCAGGCGCACCGTCTGGCGCTCGCGGATGAAGAGCTCGACGCCGAGTTGCTCCTCCAGCGTCTTGATCTGGCGGCTGACGGCGCTCTGCGTCAGGTCGAGTTCCTTGGCGGCCGCCGTGACGCTGCCGGTGCGCGATACCGCCTCGAAGGCGGAAAGCAGCGCGGTGGAGGGTAGAAAACGCCTTGACGTCAGCATGGGTCATTCCATTTCAGAATGAGCTATTTCCGAAATGTCGATATTTATGGCTTTCGGGCGCTTGTAAATAGCTGCACTAATCATAATCGGAATGAACGTGGGGATCTCTATCATGGCAGGCTTCGTTTCCACAGACCGCATCCGCTCGCTGTTTACCGAAGCGATGTCGCAGATGTATCGCGCCGAGGTGCCGCAATACGGAACGCTGCTGGAACTGGTTGCGGACGTCAATGCCGAGGTGCTGGCCAAGGATAAAGGCCTGCGCGAGCGCCTGACGCGGGCCGGCGAGTTGGAGCGCATCGATGTCGAGCGCCATGGCGCCATTCGTCTCGGTACTCCTGAAGAGCTTTTCACCATCCGCCGCCTCTTTGCCGTCATGGGCATGCAGTCGGTCGGCTATTACGATCTCTCGGTGGCGGGCGTGCCTGTTCATTCCACCTGCTTCCGCCCGGTCGACCTGGCGGCGCTCAGCGTCAATCCGTTCCGGGTCTTCACCTCTTTGCTCAGGCTCGAACTCATCGAGGACGAGGCTTTGCGCGCCGAGGCCGCCGATATTCTGTCGAAGCGCCGCATCTATACCGAGCGCGCCATCCAGCTGATCGAGCGTCATGAAGAGGTCGGCGGGCTGACGGAGGCGGAAGCGCAGGAGTTCGTCGCCGAGGCGCTGGAAACCTTCCGCTGGCATGGCGAGGCGACGGTCACCGCCGAGACCTACAAGCGCCTGCACGACGCGCACCGGCTGATCGCCGACGTCGTCTCGTTCAAGGGGCCGCATATCAACCACCTGACCCCGCGCACGCTCGATATCGACGCCGTGCAGGCCCGCATGCCGGAGCGCGGCATCACGCCGAAGGCCGTCATTGAGGGGCCGCCGCGCCGTGATTGCGATATCCTGCTGCGCCAGACCAGCTTCAAGGCGCTGGAAGAGGCGATCGCCTTTGCCGGCGAGACGAGCGCTGCCAAGGGCACGCATACGGCGCGCTTCGGCGAGATCGAGCAGCGCGGCGTGGCGCTGACGGCCAAGGGCCGGGTGCTTTACGACCGGCTGCTGGCTTCGGTTCGCGGCGAGGTGCAGGTCGGTGCCGCCGGCGCCAAGGCTGGCGATTACGACAGCGAGCTTGCCGAGCGGTTCCGCGAACTGCCGGATAGCTGGGCGGTGCTTCGGGCCGAGCAGCTGGCCTTCTTCCACTATTCCGCGACGCCCGAGGGCGTTGCCGCTGCCGTCGACGGCGCGCTGCCTGACGATGCCGAGGCGCTGATCGAGATGGGTTATCTCACCTTCGATCCCATCGTCTACGAGGACTTCCTGCCTGTGAGTGCCGCCGGGATCTTCCAGTCGAACCTCGGCACGGACCAGCAGCAGAACTACGCGACCCGCTCCAACCGCTCGGCCTTCGAAGAGGCGCTCGGCGCGACCGTCACGGATGAGCTTGACCTCTACGCGGAACGTCAGGCACGCTCGCTGGAGGCGGCGATCGATCTGCTCGGGCTTTCCGGCCTGCGCCTGAGCAACGTTGCCTGATAGACCTCGGAACGGAGCTCTCCGATGCTGAATGATCCGCGCTCCCACGGCCTCTGGGAAAAGACCGCGCCGCAGCCGCCGGCAACGGTGCCGCTGTCAGGGTCCGTTACGGCCGATATCGTCGTGGTCGGCGGGGGCTATACCGGGCTGTCGTCCAGCCTGCATCTGGCGGAAGCCGGCAAGTCAGTCGTGTTGCTCGAGGCCAACGAAGTCGGCTTCGGTGGCGCGGGCCGCAATGTCGGGCTGATCAATGCCGGCATGTGGGTGATGCCCGACGATCTGCCCGGCGTGCTCGGCCCCGTCTATGGCGAGCGCCTGCTCGACCTGCTCGGCAATGCGCCGAAGCTGGTGATGGAGCTGATCGACAAGCACAAGATCGCCTGCGAGCTTGAGCGCAACGGCACGCTGCATGTCGCCGTCGGCGCCGATGGCCTCAAGGAAATCACCGATCGCGCCAGCCAGTGGGCGGCGCGGGGTGCCGATGTCAGATTGCTCGACGCCGCCGAGACGGCACGCCGCGTCGGCAGCCAGGCCTATACCGGATCGCTGCTCGACATGCGCGCCGGCACACTGCAGCCGCTCGCCTACGCGCGCGGCCTCGCGCATGCCGCCGTCAAGGCGGGCGTTGCGCTGCATACGTCGAGCCCCGTCATCGCCACCGAGAGAAACGGCAAGCGCTGGACGGTGAAGACGGCGAAAGGTTCCGTGACCGCTGACTGGATCATCGTGGCGACGGATGCCTACAGCACCGGCCCCTGGGAACAGGTGCGCAACGAGCAGGTGCATCTGCCCTATTTCAACCTGGCGACCCGGCCGCTCGGCGACAATCTGCGCAAGTCGATCCTGGCTGGCCGCGAGGGCGTCTGGGACACGAAGGAAATTCTCTCCTCCTACCGCATGGACCAGGCCGGCCGGCTGGTGTTCGGCAGTGTGGGTGCGCTGCGCAACACGGGGCTGTCCGTCCACAAGGGCTGGGCGCGGCGCGCGATGAAGAAGCTCTTCCCGCAGCTTGGCGATGTCGAGTTCGAATGCGAGTGGTACGGCAAGATCGGCATGACCGACAATTCGCTGCCGCGCTTTCACAAGTTCGCCGATAATGTCGTCGGCTTTTCCGGCTATAATGGCCGGGGGATCGCGCCGGGAACGGTGTTTGGCCGCACGCTCGCCCGCCACATCCTGGGGGAGATGAGCGAGGCCGAGCTACCGCTGCCGCTTACTGATCCCGCCGAGCCGCGCTTCCGCGCCGCCAAGGAATTATGGTACGAAGCCGGCGCCCAGGTCGCCCACTTCGCCGATGCCCGCTTTTAAGAACAATAAGGTTGGAACCACGACAATGACCATCGAAACGCTCGATCTCGCCACCGAAACCAAGACCCTGCTTGCCAAGCTCGGCGTCAGCGCCGACCGCTTCACCGGCGGTACGCTGCGGGTAACGTCGCCCGTGACAGGCAAGGAAATCGGCGCGCTGAAGGAAGTGTCGGTCACTGATGCCAAGACCGCGATCGATAACGCCCACAAGGCGTTTCTCGAATGGCGCGCCGTTCCGGCCCCGAAGCGCGGCGAGCTTGTGCGCTTGCTCGGCGAGGAGCTGCGCGCGGCCAAGGCCGAGCTCGGCCGGCTGGTGTCGATCGAGGTCGGCAAGATCACGTCCGAAGGTCTCGGCGAAGTGCAGGAAATGATCGACATCTGCGATTTCGCCGTCGGCCTGTCGCGCCAGCTCTACGGCCTGACGATCGCCACCGAGCGTTCCGAGCACCGGATGATGGAAAGCTGGCACCCGCTCGGCGTCGTCGGCATCATCTCGGCCTTCAATTTCCCCGTCGCTGTCTGGTCCTGGAATGCAGCGCTGGCGCTTGTCTGCGGCAACTCCACCGTCTGGAAGCCGTCGGAAAAGACGCCGCTGACCGCACTTGCCACGCAGGCGCTGTTCGAAAAGGCGCTGAAGCGCTTCGTCGCCGAAGGCGGCACGGCGCCGGCCAATCTCTCGACGCTTCTGATCGGCGGCCGCGATGTCGGCGAGGCGCTGGTCGATCATCCGAAGGTGCCGCTGGTTTCTGCCACGGGCTCGACTGCCATGGGCCGCGCCGTTGGGCCGCGCCTCTCGCAGCGCTTTGCCCGCGCCATCCTGGAACTCGGCGGCAACAACGCCGCGATCATCTGCCCGACGGCCGATCTCGACCTGACGCTGCGCGGCGTCGCCTTCTCGGCCATGGGCACCGCCGGCCAGCGCTGCACCACGCTGCGCCGCCTGTTCGTGCATGAGAGCGTCTACGACGCATTGGTTCCGCGCCTGCAGAAGGCTTACGGCTCCGTCAGCATCGGCAATCCGCTGGAAACAGGCACGCTGGTCGGACCGCTGATCGACAGCCAGGCTTACAAAAACATGCAGTCGGCGCTGGAGCAGGCGAAGGCCGCGGGCGGCAAGGTCACCGGTGGCGAGCGTGTCGAAAACGGCGCCTCCGACGCCTTCTACGTGCGCCCGGCGCTGGTCGAAATGCCCGCGCAGACCGGTCCGGTCGAGAACGAGACCTTCGCGCCGATCCTCTACGTCATGAAGTACAGCGATTTCGACGCGGTTCTCGAAGATCACAACGCCGTGCCGCAGGGCCTGTCGTCGTCGATCTTCACCAATGACATGCGCGAAGCCGAAACCTTCGTCTCGGCGCGCGGGTCGGATTGCGGCATCGCCAACGTCAACCTCGGCCCCTCGGGTGCCGAGATCGGCGGCGCGTTCGGCGGCGAAAAGGAAACCGGCGGCGGCCGCGAGTCCGGCTCCGACGCATGGCGTGCCTACATGCGCCGCACCACCAACACGATCAACTACGGCAAGACGCTGCCTCTGGCGCAGGGCGTGAAGTTCGACGTCGAATAACCGTCTGACGGCTGTGATGACAAAGGGGCGGGAGCGCGAAGGCGTTGCCGCCCTTTTTGCTGCCGGCTAGAATCGTTCTAAGTATTTTCCAATTATTTCAAGCCTTTGTGATGGCCTTGAGGTCGCCTAAACTTGAAATCGAGTGCCAAGGAAAATATACCGCTGCAATATCATGGATATCGCAGATGACATGCCATGGAGGGCATCATGACCGTCTCCCTTAATCGCCTCTCGCAGGTCGCCGCGTTCGGCGCCATGCTTCTTGCCGCGACATCGCTGGCTTCGGGCGCCAAGGCGCAGGAGGAAGAGTCCGAAGGTATCGTCGTCTACAACGCCCAGCACCAGAGCCTCGGCCAGGAATGGGTGGACGCCTTCACCAAGGAAACCGGCATCAAGGTGACGATGCGCCAGGGCAGCGACATGCAGTTCGCCAACCAGATCATCCAGGAAGACGAGGCGTCGCCCGCCGACGTTTTCCTCACCGAGAATTCGCCGGCGATGACCTTGGTCGATGCCGCCGGGCTCTTCGCGCCGATCGACAAGGCAACGCTCGACCAGCTGCCAGAAGAGTTTCGCGCGAAGGATGGGATGTGGGCCGGCATCGCGGCGCGCTCCACCGTGTTTGCCTATGACAAGACCAAGCTCACCGAGGACAAGCTGCCGAAATCGATGATGGATCTCGCCGATCCCTCGTGGAAAGGCCGCTGGGGTGCTGCACCTGTCGGCGCCGATTTCCAGGCTATCGTCAGCGCGCTGCTGCAGCTGAAGGGCGAGGAGGCGACGGCCGCCTGGCTGAAGGCGCTGAAGGAAAACGCGACCTCCTACAAGAGCAACACGGTTGCCATGAAGGCGGTCAACGCGGGCGAGGTCGAAGGCGCGATCATCTATCATTACTACTGGTTCGGCGATCAGGCGGCGACGGCTGAAAACAGCAAGAACGTCGCGCTGCACTACTTCAAGAACCAGGATCCGGGCGCCTTCGTCAGCCTCTCGGGCGGTGGTATCTTGAAGTCGAGCCAGCACCAGAAGGAGGCGCAGGCCTTCCTGAAGTTCATTACCGGCAAGGCGGGGCAGGCGATCCTGAAGAACGGCACGTCCTATGAGTACGCCGTCGGCAAGGGTGCGGCTTCCAACGACAAGCTCGTGCCGATGGCCGACCTGCAGGCGCCCGCAGTCGATGCCTCGCAGCTGAACAGCAAGAAGGTGGTCGAGATGATCACCGCCGCCGGCCTGATCTAACGGCTGCAGCGCGGCGGCCGGGCAAAACTGTTGCTTTTGCCTCAAGAAAACTTTAGGCCATGACGATACACGGCAACCGTCTGTCAAAGACGGTTGCCTTCCTTTTTCAGCGTGTCAAAGGCGCGGCCTTGCTGCAGGACAACAGATTGCTTGCTTCCGATATGCCGGCGGCGCGGCCGGCGGCAGGACTGGCGCGACCGCGCCGGGGCATGCCTTATGCGCCCGTCGTGCTTTTTGCCGCAATCGTCGCGCTGTTCAGCCTCGTTCCCCTCGGTTTCATCGGCTGGATCACCGTCGATGTCGGCTGGGAAACGGTGAAGCAGTTGGTGTTTCGCCCGCGCGTCGGCGAGCTGCTCGTCAACACCGTCGCCCTCGAAGTCATCACCGTGCCGCTGTCGATCGTGCTGGCGGTAACGCTTGCCTGGATCACCGAGCGCACCGATGTTCCCTTCGCCAGGCTCTGGGCCTGGCTTGCCGTGGCGCCGCTCGCGGTGCCTGCCTTCGTGCATTCCTACGCCTGGGTCAGCCTGGTGCCCGGAATGCGCGGGCTGCAGAGCGGCGTCTTCGTTTCGGTGCTGGCATACTACCCGTTCCTCTATCTGCCCGTCGCGGCGGCCTTGCGCCGGCTCGATCCGGCGATCGAGGATGCGGCGGCTTCGCTGGGGCTCGGGCCCTGGGCGGTGTTTTTCCGCACCATCCTGCCGCAGCTTCGGCTTGCCATCTGCGGCGGCTCGCTGCTGATCGCGCTGCATCTGCTGTCGGAATACGGGCTCTTCGTGATGATCCGCTTCGACACGTTTGCGACCGCGATCGTCGACCAGTTCCAGTCGGCCTATAACAGCCCGGCCGCCAATATGCTCGGCGGCGTGCTGGTCGCCTGCTGCCTGCTTCTGCTCGCGATCGAAGTCCTGGTGCGCGGCAACGAGCGCTACGCCCGTGTCGGTTCCGGCTCGGCGCGTCCCGCCGATCGCCGCCGTCTCGGCTGGTTCGCGGTACCGGCTGTGCTTTTGCCCGTCATCGTCGCGGCGCTGACGCTCGGCGTTCCCTTCGTCACGTTGGTGCGCTGGCTCTATCTCGGCGGCGCCGGTATCTGGCGCGTCGAGGTGGGCAATGCCTTCGTGCAGTCGATCGTGCTGGCGCTTGCCGGCGGTATCCTGGCGACGATCGCGGCCGCGCCCATGGCGTGGCTGTCCGTGCGCGCGCCGGGCCGCGTGCAGCGCGTGCTGGAGGCCTGCCACTATTATGTCGGCTCGCTGCCGGGTGTGGTCGTGGCGCTGGCGCTGGTGACGATCACCGTGCGCCTCGTGCTGCCGCTCTATCAGACATTCGCGACGCTGCTGCTCGCCTATATCCTGCTCTTCCTGCCGCGCGCCATGGTCGGCCTTCGCGCCAGCATCGCGCAGGCGCCGGTGGAGCTCGAACGCGCCGCAATGGCGCTTGGGCGCACACCCGGCCAGGCGGTGCGGCAGATCACCATGCGGCTTGCAGCGCCGGGTGCTGCGGCCAGCATCGCGCTGGTGGCGCTCGGGATCACCAACGAGCTGACGGCAACGCTGATGCTCTCTCCCAACGGCGTCGAGACGCTGGCCACGAAATTCTGGTCGCTCACCAGCGAGATCGATTATGTCGCGGCCGCGCCTTACGCCTTCATGATGGTCGTGCTGTCGCTGCCGCTGACCCTTCTTCTCCATGCTCAATCGAAACGGACTGCCGGACAATGACGCTGCTTACGATAGACGGTGCCAGCAAGCGTTACGGTCAGGTGCAGGCGCTCGATAATATCTCGCTTGAGGTGACGGCAGGCAGCCGCACGGCGGTGGTCGGCCCTTCCGGCTCCGGCAAGACGACGCTGCTTCGTATCATCGCCGGCTTCGAGCAGCCCGATCAGGGTCGCGTCACGCTCAATGGCGAGCTGCTGGCCGATGGGCCGGCGGCGGTGCCCGCGCACAAGCGCGGCATCGGCATCGTCTCGCAGGAAGGCGCGCTGTTTCCGCATCTCGACGTCGTCGGCAATATCGGTTTCGGCATCGCGCGAGGCGCGACCGACCGCGACAAGCGGGTGCTCGACCTGCTCGACATGGTCGAGCTCGACCGCGGCATGCTCACGCGCCGCCCGCACCAGCTTTCTGGCGGCCAGCAGCAGCGCGTGGCGCTGGCGCGCGCGCTCGGCCGCGAGCCGCGCTTGATGCTGCTCGACGAACCCTTCTCGGCGCTCGACACGGGTCTTCGCGAAAACATGCGCAAGGCGGTCGCCCGCGTGCTGCAGGCGGCAGGCATCACCAGCATCCTCGTCACCCACGACCAGGCCGAGGCGCTGTCCTATGCCGATCAGGTGGCCGTTCTGCGCGACGGCAGGCTGGTGCAGGCCGGATCGCCGCAGTCGCTCTATCTTGCGCCGCGCGACCGCGAGACGGCACTCTTTCTCGGCGACGCAGTCATGCTGCCTGCGATCATCCGCAACGGCCATGCCGATTGCGCGCTCGGCCATGTCGCCGTCGACAGCGAGCATCAGGGCAAGGTCGAGATCATGCTCCGGCCCGAACAGATCCGCGTCGTCACCGACAGCAGCGAGCAGCCCTATGGCGGGCGCGTGGTTGAGGTGGATTTCGGCGGCGCGACCTGCACGGTTGCTGTTTCGCTTGACGGTGTGGCATTGCCGCCGATCCTGATCAAGACCTCCAGCGTGGCGCTGCCTTCGCGCGGCGACCGCGTGCGGCTGGAGATCGCCGGCAAGGCGCATGTTTTCGTGCGCTGAGGGGCGCCCTCCGCGCTCGCCCACCCGCTAAACGCTGTCAGGCGATCTTGAGCTCTTCGTCTTCCGCCTCGTCTTCCAGCCAGCCGCCGGTAAAGCCCGCGCGTTCCAGGCCAGTGCGGATGATGTCGGACTTGCGCATCAGGCTCCAGATGAAATCAGAGCGATCGTTTTCGATCGACATGACGAGCAACCCCTGGTCGATGCCGACGCAGCGGTCGTCCACCCAACCCTCCGGTCCCGCCGTCTTGACGCTTGGGTTGAAACCACCAGGAAAACGGCCCTCATAGCAGAGGTCGGGATAGGCCTGCAGCAATGCCCGCGTGCCTGATATAGCCGCCTCGCGGTCATAGGGCAGGGCGGCGAGCGCGCACCATGGCGCAAGCGTTCCATCATCGGGGCCAAGCGGCGCGCCGCGAGCGGCGTAGCCCAGCACGCTCGGACGCCGGTCGCCATGGCGGCTGCGTGAGGGCGGTGGACCGTCGGAGGCAGACAGGCCCCAGACATCCCTGGAATAGCCGATGAAATTTCCGGGGTTGCGCTCGGCGTAGTCGCGCTGCACCTCGATGCAGATCTGGGTGTTGCGGAAATAATCGCTGTCGCGCGCCGCCATCGGCCTGTCGCGGATGCCGCGGAAATCGATCCAGGCATGCGAGAAGAGGTGGATGAAGAAGGGCCCGGCATAGAGATAGCACTTCTCGTTGAAGAGCATCCAGGAATAGCTCGAGGTGAAGGCATCGTAGCTCGATTGCGGGATCGGGTGCGTGGGTGAGGCGAGCGCCAGCGTGTAGAGCAGCACCGCCTCGTCATACCCCTGCCAGCGCCAGCGCAGGAAGCCGCTTGAGGGCTTCCAGCCCATGCAGATGGTCTCGCCCTTGTTCAGCGCCCAGCGCCAGTCGATGCGCTCGTAGATCAGCGTCGAGAGCCGACGGATTTCGGCCTCGGCCTCGTCGTCGCCATCGAAATAGGCGGCTGCCGTCAGCACGCCGGCGACGAGCAGCGTCGTGTCGATGGTCGACAGCTCGCTGTTCCAGGCGCGGTGGCCGGTGTCCATGTGCAGGAAGTGGTAGAAGAAGCCCCTGTAGCCGATCGCATGCCGCTCGCGACCCTGATGGCCGTTGGCGAAAAAGCAGAGCGTCGTCGTGGTGCGTGATACCGCGTCGGCCCTCGTCATCCAGCCGCGCTCGACGGCGACGGTGTAGGACGACAGCGCGAAGCCGACGGCCGCGATGCTGCAGGGCACGTTTGCGACCGATGTATCGGCGACAAGTCCGTTATCGGGGTTGGAATGTTTCAGGAAGTAATTGAACGCCGCCTGCTGCAGCCTGTCGACCAGCGCGGCATCTGTTTCCTCGGTCCGTTGCAGCATCTTCTCCCGCCCAATCGGTTATCCTGCCCCTTGCTTCAACATGGGCAGGTGCGATGCGCAAATCAATGTTTTTTGAGGGGTGGGGTTGAGGCGGCGCGCACGTGGCGCATCGCGGGACATAGAGGAGATTGGTTTCTGGCCTTGAGGCGGGAGGCATCTGCCCTCTCGACCGTCACCCTCGGCCTTGTGCCGAGGGTCTAAGCACGTTTCCGCTAATTCAACGGTGCTGATGTTTGCGGCGGGGCGGTGTTCGCCGTCGAGCGTCACCCAACTGTCGAAAACAGGGCGCCAAGTGTCCATTCAAGTTGAGCAAGAGGGACCGTGCTCAGATCCTCGGCACAAGGCCGAGGATGACGGTCGCGCGTGCGGTTTCGCGCTTCGATCCTACGGTCGCGTCGATCGACGCGGCCAATCGGCGATCGTATAATCACAACATATCAATTGGTTGGGAAGCTTTGGAGCGGGCGAAGGGGTTCGAACCCTCGACCCCAACCTTGGCAAGGTTGTGCTCTACCACTGAGCTACACCCGCTCATAATCCCGACGGCCTGTGGTAGTTAGAGAGGACCGTGGGCGCCACCTTGCGGCGACGGGCGCTATATCGCCCAAACGATTTTCAAATGCAACAGGGAAATGACGGAAAGGCGAAGAAAAATTTGAAAAGCTTTCCCGGCCCCAGCTAAAATGCCGCAAATGCAGGGAAAAGCGGCGAATAGGCACGTTGCAAAAAAGGGGAGGGAGACGTAATCAGGGGGCGCCTTATCCCAATAGAGTGCTGGAACGAGCCATGACCGAGAAGACGCCGAAGACCGCAACCGAACTCTACGCCTTTCTCGACGGGCTCGGCATCAAGCACAGCACCAAGACGCATGCGCCGGTGTTCACGGTGGCCGAATCGGTGGCGCTGCGCGACGAGATTCCCGGCGGCCACACCAAGAACCTGTTCGTGAAGGACAAGAAGGACCAGTTCTTCCTGCTTACCGTCGAGGAGAATGCCTCGGTCGACCTGAAGACGGTGCACACGCTGATCGGTGCCGCCAGCAAGGTGTCGTTCGGCAAGCCGGAGAAACTGATGGAGTATCTGGGCGTCATTCCGGGCTCGGTCACGGCCTTCGGCGCGATCAATGATTCGGATCACAAGGTCACATTCGTTCTTGATGCCGATCTCATGAAGGACGAGATTATCAATTGCCATCCGCTGTCCAACGACGCGACCACGTCGATTGCAAGTGCGGACCTCGTTCGCTTCATGGAAGCGACCGGTCACACGCCGCTTGTCTTGAAAGTGACGTCCTGACATACGATTTTAACGCTAGAAAAGCCGGCTGACCGGCGCGGCGGGAGATACTCATGAGCGGCAACGACAATCCCTACAGCAATTCCTTCGGCCAGATGTCGGCAACGGCGAGCTATGGCGGCGCGCCTGCAGCACCTGCCCAGGCAGCGGCGCAGGCACCAATGGCGTCCGCCGGCGGCTATATCAAGGATACGACGACGGCGACCTTCAGCAAGGACGTCATCGAGGAGTCGCGCAACCAGCCCGTTCTCGTCGATTTCTGGGCGCCCTGGTGCGGCCCGTGCAAGCAGCTGACCCCCGTAATCGAAAAGGTGGTCAACGAGGCCCAGGGCCGCGTCAAGCTCGTCAAGATGAACATCGACGACCATCCGTCGATCGCCGGCCAGCTCGGCATCCAGTCGATCCCCGCCGTCATCGCCTTTGTCGGCGGCCGCCCGGCCGATGGCTTCATGGGTGCCGTACCCGAAAGCCAGATCCGTGAGTTTATCGATCGCGTCGCCGGTCCTGCCGGTGCCGATCAGGCGGCCGAGATCGAGGCCGTGCTCGTCGAGGCCGACGGTCTGCTCGCCAGCGGCGACATCAATGGCGCGGCGCAGCTCTACGGCGCCGTCATGCAGGCCGATCCCGACAACGCCAAGGCGCTCGCCGGCATGGCGCAGTGCATGATTGCCGCCAACCAGCATGAGCGGGCGCGCGAGGCGCTGAAGGAACTCCCCGACGAGATGGCAGCCGATCCGGCGATCCAGGCGGTGGTGAAGAAGCTCGAGCAGATCGAGGAAGCCCGCAAGCTCGGCGATCCCGTGGCGCTGGAACGGGCGCTTGCCGCCAACCCCGACGATCACGAAGCGCGCATGAAGCTCGCCAAGATCCGCAATGTCGAGGGAGCGCGCGAGGAAGCGGCCGATCACCTCCTCTACATCATGCGCAAGGACCGTACCTTCGACGATGACGGCGCGCGCCGTCAGTTGTTGCAGTTCTTCGAGGTCTGGGGCTTCAAGGATCCGGCCAGCGTTTCGGGACGGCGCAAGCTTTCGGCGCTGCTGTTCTCTTAAGCATCAGCGACATTTCGCCATTCGGTTTGCCGCCATCGACCCTTGCGTTTTCGATGGCGTACCCCACATTCGTTTAGATGCGGACGTGTGGTTTAGGTCCGCCGATTATGCGGGACGAGTGCCGATGCAAGTGGGGAATGCACGATATCTGAAGAGCGGCGATGTGCCTGACACGATCGCCGTCTTCCCCTTGACCGGCGCTCTGCTGCTTCCCACCGGCCAGCTCCCGCTCAACATCTTCGAACCCCGCTATCTCGCCATGTTCGACGCGGCGATATCGGGAAACCGGCTGATCGGCATGGTGCAGCCGGCGCTTGGCGAGAGCGACGACAAGAATAGCGACGGCAATCTCAGCGCCGTCGGCTGCGTCGGGCGCATCACCTCGTTCGCGGAGACCGGCGACGGTCGCTACATCGTCTCGCTGACCGGCGTCTGCCGCTTCCGTCTGCTTGACGAGAAGGATACGCACCAGCCTTACCGCACCTTCCGCATCGCGCCGTTCATCTCCGATCTCTCGGCGCGCAACGAAGAGGATGCGGTCGATCGCGCAGCGCTTCTCGCCGCCTTCAAGGCCTATCTCGAAGCCAACAAGCTGGAGGCGGACTGGGAGAGCGTGGAGCGCGCCAGCAACATGACGCTGGTCAATTCGCTGGCGATGATGTCGCCCTTCGGCCCGGCGGAAAAGCAGGCGCTTCTCGAGGCGCCGGATCTGAAGACGCGCGCGGAAACGCTGATCGCCATCACCGAGATCGTCCTTGCCCGGGTCTTCGGTGACTCGGACACGATTTTGCAGTAGAAGCGTTCGCATGGACGAAAAACTGAGCCGCGTCGATCCCAAGCTTCTGGAACTGATGGTCTGCCCGCTGACCAAGGGGCGGCTCACCTATGATCGCGAGCACAACGAACTCGTCTCCGAAAAGGCAAAGCTCGCCTACCCGATCCGCGACGGCATTCCGATCATGCTGGTATCGGAAGCGCGCGAGATCGAGGAATAGAGCAAGCTGATTTATGAACCAAGTTGCGCGCGGAACAAGCGTTCATCATCCTTTTGAGGCAGGCTTTCCAGCTTGAGCTAACTTAGCGTCGAGCGCTGCTTTCCGGACCAAAGCTTGAGCTGGCCGAACATAGAAATGCTGGAAGCATTCTTCAAGAACCTCCAAACACCACTCGGCCTCTTGGGGTTCTACTTCAATTACTTGCAATGTCGTCACGTCGGTGATCGGGTGAGCACTAAAGTTTCCGAAATTGCGGATGGCATCAACCATCATTCGCAACGATGACGGAATTGCCTTGCTCGTATCAGTCTCACCCAGCAGAAGGTCTATTTCCTTTGCCAAATCTTTGGCCGTGTAGCCGTGACCTCTCAATATTCCCTGAAGGCATCGCCGAGATAACGCTGCGGACGCCTTGGGACTGATTGGTAGAACGTTGCAAGCTTCAATATAGTCTGCGGCAATTAGCTTCGGCACTTCTGCGGGTACCGGTCCGCGATTTGCGCCTTGTGGCTCTATCAACGTCCAATCTGTCTCACCAGTTTCGCGATGAATGCGACCCAAATATAGGATGATTTCTCCGCAGTCGGGACAAAAAGAAGTAGATATCTTCCGCGCGGTGTACTTGCTGCCAAAGTTGACGGGTGTTTCATGCTCTCGAAAGTTTGCTGCGACGCCACAATGCGGACATTTCATCTGAAGCTCTCTTGTGCTGCAACCCAAGATAAACTTAGGTCTGCGTGGTTGTCATGGCATTGCGATTAATAGCAGACGTTGATGATCTCTTGAGTGAGTCATTGTCCACGTTAACGGACGCGCTCCGACCGTCTCTCATCCGCACGAGGCATGAAAGGAGCGATCTCTATTTCGCGTCCTTCACCTCGCTTCAACCTAAATCGCCTCGCCCGCCAGCAAGCGCGGGTTGCCCGCTGCCGTCGTGCCGGCGGCCTGGCCGATGAAGTAGGATTTGAGACCCGGCAGGCGGTCGACGAGGCCGAGGCCGAAGTCGCGGGCGATGCGGATCGGCGCGAGGTCGTTGGAAAACAGGCGGTTCAGCACATCGGTGGTCACGCCCATGCGGAAGGTGTCGAAACGGCGCCAGGCCTGGTAGCGCTCGAGAATGTTGATCGAGCCGATGTCGAGGCCGAGACGATCGGCTTCGACGATGGTTTCGGCAAGGGCGGCCACATCCTTGAAGCCGAGATTGAGGCCCTGGCCGGAGATTGGGTGGATGCCGTGGGCGGCGTCGCCGGCGAGCGCTAGGCGCGGGGCGATGAAAGCGCGCGCCAGCGTCAGGCCGAGCGGGAAGGCGCGCTTGTCGCCCACCACCTTCAGCGCGCCGAGCTTGTGGCCGAAGCGGCGCTCCAGTTCTTCCTCGAAAATCAGGTCGTCGGAGCGCACCAGGCGGTTGGCGTCCGCTGTCGTTTCCGTCCAGACCAGCGAGGAGCGGTTGTCCTTCAGCGGCAGGATTGCGAAGGGGCCTGAGGGAAGGAAGTGCTCCTCGGCGCAGCCATTGTGCGGGCGCTCGTGCTCGACGGTGGTGACGATGCCGGACTGGCCATATTCCCAATGGACCGTCTTGATGCCGGCGAGATCGCGCAGGTGCGAGCGTACGCCATCGCAGGCGACCACCAGCTTGGTCTCGATCGTGCTCCCATCGGAAAGCGTGATCTCGGCGTGCGTGTCGAGCGTCTTCAGGCCGGTCGCGCTGAGGCCGTGGGTGATCTCGATGCCGAGCCGTTCGCAGGCGCCGCGGAGCGCGCCGACCATGGCGACATTCGGGATCATGTGGGCGAAGGGCTTGCCGTCCTCGACCTCGCCGTCGAAGGTGAGAAATACCGGACGGACCGGATCGGAGGTCTTGGAATCGGTGACGATCATCTTGGTGATCGGCTGCGCTGTCGGCTCGATCTCGTGCCAGATGCCGAAAACGTCGAGCATCTTTGTGGCGGCAGCGATGATGGCGGATGCGCGCGGGTCCTTGCGCCAGACGTCCGCGGGAGCGGCCTCGACCACCGCGACATCGAGATGCGGCGCCGCCTGCTTGACCGCGACAGCCATGGAGAGCCCGACATAACCTCCGCCAACCACAAGCATGTCACGCATAACGCCAGTCCCGTTCTTTTAGAATATCCTCTTGATCTATATAGATCATCATCGCCACACTTCCTACCTGCCGGAGCCATACAAAATGACGCGCCTCACCGAAAAGCCGACCGCGATGGAAACCCTGCTCGCAACCCTCGATCTTGAGCCGATCGAGGTCGATATCTTTCGCGGCACGAGCCCTCAGGTGGGTTGGCAGCGTGTGTTCGGCGGGCAGGTGATCGCGCAGGCGCTGATGGCGGCGCAGCGCACCGTGGATGCCGAGCGGCTGGTGCATTCGCTGCACGCCTATTTCATGCGACCGGGCGATCCCTCGGTGCCGATCATCTACCAGGTCGAGCGCATCCGCGATGGATCCAGCTTCAACACCCGCCGCGTTGTCGCCATCCAGCACGGCAAGGCAATCTTCGCGCTGTCGGCCTCGTTCCAGATCGTCGAGCCCGGCTTCGAGCACCAGGTCGCCATGCCCGACGTGCCGATGCCCGAGACGCTGATCGATGAGAACGAGATCGCCAAGCGCTATCTCGCGCATGCGCCCGAGGCGATCCGCAAATATTGGGGCCGCGAGCGGCCGATCGAAATCCGGCCGGTCTCGCTCACCCACTATTTCTCGGACAAGAAGCTCGATCCGCTGCAGCATGTCTGGGTGCGCGCCAATGGTCCGGTTCCCGATGACCGGCATGCCCAGGCGGCGGTGCTCGCCTATATTTCCGACATGACGCTGCTCGACACGTCGCTCTACCCGCACGGCACCTCGATCTTCGACCAGACGATCCAGGTCGCCAGCCTCGACCACTCCATGTGGTTTCATCGCCCGGTCAAGCTCGACGATTGGCTCCTTTATACACAGGACAGCCCCTCCGCATCCGGCGCGCGAGGTTTGACGCGCGGTAGCCTCTATACGCGAGATGGTGTCCTGATTGCGTCGGTGGCGCAGGAGGGCTTGATTCGTAAAAGGGCAAATGACTAATTTGGGTGCAAATTTGTCGGTTTGTGTATTTTTTGAGCGATTATTAGGCAATCATTTGCCTGTTTATTGGCGCTCATAAATATACCCCTTATTTTTCAATACCTTAACAAATCGTTTCGAATCTGGCACGGCCCTTGAATGTAAGAGGACGGTCGCTGGTCGCAAACGGCAGTGGCAAGGAGAGTCGGCTCCGTGCCGAGGGTAACGAAGGATGGGAAACCAGATGAAAATTGTGATGGCCATTATCAAGCCGTTCAAGCTGGATGAGGTGCGTGAAGCCCTCACCGCGATCGGCATTCAGGGCCTGACCGTGACCGAAGTGAAGGGTTACGGGCGCCAGAAGGGACATACCGAAATCTATCGCGGCACCGAATACGCGGTCAGCTTCCTGCCGAAGCTCAAGATCGAGATCGCCGTCGCAAGCGAGATCGTCGACAAGGCTGTCGAAGCCATCGCCTCGTCGGCCAAGACCGGCCAGATCGGCGACGGCAAGATCTTCGTTTACTCGATCGACCATGCCGTGCGCATCCGTACCGGCGAAACCGACGCAGAAGCGCTGTAAGTAACGGTAGAGCCAAGGAGCTTTTCTCTATGTCAATTTCGAAGTTTTCTCCCACTCTGGCGCGCCTTGCCACTGCGTCCGCAGCGCTTCTCGCGCCGGTCGTCGCCTTCGCGCAGGATGCCGCCACGACGGCCGCTCCGGCTGCTGCTGCTGCTCCGGTTCCGGATAAGGGCGACACCGCCTTCATGTTCATCTCCACGCTTCTCGTGCTGTTCATGATTCTGCCGGGCCTGGCGCTGTTCTACGGTGGTCTCGTTCGCGCCAAGAACATGCTGTCGGTTCTGATGCAGTGCACGATGGTTGCCGCCGTCATGATGCTCATCTGGGTCATCTACGGTTACTCCTTCGCCTTCGGCGGCTCCGAGAGCGCCTACTGGGGCGGTACGGCGAAGATGTTCCTCGCCGGCGTCACCAAGGATTCGACCGCTGCGACCTTCTCGCAGGGCGTCGTCATTCCTGAGTTCATCTTCGCGATGTTCCAGATGACCTTCTCGGCCATCACGCCTGCTCTGATCGTCGGCGCGTTTGCCGAGCGCATCAAGTTCTCGGCCGTGGTGCTCTTCTGCGCACTGTGGGCAACCTTCGTCTACTTCCCGATCGCTCACATGGTCTGGGATGCAAACGGCCTGCTCTTCAAAATGGGCGCGCTCGACTTCGCAGGCGGTACCGTCGTTCACATCAACGCCGGCGTTGCCGGTCTGATCGGCGCGATCATGGTCGGCAAGCGTACCGGCTTCGGCAAGGACATGATGGCTCCGCACTCGATGACGCTGACCATGGTCGGTGCCTCGATGCTCTGGTTCGGCTGGTTCGGCTTCAACGCCGGCTCCAACCTCGAAGCTTCTGGCGGCGCGATGCTCGCTACCGTCAACACCTTCGTCGCCACGGCTGCCGCCGTCGTTTCGTGGGCTGTCGTTGAAACGCTTACCCGCGGCAAGGCTTCCATGCTCGGTGGCGCTTCCGGTATGGTTGCCGGTCTGGTCGCCATCACGCCGGCTGCCGGCATCGTCGGCCCGATGGGCGCGATCATCATGGGTCTGATCGTTTCGCCGCTGTGCTACTTCTTCGTCTCCGTGGTGAAGAACAAGTTCGGCTACGACGATACTGCTGACGTCTTCGGCGTTCACGGCATCGGTGGCATGTTCGGCGCGATCTTCACCGGCATCTTCGCCAGCGCATCGCTCGGTGGTGTCGGCTATGCCGAAGGCGTTACCATGGGCGGCCAGGTCATGACGCAGATCACTGCGATCGCCATCACCATCGTATGGTGCGGTATCGGCTCGGTGATCCTCTACAAGATCGTCGACGTCATCGTTGGCCTGCGCGTTCCTGTCGAAGCCGAGCGCGAAGGCCTCGACCTCGCAACGCACGGCGAAGCTGCTTACCACTCCTAACCAAGGCTTGCGGCGCTCAAACATGGGCGCCGCTCAACAGCCCGTTGCGGCTTAATCAACACTTGAGCCGCTTTTGGCCCGGACCTTTCGAAGGTTCGGGCCTTTTTATTTTCCGGGGCATCAGCCAGACCTTGCATGGTTAACATCGCTTTAACCGTCCTTTGGTTAGGTGGAGCGGACGCATTGGGCGCGAAGCGCATTGGCGATTCGCACGCATCAGGCATTGGACGGGTACAACACATGGCAAGAAGCACATCGCCAGCAATGGATGGCCGGCCGGACCGTTTCTCCCTCTCGGGGTTCATTTTCCGGCAGGCGCAGACCCTTTTGGGGTTTGCCATCTTCATTGCGATGGCACTGGCCGTCGCGGCATTGGCAACCTGGAACGTCGCCGATCCGAGCTATTCCTACGCCACCGGCAACGAGCCCACCAATGTGCTCGGCTACAGCGGTGCCGCCTTCGCCGATATCCTGATGCAATTTTTCGGGCTTGCCAGCGTTGTCGCGCTGCTCCCCGTCGTCGCCTGGGCGCTGGCGCTGATCTCCGGCCGCCGCTTCACCCGCATTCCGGCGCGCGCCGCCGCATGGGGCCTCGGCTCCGTACTTTCGTCGGCCGTTCTCGGCTGCTTTCCGCCGCCGCTCACCTGGCCGATCCCCAATGGTATCGGCGGCGTCATCGGCGACATGATCCTCCGCTTCCCGGCGCTGTTCGTCGGCGCCTATCCGACCGGCACGTTTGCCACCGCCGTCGGCTGCATCTTCGCGGTCCCCTGTGTGTGGATGATGCTCTTTGCCGCTGGTATCGTCGGCCGCACCGAGGAGGAAGAGGCCGAGGAAGAGGAAGAAAACTACGCCGTCAGCCGCTCCAAGCTGCGCTCGGTGGGCGATGAGGACGAGGAAGATGACGAGGGCGGCTGGCTTGCCTTCGGCGCGCTGACGCATGCCTGGTACATGAGCCAGGCACGCATGCGCCGCATGCTCGGCATGGGCCCGCGCAAGCGCAAGCTTGACGATTACGACGCGCCTTACGATTTCAACGATGACGAGTTCGGCAAGCTTAACGAGCCGGTGCGCGCCAAGGCGCCCCAACGCGGCGAGCGCATGGATCCCTCGATGGATCCGTCGATCGCGCCCCGGGCCGGTTCGCCGCGCCGCGTGGTCTCCGCGCCGTCGATCTCGCTCAACGACGATGACGACGACGATATGGGCTATGACGGCGACATGCCGCCGCGCCCGGCCGATATCCTGCCCGACGACGAGGACGACAATGGCTGGATGATGCGCGCGCCTGCCAAACAGGCCGGCGGTCGCGCCGAGCCGCGCGTCCAGCAGGCCGCCGCCCGCCCCAAGCTCGGCGCCCGCATCGAGCGCGAGCAGCAGGGCTCCTTCATCCGCCCCGAAGGTTTCCAGCTGCCGTCCATGCACCTGCTTGCCGAGCCCAAGGCCGTCGTGCGCGATTCGACGCTGTCCGCCGACGCGCTTGAACAGAACGCCCGCATGCTCGAAGGCGTGCTCGAGGATTTCGGCGTCAAGGGCGAGATCATCCACGTCCGTCCCGGCCCCGTCGTCACGCTCTACGAATTGGAGCCTGCGCCCGGCATCAAGTCGTCGCGCGTCATCGGCCTTGCCGACGACATCGCCCGCTCGATGAGCGCGATCGCCGCCCGCGTCGCCGTCGTGCCGGGCCGCAACGCCATCGGCATCGAACTGCCGAACAATATCCGCGAGACCGTCTATCTGCGCGAGATGATCGCCTCCAGAGATTTCGAGACCTCCAAGGCCAAGCTCGCCATGGCGCTCGGCAAGACGATCGGCGGCGAAGCCGTCATCGCCGACCTCGCCAAGATGCCGCATCTGCTCGTCGCCGGCACCACCGGCTCGGGTAAATCGGTCGCCATCAACACCATGATCCTGTCGCTGCTCTACCGGATGACGCCGGAACAGTGCCGCCTGATCATGATCGATCCGAAAATGCTCGAACTCTCCGTCTATGACGGCATTCCGCATCTGCTCTCGCCCGTCGTCACCGATCCGAAGAAGGCCGTCGTGGCGCTGAAGTGGACGGTGCGCGAGATGGAAGAGCGCTACAAGAAGATGTCGAAGATCGGCGTGCGCAACATCGACGGCTTCAATTCGCGTGTCGAGCAGGCGCTGGCCAAGGGCGAGGCGATCTCGCGCACCGTGCAGACGGGCTTCGACCGGGAGACCGGCGAGGCGATGTACGAGACGGAAGAGTTCGACCTGAAGCCGCTGCCCTATATCGTCGTCATCATCGACGAAATGGCCGACCTGATGATGGTGGCCGGCAAGGATATTGAAGGCGCCGTGCAGCGCCTAGCGCAGATGGCGCGCGCCGCCGGTATCCATGTGATCATGGCGACGCAGCGCCCGTCCGTCGACGTCATCACTGGTACGATCAAGGCCAACTTCCCGACGCGCATCTCCTTCCAGGTGACGTCGAAGATCGACAGCCGCACCATTTTGGGCGAGCAGGGCGCCGAACAGCTTCTCGGCATGGGCGACATGCTCTACATGGCCGGCGGCGGCCGCATCCAGCGCGTCCACGGCCCGTTCGTGGCCGATGGCGAGGTGGAAGACATCGTCGCCTACCTGAAGACACAGGGCGCGCCGCAATATCTTGATGCCATCACCGCCGATGACGACGAGGATGGCGATTACGGCGGCGGACCAGCCGGCACCGGCAATCTCTCGGATTCCGACGATCCTTACGACCAGGCCGTCGCCATCGTTCTGCGCGACGGGAAGGCCTCGACCTCCTACGTCCAGCGCCGTCTCGGCATCGGCTACAACCGCGCCGCCTCGCTCATCGAGCGGATGGAGCAGGAGGGCATCATCGGCCCGGCCAACCACGCCGGCAAGCGCGAGATCCTGGTTCCCACCGAAGGCGATATTCTCGACCGGTAAGGGCGCCTGCGCCCTTGATTCCGGCATTTTCAGCGCGATTTATGTCGCATGGGCCCGAACCTCACGGAAACCTGATCGGCGCGAAAACGTTACCTTTGGCCGGTCGTGCGAACACGCCATGAAGACGCCGCGTTTCGGCAGCATGCAGACTGCATAAAGGAGACTTTCATGAACCACTCCGACACATTCCTGGACCGCTTCACGCTGACACGGCGCCACATGCTGGGTGCGCTTGCTGTCGCGGCTGCGTCCACGGCGCTGCCGCTCAACGTCTTCGCCCAGGCGGCCGCGGCTGCATCCACCAGCGGCACCGCGCAGGCGATCGCCGACCACTTCTCCTCGGTCGGCACCATGCAGGGCGAGTTCGTGCAGTTCGGCCCCAAGGGCGAGCAGACCGGCGGCAAGTTCTTCATCCAGCGCCCCGGCAAGCTGCGCTTCAACTACGACGACCCGTCGCCGATCCGCGTGATCGCCGATGGGAAGAACGTGGCGATCGGCAACATGAAGCTGAAGACCTGGGACCTCTACCCGCTGTCGAAGACGCCGCTCAGCCTGCTTCTCGCGCAGAAGATCGACCTGTCGGCCGGCTCGGTGAAGAGCGTCAAGGAAGAGTCCGACCTGACGACCATCGCGCTCGGCAACAACACTGTCTTCGGTAACTCGACCATCACCATGATGTTCGACCCGAAGACCTATGACCTGCGCCAGTGGACGATCACCGACAACCAGGGCAAGGACACCTCGGTCATGGTCTTCAACGTGAAGACCGGCGTGCAGTTCGACGACAAGGTGTTCAAGGTGCCTTACGAGGTGATCCCGGGAACGGCTGCCTATCGCGATTGATGTAAGCCGACGGGGTGGTGGCTTCGCTGCCGCACCGGTGGGCTTGGTGCTTGCACAACAAAAGCCCGCATAGAAAAAGGCCCGCACGAGGCGGGCCTTCCAAACAAGATCAGCAAACGCCGATTACTTCGTGAGATTGCGCTTGCCGAGCGTGCGCAGGCGCAGCGCGTTGAGCTTGATGAAGCCGGCGGCGTCCTTCTGGTCGTAGGCGCCCTGGTCGTCCTCGAAGGTGACGAGCGTGTCGGAGTAGAGCGACTTGTCGCTCTCGCGGCCGATGACCATGACGTTCCCCTTGTAGAGCTTCAGCGTCACTTCGCCCTCGACATGCTCCTGGCTCTTGTCGATCAGCGCCTGCAGCATTTCGCGTTCCGGCGAGAACCAGAAGCCGTAATAGATCAGCTCGGCGTAGCGCGGCATGATCTCGTCCTTGAGGTGTGCCGCACCACGGTCGAGCGTGATGCTCTCGATCGCGCGGTGCGCGGACAGCAGGATCGTGCCGCCGGGGGTCTCGTAGACGCCGCGCGACTTCATGCCGACATAGCGGTTCTCGACGAGGTCGAGACGGCCGATGCCGTTGTCGCGGCCGTAAGTGTTAAGTGCTGCGAGCAGCGTTGCCGGGCTCATGCGCACGCCGTTGATCGAGACGGCATCACCCTTCTCGAAGCCGACCTTGATAATGGTGGCCTTGTCGGGTGCGGCTTCCGGCGAAATCGTGCGCATGTGCACGTATTCGGGAGCCTCGACAGCCGGATCTTCCAGGACCTTGCCCTCGGAAGAGGAGTGCAGCAGGTTGGCGTCGACGGAGAACGGCGCTTCGCCCTTCTTGTCCTTGGCGACCGGGATCTGGTGGGCTTCGGCAAACGCGAGCAGGTCGGTACGCGACTTGAACGACCAGTCGCGCCAGGGAGCGATGATCTTGATGTCGGGGTTCAGCGCATAGGCCGAAAGCTCGAAACGAACCTGGTCGTTACCCTTGCCGGTCGCACCGTGAGCAATGGCGTCGGCGCCGGTCTTCTTGGCGATGTCGATCAGGTGCTTGGAGATCAGCGGACGGGCGATCGAGGTGCCGAGCAGGTAGACGCCTTCGTAGACGGCATTGGCGCGGAACATCGGGAAGACGAAATCGCGCACGAATTCTTCGCGCACGTCCTCGATGTAAATCTCCTTGATGCCCAGCATCTCGGCCTTCTTGCGCGCCGGCTCGAGCTCTTCGCCCTGTCCGAGGTCGGCCGTGAAGGTGACGACTTCGGCGTTAAGCTCGGTCTGCAGCCACTTCAGGATGATCGAGGTGTCGAGACCGCCGGAATAGGCGAGAACGACTTTCTTTACGTCTTTGTGCGATGCCATGATGATGAGATCCGTTGTGCCAGGAGGGTCGCGGCCAGCCGCAAGACCCGGTATCGCCGGGCACTTTTAGCGAGATTGACGCCGGACGCAAGGGCAAGGGTGTCCTTAAACCGGGTCGCTAGAGGTGCTTTCGGCGTTCCGCCCGTTTTCGCTCGAGAAACGCGTCGAAGTCGAACTCGACCGGCTCTCCCGACTGCTCGCCCTCCATGATCGCTGCTTCGATCGCGTCACGCTCGGCTTTGTGCTGCAGCATCCGCAATGCCGCATCGACGACCTCATCGACGGAACCGTAGCTGCCGTCCCGCAGCTGTGCGTCGATAAACTCTTCGATCTGTGCGTCGAGGCGAATGGTTTCCAACCTGCCCATGTTGGAGCTCCTAGCGGACATATTAGTGATGCATCTCCTTCAGGAATGCCTCGCCGTCAAAGTCTTGCGGCTCGCCTGACTCTTCGCCCTCGATGATGGCCACTCGGATCGCCTCGATCTCGGCCTGATCGCGCAAATGCTGTAGGCCGGAATCGATGGCTCCATCGCCGAGCTGCTCTTCGATGAAATCTTTGCGATCATCGATCGTTACCGACATGACCTTGGTCAGCTCCCGCGATCCGCTTTGCCCGTGGTTTGACTTGCCCCTCAAGATTACCATATCTGGCTGCGAGCGAACAATCCCAGGCGAAAGGCCAAGCCGTGACCGATCTCACCGACATCATCAAGCCCTCCAATGTCGCCGTCATCACCGGTGGCGCCTCGGGCATCGGCCTGGCGGCCGCCAAGCACTTTGCAAGCAAGGGAATGATTGTCGTCATCGCCGATCTCGGCGCCGATAGACTGGCGGCAGCGGCAAAGGCGATCGCGGCCGTTTCGAGCGACGACCGTGTGTTGGCCGTCGAGACCGACGTCTCCGACAAGGCGGCGCTGCAGGCGCTGGAGCGGCAGGTCACGAAACGCTTCGGCAAGGTGCATGTGCTGATGAACAATGCCGGTATCGGCCCGGAAACCTCGATCTTCAGCGACGACAGCAGCTGGGACGCAATCCTTGGCGTCAATCTCATGGGCGTCGTCAACGGCACCCGCGCCTTCGGCCCCAATATGCTCGCCCATGGCGAACCAGGCCTGATCATCAACACCGGCTCCAAGCAGGGCATCACCACGCCTCCGGGCAACCCGGCCTACAATGTCTCGAAATCAGGCGTGAAGGTCTTCACCGAGGCGCTGGAACACGAACTGCGCAACACCGAGGGCGGCAAGCTCTCCGCCCACCTCCTGATCCCCGGCTTCGTTTTCACCGGCCTTTCCAAGGGCTTTGGCGGTGAAAAGCCGGCCGCCGCCTGGACCGCCGAGCAGACGGTCGCCTTCATGATCGAGAGCCTTGAGAAGGGCGATTTCTACATCCTCTGCCCCGACAACGACGTCGCCCGCCCGGTCGACGAGCGCCGCATGGCCTGGGCCGTCGGCGACATCATCGAGAACCGCCCGCCGCTGTCGCGCTGGCATCCCGATTATGCCGAGCGTTTCAAGGCGTTTCTCGAGGGTAAGTAACGGCTGAGCCGATCGGGCCTATTAGAAGGTTTGATTGGTGCATTCCTTGAAAGCCGGATATGAGACATTGCTTTCATAACCGGCTTCAAGAGTGTGCCATGGATTTTCTGCCGAGCCTGCCGACGCTTCTGACCTTTTCCGCCGCGAGCCTGCTTTTGGCCGCGACCCCTGGCCCTGACATGACCCTGTCGATCAGCCGGGCGCTGTCGCAGGGCAAGAAGCCGGCGCTTTACGTCGTGCTCGGCACCAGCCTCGGCATCGTCGTTCACACCATGCTGGTCGCCTTCGGCATCTCGGCGCTGATCACCGCCTCGCCGACGGCCTTCCTGATCCTGAAGACCGGTGGCGCCGCCTATCTGCTCTGGCTGGCGGTGCAGGCGATCCGCTTCGGCTCCAAGCTCTCGGTCGAGAAGGTCGAGGAGATCAAGGGCACGCCGCTGTCGAACATCGCCAGTGGCTTCTGGGTCAATCTTTTGAACCCCAAGGTCATCATCTTCTTCATGACCTTCTTGCCGCAGTTCGTCACCGCAGGCGATCCAGCGGTCACGCAGAAGCTGCTCTTCCTCGGCTTCTTCTTCATCGTCATCGGCATGCCCGTGAACGCGCTCGTCGTCCTCGCTTCCGACGGACTGGCGACATGGCTGCAGAACAACAGGAAGGTTCTGCGCGGGATGGATTACACCTTCTCCGTCTTCGCGGCGAAGATACTGCTCACCCAGGCGCGCTGACATCAATAATAAAAACCCCGGGATCGCTTGGCGGTCCCGGGGTGAATGTCATCTTCGCAATCAGCCGATCAAAAGCGCGTCGTCGTCGAGCGTCTGGCCGCGCATCTTGCGGAACATGTCGATCAGGTCCTCGACCTGCAGGTCCTTGCGATTGTCGCCGGAGACGTCGAGCATGATCTCGCCGCCGTGCAGCATGATGGTGCGGTGGCCGTAGTCCAGCGCCTGGCGCATGGAGTGGGTGACCATCAGCGTCGTCAGCTTGCGCTCCGAGACCACCCGGTCGGTCAATCCCATGACGAACTCGGCCATCCCGGGGTCGAGTGCCGCCGTATGCTCGTCGAGCAGCAGCACCTCGGAGCCGGCAAGCGTCGCCATCACAAGCGAGATCGCCTGCCGCTGGCCGCCGGACAACAGGTCCATGCGGTCCTTCATGCGGGTTTCGAGCCCGAGATTGAGCTCGGCGATGCGTTCGCGGAAATGCTCGCGCCGGCGCGGCCCGAGCGCCGAGGTCAGCCCCCGCCGCTCGCCGCGACGTGCGGCCAGCGCCAGGTTTTCCTCGATCGACAGCGCGCCGCAGCTCCCCGTCAGCGGATCCTGGAACACGCGGGCGACGAGGCCGGCGCGCGCGGCGGTCGGCTTGCGCGTCACATCGGTGTGGCCGATCATCACCTGGCCTTCGCTCGCCAGCACATCGCCGGCGAGCACGCCAAGCAGCGTCGACTTGCCGGCGCCGTTGGAGCCGATGACGGTCACGAACGAGCCTTCCTCGATCGTCAGGTTGACGCCTGATAGCGCCTGCTTCTGCAGCGGCGTTCCCTTGCCGAAGACGACCTTGATATCCTTGAGCGAGATCATGACGAGGCACCTCCGCGACGCAGGCGGGGAAGGATGAGCGCCACCGTGACAAGGACAGCAGTAACGAAATTGAGGTCAGAGGCCTGCAGGCCGATCACGTCGCTGGAAAGCGCCAGCTGGATGGCGATGCGGTAGAGGATCGAGCCGATGACGCAGCCGATGAGCGCGATCAACAGGCCGCGCTTCCCAAGCAGTGTCTCGCCGATGATGACGGCGGCAAGGCCGACGACGATGGTGCCGACACCCGAGGTCACGTCGGCGAAGCCGTTGGTCTGCGCAAACAGCGCGCCGCCGAGCGCCACCAGCGCATTGGAGATCGCCATGCCGAGATAGATCTGGCGGTTGGTATCCACACCCTGGGCGCGGGCCATGCGGGCGTTCGCGCCGGTGGCGCGCATGGCGAGGCCGGAATCGCTTTCGAGATAGCGCCAGACGACGATGACGGCGATGACGACAAGCACGCCGACGAAGAGCGGACGCACGTAGAAATCACGCAGGCCATGGCCGAAGAACGGGTTGATCATCGTATCGGCATTGATCAGCGCCACATTCGGCTTGCCCATGACGCGCAGGTTCACGGAAAACAGTGCGATCATCGTCAGGATGGATGCGAGAAGGTTGAGGATCTTGAAGCGCACGTTGAGAATGGCGGTCACCATGCCGGCCGCAGCCCCCGCCGCCATGGCGATCAGCGCCGCCAGCCAGGCATTGACGCCGGCTATGATCAGCACCGCGGTCACGGCGGCGCCGAGCGGAAACGAGCCGTCGACGGTCAGATCCGGAAAATCGAGCACACGGAATGCGAGGTAAACGCCGAGCGCGACGAAGGCATAGACCAACCCCAGCTCCACGGCTCCCCAGAATGCGATCTGACTCAAGGCTTTTGCCCTTTCTTGTGGTGTTTCCGTGGACAAGACCCCTCCCAACCCAC
>NZ_JBGLYS010000224.1:0-227 GCF_047304155.1 Rhizobium sp. Rhizsp42 | reverse complement strand
GGCAGGCGGGTTGTTTCCGCCTTCATCGGAACAGCTTTCGCCCAGGAGACCCCGGAGGCCGCAAGCAGCCAATGGCGTAATGTCGCCGATCAAATCCGCCCTAAAGTGCCCAAGCTCGCTGCGATCATGGATGAGGCCGAGCACGATGTCCTGGCCTATATGAGTTTTCCGAAGCAACACTGGACGAAGCTTCACTCCACGAATCCCATCGAACGTCTCAATGGAGA
>NZ_JBGLYS010000223.1:0-229 GCF_047304155.1 Rhizobium sp. Rhizsp42 | reverse complement strand
GCCTGGGGTTTTTTTGCCCCCGGAATATAAAAGCCACCCACCCCCGAGAAAAAAACACCAAAGGGAAAACCCTTATTATGAAAAAGAAATTGGCGGCGTTGATAATGAACCCCCCCACCCCCCACCGCCCGCCCCCAAAAAAAAAAACAATGAAACAAAAAAAACGACGGCAAAAAATAAACCCGCCCCCACGACAACAAAAAAAAAAACCCACAGCCCAACCCAGAAA
>NZ_JBGLYS010000222.1:0-229 GCF_047304155.1 Rhizobium sp. Rhizsp42 | reverse complement strand
CGAGGTGATCGAGCAGCGGGCCACCTCCAAGCCCGGCCGCGGCCTCGTGCGCACGCGCAACGTCGTGCACAACCAGCACGGCAAGGCCGTGCTGAGCTACACGCCGCTGCGCATGATGCGCATGCGCGACGGCGGGAAGGACTGAGATGCAGGACTTCCTCCAGGTCGAACGCGAGGGCGCGATCGCCATCGTGACCATGAACCGGCCGCAGACGCACAACGCGCTGTC
>NZ_JBGLYS010000221.1:0-230 GCF_047304155.1 Rhizobium sp. Rhizsp42 | reverse complement strand
GTGGCCCCACCCCCGAAAGGGCAGACGCCCAAGAGCCGAAAAAAACAACAATTTATTTTTTTTTTAGATAGTTGCCGTTTTAAACCCCAAAAAAATTTTTAAAATTAAAAACAACAGGTTGGTAAATTTTAAAAAAATTTAAAAAAAGATTGCCGATTAACAAAACAACCCCCATAATAACCACCAACCGGATGAATATATGCGTGGGTTTGAAAAAAAAGTTTGGGAAA
>NZ_JBGLYS010000220.1:0-230 GCF_047304155.1 Rhizobium sp. Rhizsp42 | reverse complement strand
TTCGTTCGCAATCCCAAAGTTGGAGGATGCTCGGTGGTCGCCCCCCAGACAACTTGGGCTTCCGGCTAGTGCGGCATCCCACGTTCATTCAGAGCATTACGGACTTCACCAGGCGAGCTGCGAAAGAGATCCTGGCTCCCTACACCACCAACGCTTACATCGAGCAGAGATACAATCGCGTGAACCGTGTGCCCAAGCGTAACCTGTTTGGCGTCATCGATTTCGCATCA
>NZ_JBGLYS010000219.1:0-230 GCF_047304155.1 Rhizobium sp. Rhizsp42 | reverse complement strand
AATCTCGGCGATGCAGGCGTCCGGGTCCTCCCCCGGCACGATGCGCCGGTCGATGAAGATCGAGGCGCGGTCGGGCACCACGTTCGCCTTGACGCCGCCCTCGAACAGGTTCACGGAGGCGGACGACGGATGGAACACCGGGTGCGTCCGGTCCCTGAGCTGCGGCCACAGCTCGCGCCGGAGCGCGACGATGACCTCGGCCATCGCCTCGATCGCGTTCGCCCCCTCCC
>NZ_JBGLYS010000218.1:0-230 GCF_047304155.1 Rhizobium sp. Rhizsp42 | reverse complement strand
AAGCGCATAGTTGGCCGCGTGACAGCCTCGCAGATCGCTTCGGCGTCGGTCGCATCATTCTTCTGCCGCTTCACGTAGGGCTTAACATAAGACGCGGGCATCAACCGAGCCTGGTGCCCCAGTGCCGTGAGAACCCGCGCCCAGTAGTGCCCTGTTGCACAAGCCTCGATCCCAATCAGGCATGGCGGCAATACCTTGAAGAATGCAACGACATCGTCTCGGCGAAGCCT
>NZ_JBGLYS010000217.1:0-230 GCF_047304155.1 Rhizobium sp. Rhizsp42 | reverse complement strand
TGAATGTAAGCTTCCTGGATAACAGCTGTCAGCGCCTTCTCGGCCATGCGGCGTGGCTCGAGGAAGGTTGGGAAGTAGGACCCTTTACGCAGCTTTGGGATACGCAGCTCTACCGTACCTGCACGGGTCTCCCAGTCACGGTCGCGATAACCGTTGCGTTGCGCCAATCGTGATGGGCTCTTCTCACCGTGGGCCGCGCCAGTTGCAGCGCTAACTTCCAATTCCATCAG
>NZ_JBGLYS010000216.1:0-231 GCF_047304155.1 Rhizobium sp. Rhizsp42 | reverse complement strand
GCGTCGCCGGCGTCCGGCCCCCGCCACATTTCCACCAGGCGTTAGGCCACATACAACCCCTTTACCCAAAAAAAGAATTGCTCCCCGTAATGCGGCAAAATCAAAACAAACCCCAACACCCCCCCAATGCCGACCCCGCCGATCTAAATTTTTAACAGCATTTCCCTGTCCCAGCTCGGTTTGGTGTTCTCCAGCCGCCCAAAACGGGGCCCTATGCCGGGCGGCGCGACG
>NZ_JBGLYS010000022.1:0-108276 GCF_047304155.1 Rhizobium sp. Rhizsp42 | reverse complement strand
CGTCTCCGCGTTATCAAACGCGGGGAGTGTGACACTCTAACTTTGCTAAATTAGGACATTCTAACTTTGCGGCTACATACGTTTGTTCGATAATCTATCTTATGGAACTGACGTGACTAAAGAAAATCATCCCGCCGTGGCGTGAAGGTGTCGATCAGCATTCCCTTTTCAAGCGCGACCACCCCGTGCACCAGGTTGGGTGCAACGATGAAGCTCGAGCCGGCATCCAGCCTTGTGGTGACGCCATCCACGGTCACGTCGAAGGCACCCTCGGCGACATAGCTCACCTGGGTATGCGGATGCGAATGCAGCGCGCCGATCGCGCCGGGCTCGAAGCGGAAGGCGACCAGCATCGCCTCGGGGCGATGGGACAGTACGGCGCGGCGGTTGCCGGGCGCGACTTCGGTCCAGGTGATGTCGTCGGGAAGCGTGTAGTGATCGGCCATTATCATCTCCTATCGGGCAAGCCAGCCGCCATCGACCGGCAGCACCGTGCCATGAACATAATCGGAAGCGCGCGACGCCAGATAGACCGCCGTGCCCACCATATCCTCGGCCTTGGCCCAGCGGGCGGCCGGGATGCGCTTGAGGATATCGGCGCTACGCTCGGCATCGGCGCGAAGCGCCTCGGTATTGTTGGTTTCGACATAACCGGGGGCGATGGCGTTCACATTGATGCCCTTCGAGGCCCATTCGTTCGCCATCAGCCTGGTGATCCCCGCAAGCCCGCTTTTCGCCGCCGTATAGGACGGGATGCGGATGCCGCCCTGGAAGGAGAGGAGCGAGGCAATGTTGATGATCTTTGCCGGCGATTGCCGCGCGACCGCGGCCTTCGCGAAGGCCTGGCAGAGGAAGAAGACCGATTTCAGGTTGGTGTCGAGCACCGCGTCCCAATCCTCCTCCGTGAATTCCAGCGCGTCGGCGCGACGGATGATGCCGGCATTGTTGACGAGGATGTCGGGCGAGGCGCCGGCGGCAAGGGCGCGTTCGACAACGGCCTTCGCCTCCCCGGTATCGGACAGGTCCGCCTTGAGCGATACGAACCGGCGCCCCGTCGATGTGACCGCGTCCGCTGTCTCGTCCATCGCCGAGCGGCCGACGCCGACGATATCAGCGCCTGCGTCAGCCAAGCCAACCGCGATGGCCTGGCCGATGCCGGTATTGGCGCCGGTGACGATGGCCCAGCGGCCGGTGAGATCGAAAAGGCTCATCGCAGGTCTTCCATCGGCACCTTGTCCATGTCGGTGAAGCTCATATTATCGCCAGCCATGGCCCAGATGAAGGCGTAACGGCCGGTTCCTGCACCCGAATGTATCGACCAACCGGGCGACAGCACCGCATCATGGTTCTTCAGCACGACATGCCGCGTTTCGCTGGGTTCTCCCATGAAGTGGAAGATGCGCGTCTGCTCCTGCATGCCGAAATAGAGATAGACCTCCATACGCCGATCGTGAACATGCGCCGGCATGGTGTTCCAGACCGAACCCGGCTCGAACATGGTCAGCCCGACGAGCAACTGGCAGCTGTCGCAGACATCGGGGTGGACGTATTGATTGATGGTGCGGGCGTTGGATTCCTCCGCCGAACCCACGACCACCTTCCTCGCCATCTCGCGGGTGATATGAACAGTCGGGCAGGTCCGATGCGCGGGTGCGCTCAAGAGGTAAAAGAGCGCCGGTTCGCCTTGATCGCGGCTTGCGAAGCTCAACGCTCCCTCGCCCATTCCGATATAGAGCGCTTCCTGGAAGCCCAGTTCGTAAGCCTTACCCCCTACGCTGACCGTGCCTGCGCCGCCGATGTTGACGATGGCGGCCTCGCGGCGGTCGAGAAAGCGCTCCGTGCCGGTCTCGGCGATGGCAGCGATCTCCAGAGGCTTCACAGTCGGCACCACGCCGCCGACGATCATGCGGTCGAGGTGGCTGTAGGTGAGATTTGCTTCGCCGGGGCGAAACAGGTTCTCGATCACAAAGCCGTCGCGCAGGCCCTGCGTGTCACGCCTTGCGGCGTCCTCTGGTCCGACGACCTGGCGTACTGATACTGAAATGGTCACGGGCTATGCCCCTTCCGTCTGTTGGGTGGGATCAGGTGAGCACGACATATTCGGTCAGCTGGTTGATCGTCGTGTCCGCCTTGTCGACATCGAACACCTTGGTGCCGTGGCTCATGATCACGAAGCGGTCGCAGACCTGATAGGCGTGATAGATGTTGTGGGTCACAAGCACGCTGGAGACGTTCTCCGCCTTGAGCTTCAACACCTGGTTCAAGAGCGCTTCCGTCTCGCGCACCGAGAGCGCCGAGGTCGGCTCGTCGAGAAGCAGCACGCGTTTCTTGAAATAGACGGCGCGGGCGATGGCGACCGCCTGCTTCTGGCCGCCGGAGAGATTACCGACGAGCGTATCGGGGCTATCGATGCCGGAGATGTGGACGGCGTTCTGCAACACCTCCATGGCGATCTCGCGCATTTCGCGCTGGCGCAGGAAGCCGAAGCGATCGGTGAGTTCGCGGCCCATGAAGATGTTGCGGGTGATCGAGAGCGAATCCACCAGCGCCGTATGCTGATAGATGGTTTCGATACCGGCATCGGCGGAATCAGAGCGGCAGGTGAATGCCGTCTTCTTTCCATCGACGCTGAGATAACCGTCCGTCGGCTTGTGGATGCCGGAGATCAGGTTGACGGTCGTCGACTTGCCGGCGCCGTTGTCGCCGAGCAACCCCACCACTTCGCCTTCGCCGATGTGGAAGCTTAGATTGCGCAGCGCGGTCAGCGCGCCGAAGCTTTTCGAGATGTTGTGCAGTTCAAGAAGATTGGGGGCCGACATCACGCAAGACCTCGCCGCTCGATAAGATGGTTGAAGATGGCGGCCAGCACGATCAGCGTCGCGATGAACATGTCGAGATAGAAGCCCGGTGCGCGCAGGAGAAGCAGCACGTCGGTGATGGTGTGGATCAGCAGCACGCCCAGGAAGATGCCGATGATCGACCCTCGTCCGCCGCGCAGAGACAGTCCGCCGATGACGCAGGCGGCGATCGCCTGGAGTTCCAGTCCTGCGCCCTGCCCCGGTTGCACGCTGCCGACGCGGGCCGTTGCAATGATGCCGGCCACTGCCGCCATGCCGCCGGCAATCGCGAAGGCCACGAGCTTGACGCGGTTGGTGTTGATGCCGATCGCTTCCGCAGCGCCGCGATTGCCGCCGGTGGCGAACACATGGTTGCCGAAGCGGTGACGGTGGACGAGGTAGTGGAAACCGACGACGAAGAGCACGATCCAGATGAAGGCGGCGTTGATGCCGAGCAGCGTGCCTGAGAACAGGCTGGTGAAGATCGGTTCCGGATCGAAGCGAACCTGGACCGCGCCGTTATAGAGCAGCACTGCGCCGCGCCAGAACAAAAGGCCGCCAAGGGTCACGATGAAGGACGGCAGCCCGAAGCGCAGCGTGATGTGGCCGTTGAGCAGGCCGATCATGATGCCGGCGAGAACGCCGAGCGGGGCGGCTATGAAGGCGCTCATTCCGGCGCCGACGAGGCTTGCCATCAGGATGGCGGTGAAGGTGTAAACGGAGCCGATGGAGAGATCGAATTCGCCCGCAATCATCAGCACACCGGCGCCGAGCGCCAGGCAGCCGAGCACGGGGATAGCCTTCATCAGGATCGTCAGGTTTTGCGGCGAGAGGTAGCGGAACTGATCGGGATAGAGCAAGGCGCCTGCGATGCAGACGATCTGCAGCGTCATGAAGACGAGGAAGATCGCGCCTGCCGGCATCGCCATGATCTGCCGGATCATCGGTTGTTTCTGCGTCCGCGACCGGGGCGCGGCACTTGTCTCAAGAATTGGTGTCACGGTCTGGTACTCGATCGATTGGAGACGGAGAACCTGCCGACATCGCCGGCAGGCTCCCACGAAACGCGGTTAGCGGAAGCTGCCGATCAGCGGCTTGACCGAGCTGATGCGCGACTTGTCGAGGAAGGCGCCCTGGCCGGTGTCGACGTCGGTCGGGGTCAGTCCGTACTTCTTCGAGAGCGCGATCTGGGCGATAGGGTAATAGCCCTGCAGGTAGGGCTGCTGGTCCATGGTCGCGAACATCGCGCCTGACTCGACTGCATTGACGATCTCGACCGCGAGGTCGAAGCCGCCGAACGGAACCTTCACGCCCGCGTCCTTGATAGCGCCGGCGCCGACGGTCGAGGTGACCGAGCCCGTGCCGAACACGGCCTTGACGTTGGGGTTGGCAATCAGGAACTGCGCCATGATGTTCTGCGCCTCGGCCGGATCAAGCCCGGCGCGAACCGTCTCGACCTTGATGCCGTTTTCCTTCATCGCCTTCTCGATGCCGCCGCCACGCGCGACCGCGAAGCTCGCCTCGGGGATTTCGCGCGGGTTGAAGACGACGTCGCCGGATTTCAGGCCGAATTCCTTGATCATCCGGTTGCCGAGCTCGTAGCCGGAAGAAAACTCGTTCATGCCGACATAGGCCTGGCGGCAATTGCCCTTGGCGCCTTCGAGGTCGTCATTGTTGAAGCCGATGACGACGATGCCGGCCTTGACCGCCGCGCAGATGCTATCGTCGAAGGCATCCGACGAGGAGATGGCGACGGCGATGCCATCGACGCCTGCTGCCGTGGCGCTTTCGATCAGATCGTTCTGGCGGACCGGATCGTTGTTGGCGTACTGCACGTCGAGATCGACGCCGAACTGTGCCGCCGCGTCCTTGGCGCCTTTCACCACGGGGTTGAAGAACTGGACACTCGGATCGAGATAGATGATCATCGTTGCCTTGACGTCGGCGGCCAATGCCGTAGATGTCATCATCGTGGCGATACCCGCGGCGAGTGCTGCGGTTTTCAACCTGGTCAATTTCATTTGCGTATCCTCCCTTATGGATGTGCAATGTGGGTCGAAAGACCCAAGTCTCGGCTGGCGGGCTCCGACCAAAGATCACGCCGGCCGAGATTTTCCTCCCAGACGTCCCGCCTTCTCCCAAAAGCGGAAACGTCCTATCCCTTTATTTCCCTGAAGCGCGTCGCGATCTTTCAGATTCGCTGATGCGCTTCAGCTTCTTGTTTCGTCGCATGTCTTTATCCCGAAACCGGTGACCACTTTCGGGAGACATGCTTTAGCCGAACCACGGCGCCGGTCGCCCGAACGTCACGTGCACGCCCTTGAACTGGGAATATTCATCGAAGCCATAGCGGCCGAGTTCGCGGCCGAGGCCGCTTTTCTTGTAGCCGCCGATCGGCAGCTCCGGCGTGCCGTCGATGACGCTGTTGATCCAGCAGCGCCCAGCGCGAATGCGGCGGATGCTCTGCATGGCGTTTTCGAGGTTGGTGGACCAGACCGAGGCGGACAGGCCGAACTCGCTGGCATTGGCGAGCGCGACGGCCTCGTCCGCGGTCTTGAAGGTCAAGGTCGAAAGCACCGGCCCGAAGATCTCCTCACGGGCGATCGACATCTCCGGCTTCACGCCTGCGAAGACGGTGGGTGCGTAGTAAATGCCGGTGTCCTTTCCGACGCGCTCGCCGCCGAGCAGCAGTTCCGCACCGGATGCAATGCCGGCTTCCACGTAGGAATGGACCTTGCCGACATGGGCTTCCGAGATCATCGCGCCGATCTTGGTGCGGTCGTTCAGCGGATCGCCGAAGGTTACCTTGCGCGAGATGTCGAGCAGGCGCTCCATCAATGCGTCACGAATGCCTTCCTGAACCAGCAGTCGGCTGCCTGAAATGCAGCATTGGCCGCCATTGTGATAGACGCCATAGGCGATGCCATCGGCGGCGGCCTCGAGGTCCGCGTCGGCGAAGACGATCTGCGGACCCTTGCCGCCGAGCTCCAGCCCGACACGCTTGACGCTACGTGCCGCGATCTCGCCGAGCTTTGTGCCGACACGTACGGAGCCGGTGAAGGCGACCATGTCGACGCCAGGGTCTTCGGCGAGCAGCTGGCCGGCCGGATCGCCATAGCCGGTGACGACGTTGAACACGCCATCGGGAATGCCGGCCTCACGCGCCAGTTCCGCCATGCGGATCGAGGTGCCGGAGGTGAATTCGGACGGCTTGAGGACGACGGTGCAGCCCGCGCCAATCGCCCACGGCACGCGCTCGGATGCGATGATGAAGGGGAAGTTCCACGGCGTGATGATGCCGACGACGCCAACGGCTTCGCGCAGCACCAGGCCTAAGCGATCATCGCCGATGTTGTTGTGAGCCTGGCCTTCCAGAGCGCGCGCCTGGCCTGCGGCATAGGACCAGAGGTCGGCGCAGAAGCCGATCTCGCCGCGCGCCTGGGCGATCGGCTTGCCGACTTCGAGGCTTTCGGCCAGCGCAAGCTCTTCCTGATTTTTGAGGATCAGATCGGCCACCTTGAACATCAGGCGCGAGCGCTCCGCACCCGACATGCGCGGCCACGGGCCGGTATCGAAGGCGCGGCGGGCGGCGGCAACGGCCAAACGTACATCATCGGCCGAAGCTTCCGGCCAGGTGCCGACCACGACGCCCGCGTGACCGGGGCTGACACGATCAATCGTGCGGCCGGATGCGGCATCCACCGACTTGCCATCGACAAGCATCTGGTAGCGGGATTTAATGTTCAGCCGCGGATCACTGGAATCAGGCGCAATGAAATTGGACAGCACGTTTCCCTCCAAGCCGACACATCGTGCCGGCCCTCCCTTTCTTCCCGGCTTTAGGCCACCGGATTTATGTTGCGTTTGAATTGTATGGTACTGTATGGTGGTTTAAATTGGATGTCAACGGATGACGGCGACGAAAGACATGAACCTCGAATCCTTGAAGATTGAGACCGGCGAAACCGCTGCGGCGCAGGTGGAACGCGACCTGCGCGAGCAGATCATCAAGCTGGAACTGGCGCCGGGAACGCGGCTCTCCGAGCAGGAGATCGCGACCCGCATGGGCGTCTCGCGACAGCCGGTGCGCGAGGCGCTGATCGCGCTCGGGAGGTCGAAGCTGGTTGACGTGCGCCCCAACCGTGGCACCGTCGTCGTCCGAATCTCGGCGCGGCAGATGATGGAGGCGCGTTTCGTGCGCGAGGCGCTGGAGACCGCCGTTGCGCGGCGCGCCAGCGAGAGCTTCGACAGCTGGACGCGCCGCCGGATCGATACGATCATCGGCAAGCAGCGGATGGCCATGGAGGCGCACGATCACAACGCATTCCGGCGCGAGGACGAGCAGTTCCATATCGCGATTGCCGAAGGCGCCGGCTGCAGCCTGGCCTGGAACGCCATCGCCGATATCAAGGCCCATATGGACCGCGTCTGCAATCTGCAGCTTCGCCACCCCGATTCCATGATGCGGCTGATTGCGGAGCACGAGGCGATCATTACGGCGATCGACGGACGCGACGCGGACGCCGCCGCTGGCGCTATGCGCGCGCATCTCAATGGGATCTTGTCGGATTTGCCGCAGATCGAGGCGGACAATCCCGACCTGTTCGAATGATGCGGCGCTGAAGGTGTTCAGCCGGGGAGATGCTCTCCGCTCTTGTTATTGCTAATAAATATGAGTATTAAAATCATCTTTCTTTCGATATGCGCCTTGGTGTGGCAAGGGCGTGGATGATTAAGAGATGGCGCAAGGGTCATGCCGTGCGCATGCGCCGCCATCTCAGCGTAAACGGATCTTGGCATTGGCTTTCTGGCACACGATGAAATGGCACACCGAGGGAATTCGGGTTGTTGCTCCGGTGAAATGGCGCCAGTTCGATGGCCTGGTGAGCGCCTACTGGGAAGCAGAAAGCCAGTCTGGGGCGAAGGGCTATTATCTGGCCGATGATCCGCGCATCATGATCTTCTTCAACGACGTCTCATCTCAGATCCATGTGTCGAACCAGAACGGCGACTTCTCCAACAATGCCCGATCGATGACCCGTGCCATCTACGTGCCTGCTGGAGTGCCGATGTGGACCACCAGCCGATCCACGCACCGGTTCTCACACCTGAACCTGCATATGCACAAGGACCGGATTTTGAAGTTTCTATCGCCTTCGCTTGGCAGCTCGGCCGCGCTATCGGCCCTGCGCCGGCCGGTGGAGATCCAGGATGCGGGCGCCGTGCAGACGTTGGGCGGGCTGCTCGTCGACGAGATATCGAAGCCGTCGCGGCATGCCCTCTATGCCGAAAGCCTGATTGGCAGCATCGTCACGGGACTTCTCGACCTGCCGGACGAAGGCAGCGAGAAACGCGATGGCCGCATGACGCAGGCGCAGATGAACAGGCTCAACGCTCGCATGGACAGGACAAGCGATTACCGAATGTCCGTCGCCGACATGGCGGCGACGGTCGGCTTGTCGGAGAGCTGGTTCGCCACCGTTTTCAAGCAGACCACCGGCAAGACCCCGCTACAATGGCAGCTTGCCAAGCGCATCGACCTCGCAAGAACCTTGCTGGACGAGGGCGTGACGGTTGCCGGCGTGGCGGCCCAGCTCGGCTTCTCCGATCAGGCGCATTTCACCAAGGTCTTCAGACAGATCGTTGGCGAAACACCGGCTGCCTGGCGGCGAATTCGTCAGGGTATCTAAGGCGAAAGTCCCGCCGGCACATGGCGGGCGGGACAGTCCGTGTTTTCAAGGTTCGATCACCAGGTCTGGCGCAGCGTTGCCATGATCGTGCGGCCGGGATTGTAGTAGACCGCGCCACCATCCTTGCTGGCGACGTGCTTTTCGTCGAACAGGTTGCTGGCGTTCAGCTGGAGCGTCGTGTTCTCGGCGAACTTGTAGGTGAAGGCGGCATCGAACACGACCGCGCTGTCGGCTGAAATCGTGTTGGTGATGTTGGTGAAGTAGGCGCCAGTGTAGCGCGCGCCGAGACCAAAGGTCATGTCGCCGCGAGGGCCATCGCCTTCCAGCGTATAGGTACCCCACACCGAAGCGAAATGCTTGGGAACGCGCATCAAGCGGTTGCCGTCGTTCACGCCGCCCGGCTCGTCGATACGGGAATCGATGTAGCTGTAGCTGGCGATCAGGTTGATGTTGTCCGTCATCTCCGCCTTGGCTTCGAATTCGAAGCCGCGGTGCCGGACCTTGTTGACCGTGATCGGAAGATAAGTGACCTGATCGGCGACGGTGATGTTGCCCTTGGTCAGGTCGTAGACCGAAGCGGTGAACAAGGCAGGAAATGCGTCGGGCTTGTATTTGACGCCGACTTCGTACTGTTTTCCGGTCGTCGGATCGGCCCCGGCTGCGGGCGGAGCAGCGGATTCGGCGTAGCTCGCATAGGTCGCCCATTCGTCGGTCAGCTTGTAGCTGACGCCGATGCGCTTGGTGAATTCGCTATGAGTGCCGGAGGTGGTCACGCCGGTGAGCTGGTTCGTCTCGTCGAGGTCGAGCCAGTCATTGCGCAAGCCGACGCTGACCGTCAGCCGGTCGAAAAACGTCAGATCCTGCTGCAGATACACTGCGGCCGTCTTCTGGTCGTTCAGGGTGCTCGAGTAAGGCGACATTGGGCCAGGGCCACCCGTGTAGACTGGATTCAGCCAGTCGATCGAAGGTGCCCCCGTGTAGAAATTGTCGCTGTCCGATTTGAACGCGTTGTACTCGCCACCGAGAAGCGTCCGGCTTTCGACGTCATCGAAATTTGCTTCGTAGGCAAGGTTCGCGTCGATGATGAACTGCTCGTTCGACCTCTCGTTACCGAAGAAGTAGCGGCCGGCTGTTGTTGAACCGTCGGTCGGCGTGCTTCCGATATAGGCGCTGCCGAAACCATCGTTCGACTGGCTGTAACGCGCCTTGGAGCTGAAGCTCAGACCGTTGTCGAAGTCGTGGTCGAACATCACGTTCAGAGTGTTGCGGTTCGTCGAGTTGAAATAGTAGTCCGGCTCGCCGAAGAAGACGCTCCGGTCGAAATCGGTGCCGAGTGGATGGCCGCCGCTGCCGGGAACGCCATCCTTGTCCAGGTGATCGAAGACCACAGTCAGGTTCGTCGCGGCGGTCGGGCGCCATGTCAGGCCGCCCATGATGAAGTTCTCGTCGTTCTGAGAGAAATCGTACTCGTCGTCCGCACGCTGCAATTTGCCGGTCAGGCGATAGGACAGCGTGTCATCCGCGGTGATGTTGTCACCGAAATCAAAGCCGGTTTCCTTGTGGGAGAAAGAGCCGCCGGTCGCATAGATTTCGCCGAAACGCTCCGACTTTGGCGTCTTGGTGACGTAGTTGACAGAGCCGCCCGGTTCCGCCGAACCGAAGCTTGAGGAGCTGGCGCCCTTCAGGATCTCGATGCGTTCAAATGCATAGGGCTCCTCCCGGACACCTGCAAACGTTCTGCCGATCGCTAACCCGTCGCGATAGGTGTAGGGCGTGAAACCGCGAATATCGAAATAGTCGAAACGATCGTCCGAACCGTAGAAGTCGGTGACGACACCCGAGGTGTACTGCACCACCTTCTCCATCGTGTCGGCATTGCGCTCCTCGATTTCTTTGGAGGTAATGACCGAAACGGAGGCCGGCGTGTCCAGAATCTCGGTCGCCAACTTGCCGGCGCCGGTGGTCTGCGTGGCGACGATCGACTTCGAATCGTTACTGGTATCGATCCTGGTGCCCGAGGCCTTGCGCCCTTCCAGAACGATCGGCGCCAGCGTCGTCGCGGAATCCGAGCTGGATGCGTCCTGCGCAAAGGAGACGGCAGGAGCAAGAGCGCTGATGGCCGTGCATCCCAGCAGCACCGCCTTGCGCCAGCGAAGACGGGTTCGTTGAGAGCGCAGGCCTTTTGTTTCGATATTCATATTCGCGTTCCAGAAGCTGATTTCACCATGGTAGACACCCGGTGGAGACCGAAAGTGCATGCCGGTTGCAGGGGAACGCACCAGACGACGTTGCGAAATGCGCGAAGCAGTCGCCAGCCGGCATGGTCTCGTCTACATCCCCGGTCACAGCCTCTAACTTGAGCGAGATTGTCTAGTATTGTAAGTTTTCCGCGTTTTGTAGGATACCATGGGAATCTCGCCTGCCTGGCCATTCGACAAACGCATTGCCGTTGACGCTCACGCCTTAACCTGAAAGTGAGGGTCCACTTATACGTTCGGCGGAGTTTGCACAATGTTTCGGTTCTGGCGCCTTACCCTCGCGGTGGTGATATGCGCATTGATGATGCCCATTCGCGGCGCGTTCGCCGATGAGGGCGTCACCTACCCCATCACCATAAAGCACGCGCTCGGCACGACGATCATCCTGAAAAAGCCTGAACGGATCGCCACCGTCGCCTGGGCGAACCACGAGGTGCCGCTCGCGCTTGGCGTCGTGCCCGTGGGCTTTGCGAAAGCCAATTTCGGCGATGATAACGGTGATGGTCTTTTGCCCTGGGTCGCTGAGAGGCTGAAGGAACTTCACGCCGACAAGCCCGTGCTGTTCGACGAGGGGGATGGTATCGACTTCGAGGCGGTCGCGGCCACGCATCCCGACGTCATCCTCGCCTCATACTCCGGACTCAGCCAGGCCGATTACGATACGCTGAGCCAGATCGCCCCGGTTGTCGCCTACCCTGACGCCGCTTGGTCCACCGACTGGCGCGAGATGATCCGCCTCAATAGCGCCGGGATGGGGATGGCGCCGGAGGGCGAGGCGCTGATCAAGAAGATCGAAGGCGAGATCGCATCGGCTGTTGCCACGCACCCGGAGATTCGCGGCAAGAAGGCCATGTTCGTCACGCATCTCAACCCACTCGACCTCAGTACAATCAACTTCTACACGACCAACGATACACGCGTGAAATTCTTCACGGATCTCGGGCTCGAGAGCCCGAAGAGCGTTGTCGATGTCTCGCAACCTGGCAAATTCTCGGGCTCGATAAGCGCCGAGCGCATCGACATGTTTGACGACGTCGATCTCGTCGTGACCTATGGCAATACGAAACTGCTGTCGGCGGTCACGGCAAACCTGCTGATGTCCAAGATGCCGGCTGTCGAAAAGGGGGCGATTGTTATTCTCGGCGCAAACAGCGTCGGGACAGCCGCAAATCCCACACCGCTCTCGATCTCCTGGGTGCTGAAGGACTATGTCGCTTTGCTTGCCGAGGGCGTGGAAAAGTCGAAATGACTTCATCGAGAAAGACGGTCGCGCCGGCGGCCATCGCCGCACGGTCGAACGGCGCCCGGGGCCTGTGGCTGGCGGGTCTATTCGTGCTGCTCCTGGCATTGCTTGCGCTGTCGATCACCGTCGGCACGCGTCAGGTGCCGTGGAGCGATATCGGCGCGGCGCTCTTCGGACATGTCGATGATATCGGCCAGGCTGCGGTTGCCGTTCGCGTCCCGCGTACTGTCCTCGCCATGCTTGCCGGCGGCGCGCTTGGGCTTGCGGGTGCGATCATGCAGGGCGTGACGCGCAACCCGCTGGCCGATCCCGGTATCCTCGGCGTCAACATGGGCGCCTCGCTTGCCGTGGTCGTCGGCGTCGCATGGTTCAACATCGCCTCCGCCGAAGCCTATGTCTGGACAGCGATTGTTGGTGCCGGCTGCTCTGCCTGCTTCGTCTACACCATCGGCTCGTTGGGCCGTGGCGGCGCGACGCCGCTGAAGCTGACGCTTGCTGGCGCTGCGACCTCGGTCGCCTTCGCCTCCATGGTGATTGCCGTCGTTCTGCCACGCGTCGATATCGCCGGCGGCATACGCTCATGGCAGATCGGCGGCGTCGGCGGGGCGGCCTTTGAGCGGATCGTGCCGGTTCTGCCTTTCCTGGCGGTGGGGTTTGCGATCAGCTTTCTTTCCGCCCGGAAACTCAACTCGCTTGCGCTGGGCGACGATCTGGCGGCCGGGCTCGGCGAACGTGTGGCAGTGGCGCGCGGCATGGGCGCGCTTGGCGCAATTCTGCTCTGCGGCGCGACAACGGCAATCTGCGGACCGATCGGCTTCATAGGCCTCGTCGTCCCGCATCTCTGCCGGCTGCTGATCGGCGTCGATCACCGTTGGCTCCTCCCCTTCTCCGCCATCGGCGGCGCGTGCCTGCTCCTTGCCGCCGATATCGTCGGACGCATCGTCGCTCGTCCGGCCGAGCTCGATGTCGGCGTTGTCACCGCCCTGATCGGCGCGCCGTTCTTCATATGGATCGTCAGACGCCAAAGGGTTCGTGAACTGTGACCATGCCTTCGGCCATATCAGGTTTGATCGCCACCAGCCGTCGCCGCCGCGGTCGCAGGCATGCGTCCGTTGTGCTTGCGCTTCTGCTGCTCGTCATCGCCATCTTTGCGTTCACGCTCTCTGTCGGGCAGACGGTGACACCGCCGGGCGATGTTCTTCGCGTGCTGATGGGAGAGAACGTACCGGGCGCGAGCTTTACGGTCGGTCAGCTGCGCTTGCCGCGCGCCGTGCTTGCCATTCTCGCCGGCTTGAGTTTCGGTCTCGGCGGCGTGGCTTTTCAGGTCATGCTGCGCAATCCGCTCGCCAGCCCCGATATTATCGGCATAAGCTCGGGCGCCGGCGCAGCGGCCGTGTTCGCGATCATCGTGCTGTCGATGAAGGGACCATTCGTTTCGATCTTCGCGGTGGTCGCGGGGCTTGGCGTTGCCCTCTTGGTCTACGGCCTCTCGTCACGAAACGGCGTGGCGGGGACGCGTCTGGTTCTGGTCGGGATCGCGGTCTCGGCCATGCTGGAGAGCATCATCTCCTATATCCTGTCGCAGGCGCCGGCGTGGAACCTGCAGGAGGCTATGCGCTGGCTGACGGGCAGCGTCAACGGCGTGCAGCTTGGCCAGGCTGCGCCGCTTCTCTTGTCGCTCATCGTCTTCGGCGGTCTTCTCTTGAGCCGGAGCCGAGACCTTGAGGCGCTCCGGCTTGGCGATGATACGGCGGCGGCACTCGGAGTGCGCGTATCGCGAACCCGCATCATGATCATCATCGGTGCCGTCGGCGTCATCGCAACAGCGACGGCCGTGACTGGCCCTATCGCCTTTGTCGCATTCCTTGCCGGTCCGATCGCCGCCCGCATCGTCGGCGGCAGCGGATCGCTCCTCGTCCCCTCGGCGCTGATCGGCGCCGTCTTGGTGCTCGGCGGCGATTACATCGGGCAGTTCCTGTTACCCGGCCGCTATCCTGTTGGCGTGGTGACCGGCGCACTCGGCGCTCCCTATCTGATTTTCCTGATCGTCCGCGTCAACCGGACCGGAGGTTCCCTATGATGGCTCGCACTCTGACAGCAGGCAATCTCTCTGCGGGCTACGGCGAAACGGAAATCCTGCACGGCCTCGACCTCGCTGTCCCGCCCGGCAAGATAACCGTGATCGTCGGCGCCAATGCCTGCGGTAAGTCCACTCTGCTCCGAGCGATGTCGCGGCTTCTGTCGCCCATCGCGGGACAGGTGCTTCTCGATGGGAAATCCATCCACAAGACACCGCCACGAGAGCTGGCGCGCACCCTGGGGCTGCTTCCCCAGTCGCCGGTCGCACCGGAAGGCATCACGGTTGCCGACCTCGTCAGCCGCGGCCGGCATCCGCATCAAAGCCTTTTCTCGCGCTGGAGCAGCAAGGACGATGAGGCGGTGGATGGCGCTCTTGCGGCGACAAACACGGCGGAACTCGCCGATCGGGCTGTTGACGAATTGTCCGGCGGCCAGCGCCAGCGCGTGTGGATCGCCATGGCGCTGGCGCAAGCCACCGATATTCTTCTGTTGGACGAACCCACGACGTTCCTCGACATCAGCCATCAGATCGAAGTCCTCGATCTCCTGACCGATCTCAACCGGGAACGCGGCACCACCGTCGTCATGGTGCTCCACGATCTCAATCTCGCCGCGCGCTACGCGGACTATCTCGTTGCGATGAGCGATGGTCGCGTGCACGTCACGGGCGCGCCGGAACAGGTCTTGACCGAAGACAACGTCCGGCAGGTCTTTGGGCTTGAGAGCCGCATCATCATCGATCCCACATCCGGCCGCCCCATCATGCTTCCGATCGGTCGCAACCACATGGCGCCGAGCGTGAGCGCAAAGGAGAAGGTGAAATGAACACCACCCAGGAATTCAAGCTCTCCGGCATCGCTATTCCGAGGGACGCCGCCCAGATGCTGAGCGAGATCTGCGAGCACTTCGTCGAACATGCGGATGTGAGGCGCACGGAGAACGGGGCGCTACTCACCAGCAAGCTTGGTTGCGCCGACATACGCATCGACGATCAGCGACTATCGATAGAACTGACTTGCCCTTCACAACAAGCATTGCAGATGAGCCGGACCAGCATTGCCGAGCATCTGTTCTACTTCGCTGGTGACGATGCGCTAGAGCTGTCCTGGTCCCAATCCGCAGCGCTTGCGCAATTGCCCAATATCCACGAGGCAACGGTTGTCTCGGCCGAGAATGTCACGCCGCATATGCGCCGGGTTAAATTCAGCTGCGCCGATGTCAGGCCGTTCATCGGTGGCGAGATGCATGTTCGCCTGCTCGTCCCGCCCAGAGGCCGCCGGCCCGTATGGCCGGGCCTGCGCGAGGACGGTCGTGTTGCCTGGCCGGAGGGCGAGGACGCCTTATTGGTCCGCGTCTACACGATCCGCGCGGTTGATATCGAACGCGGCGAGCTCTGGATCGATTTTCTGCAGCATAGCTCTGCCGGCGTCGAAACGCCTGGAGCGGATTTCGCTCGCGATGCCCTGCCGGGAGACCGGGTGGCCTTGCTTGGTCCAGGAGGTGGAGCGCTTCCCGAGGCAGGAAATCTGCTGTTGGCCGGAGACGAAAGTGCCCTCCCCGCCATCGCGCGCATCGTTGCCGAGATGCCCGCGGGCACGCGAATTCAGGCGATTATCGAAGTCGCGGATAAGTCGGAAGAGCAGCCACTGCCATCCGGCGCCGCGCTTGCTGTCCGCTGGTTGCATCGCCGAAGCTATGGAGCCGGCGAAGGCAATACTCTCCGCGAGGAGGTCGAGACCGCGATTGGCTCGATGACCGACGATACATTCGTCTGGGCTGCCTGCGAGAAGGAAGACATCCGTTCGATAAAGGCCCGCTTGAAGGCCATCAAGCACGACCGGAAGAGAATGTACGTGGCTTGGTACTGGGAGAAAAAACAAAGGCCCGCTTGAGCAGGCCCTTCGGAAGCAATCAGGTCGTGAGGTTGATCAGCGACCGTATACGCGACGCTTCAAATCAGAGCGGTTAACACCGATGTCCTTGAGGGCAGCGTCGTCAAGGCGGGAAAGTTCACGGTATGCTTTGCCGAGCTGAAAATACTCGACAATCCTGTTGGCGATTTTCATTGCATTTCTCCTTTTTGAATGCCCAATTATTTATCTCATTGCCTGGATAATGAGCAGAGATAAATTTGCATAAGAGGCATCCGAGAATCGCAATCGGTCTTGCCGGAAAGGCAAATGCGCACCCTGGCGTGCGTAGCCCACGACATGAGCCGGCCACATACGCCAGAGTGATTGATCGATACCCGGGTAGGCCTTGATGAAGGCCAGCAGATCAGGGTTGATGACATCCGCATCCACCGTCAGCATGCCGTGCGAGAAGCCGGGATAGACCTTCAGCGTGCTGTTCTTCAAAAGCTTCGCCTGCAACAGCGAGGCATCCTTGTAGGGCACGACCTGGTCGTCATCGCCCTGCAACACCAGCGTTGGAACGGTGATCGCCTTCAGATCCTCGGTCTGGTCCGTCTCTGAGAACGCCTTGATGCCGTCATAATGCGCCTTGGCCGAGCCCATCATGCCCTGCCGCCACCAGTTGTCGATCACGCCCTGTGATACCTTCGCGCCAGGCCGGTTGAACCCGTAGAAGGGACCGGAGGCGACGTCGATGTAGAACTGGGCGCGGTTGGCGGCGAGCGCCGCGCGGAAGCCATCGAAGACTTCCATTGGCGTGCCATCCGGGTTGCCCGGTGTCTTCAGCATCAGCGGGGGAACGGCGCTGACCAGCACTGCCTTGGCAACACGGCCCTGTGGCTGGCCATACTTGACGACATAGCGAGCAACTTCACCGCCGCCGGTGGAGTGACCGATGTGGACCGCGTTGCGCAGATCAAGGTGTTCGGCAACGGCGGAGGCATCGGCGGCATAGTGGTCCATGTCATGACCGTCGCTTACCTGCGCGGAACGCCCGTGGCCACGACGATCATGAGCAACGACACGGTAGCCCTTGCTGACGAAAAATAGCATCTGCGCGTCCCAATCATCGGACGAGAGCGGCCAGCCATGGTGGAAAACGATCGGCTGGGCGTCCTTCGGACCCCAATCCTTGAAGAAGATTTCAACGCCATCTTTCGTCTTCACAAAGTTTCCGGTCATGGGAGTTGCTCCTTTTGCAGTGTGTGGTGTCTTTTGCTTCGCGGCGAAGGCTGGGGTGGCCATCGCGAATGAAATCGTTGCTCCGGCAAGCATTGCTTGGCGGCGAGAAAGCGGGAATGAAAATTCGTTTGCCACAGGGCGCTCCGTCTCAAATCATCAGAGCCGGCATAGCCGCCCTTTGATGTCACGAGCTTATGAAAACGACGCGCTTGGCGATTGTCGTTTTCGGTGGCGTTTGGATATTCGTGCGGGAAAGCTTGGCAGACGATAGAAGGGCTGCCGGATGAACGCGGACTTCGTCGACGCGCTCATGGAAGATACGGCCCGCGAGAGGCGGACCGTATCTCCTATTCAATCAACGCTGATTGTACTTCGCGTCGAGTTCGTTCATCGCCTTGACGTTGCCGGCGGAGCGGCCGTTTTCGTCGAAGGTCTGCGCCAGGAACGCGTCGGCGATAGCCTTGGCCAATTCAGGTCCAATGACGCGCGAACCCATGGTGATGATCTGGGCGTTGTTCGACAACGCGGCGCGCTCGGCGGAGTAGGTGTCGTGGGTCAGCGCGGCGCGGATGCCCGGAACCTTGTTGGCGGAGATGCAAACGCCGATGCCGGTGCCGCATACGAGGATCGCCTTGTCATAGGTGCCGTCGATCACGCCCGACGCAACGCGGTCGGACAGGCCGGCGTAGAACGCATCGGCGCCCGCGCTCGTGCGCGAGACTTCGGACACCTCATAGCGGTCCTTCAGATGGTCGGCGAGAACCTTGGCGAGGCCTTCGCCCGCGCTGTCTCCTGCGATTGCCAGTTTCATGCTTTTTCTCCTTCGAGTTTGGCGTCAAGTTTGGCGGCGCATTTCGCGAGGATGTCGAGATAACCTTCGACGTTCCAGGCCGAACGGCCGATGAAAAGCCCGTCTATATGTGGGCTTGAGATGAGTTCTTCGCAATTGCCAGGGTTGACCGAGCCGCCGTAGAGGCAAGGAATGCGGCGACCCAGCACTTCCTCGGCAACGGCAATGATTTCTGCCTGGCGCGCATCGGCATATTCGGCCGTCGCCGGAATGCCATTGACGCCGATCGCCCAGACCGGCTCGTAGGCGAGCAGGATCTCGGCTTGCTTCTGCGCGCCGGTCAGCTTGGAAAGGGCGCCGCGAACCTCGGTCGCCAGCACCTCGGCGGCACGGCCGCTTTCGCGATCGGCCAGCGTCTCGCCGATGCAGATAAGAGGGATCAATCCATGACGAACGGCCGCTTCGGTCTTGAGCCCGACGGTCTCGTCGGTCTCACCAAAGAACTCCCGTCGCTCGGAATGGCCGAGCTCGACGATGTCGAGATTGCAGTCCTTGAGCATCACCGGCGACACCTCGCCGGTCCAAGCGCCGTCATCGGCCCAGTGCATGTTCTGCGCGCCGACCTTGACGGACGTCTCCGCCAGCATCGCCTTGACCTCGCGCACCGCCGTGAAGGGCGGAATAACGAAGCGCTGGATGCGCGGATCGCGCGCGCCATCCGCAGCCTTGAGCCCGCTCGCGAAGCTCTGCGCCTCGGCAAGCGTCTTGTTCATCTTCCAGCTGGTGCCGATCCAGAAGCGTGGTGAGTTGGCCATCTGCAATCCTATTCCCTATCGTCGTCTATCTGATCATCCGGCTAGCGCAGAAGCGCTTCCGCCGTACGTTCGTCGGTAATGAGCCCGTGGAGGCTGCCGCTGCGCAATACGGCGCGGATGGCCTCGACCTTGCCGCCGCCGCCCGCAAGCGCCACCAGCCGCTCGGTTCTTGGTTGCGGCAGGTTGGCCGAGAGCGTTCGCTCGGTCAGCGCGGTGTCGAGAATCCGGCCGTTGGAATCGAAGAAGTAGCCGAGGATTTCGCCGACGCCGCCGGCGACCGCCACTTCCTTGATCTCGCGGGCCTCGATCATGCCCGATTGCACAAGCTGCGCTTGCGTATCGACCGTGCCGAGCCCGACCAGCTTGAGCGTGGCGGCATTGGCGAGATCCATCACCTCCTTCACGCCGCGCTGCGCCAAGAGCACCTCGCGGTCCTCCGCCGTATTGGCGAAGAACGGGACGGGCATGACATAAGCAGGCATGCCGGTCTTTTCGGCGATGCGGTGCATGACGTCATAGGGGTTGGCCGCGTAATTTCGGGTCAAGCCGCCGAGAAGCGAGACGAAGCGCAGGTCACGGGCGGAAACGCGCGGCAGGAGATGCACTGCTGTCGACAGCGTGCGGCCATGGCCAAGCCCGATCACGGCATTCTCGCCGCGCTCGATCTCGCGCTTCAGGAAGTTGGAACCAGCAAGGCCGAGTGTGCGAAAGATCGACTCGTCTTCGCCGACATAGGGCGTCACTTCGCAATATTGCAGGCCGAAGCGTTCGGAGAGGCTGTTCTCCAGCGCAACGCACTCGATGATGTCGCCTTCGATGCTGATCTTGACGACACCTTCGGCCACCGCACGCGCGATCAGGCGGTGCGTCTTCACCGATGGCAGCCCGAGACGTTTGGCTACCTCGGACTGCGTCAATCCGCCGGCGTAATGCAGCCAGGCGGCTCGCACCGCAAGCGATTCTTCCGGATCGTTCATCGACAGTCTTCTCCCGATTTGGCCATGCGCATATCCCGCCTCTTTTGTTGATTCGCCTTTCGGTCAGATATGCAGGTCGGCGATGCCGGTGTCGATGTGGGGCGCCCAGAACGCCACGCTTTCGGCGATCTGCGAGATCACCTGGCGATCGTTCGGCTCGCGCTCCTTGAAGGACAGTTCGAGGCAGATCTCGTTATCCTTAGCCCCGCCCTCGGCAAACGCCTTGAGCAACTCCGGCGGCTGGATGCGGCCCTTGGCATTGAACTCGGCTGTAAATGGCCGATGCCCGCCCTTGTCCATCAGGCTCTGCTTGATGTGGATGATCGGCGAGACCTTGGGCACGGCGCGCGCCCAGGCGTAGGGCTCGAAGTCATCGGGGTTGCTCGACGTCACGTCGCCATGGTCGATATCGGCCATCATCCACATCGGAATGGCCATGTCGGCGGCGGTCAAACGGTCCTGCAGCTTCATGCACTCGGCGATCGTCTCGCCGAACTCGCGGCCGATGCTCATCGGCTCCCAGAAAACGTAGGAGAGGCCCGCCGACTTCGCATGCACGGCAACCTCGGCCCAGCAATCGATGGCGATCTTGATCAGTTCCTCGCGCCGCGCGGGATCGTCGAAATCCATGTAGGTGAAGATCGCGAACTGCGTTCCGATCGAGGTCCCGCCGAGATCGGCGGTGATATCGGCGAAGGTCTTGAACCAGTCGACATAGTAGCGGCGAACGTCGGCATCGGGATGGCCGAAGTGGTTGAGGCGGCCGTAAGGCCCGGTCATGCCCGAGGTCACCCTGACGCCGGTGCGCTGGAGTGCTGCGGACATGTTGCGGGTCAGCCTGCGGATGACGGGCGCCTGCCAGCTGGGATTGATGAACTCGTGGGTGAGCTGCAGGTCGCGAATGCGCAAATCCCGCGCCACGGTTTCGATCAGGTCATCCGGCTCGGCGAAACGATTGACGAGCGGATTGGTGTTCAAGGAAAGGGTCAATGCCATGTCGGTATCCTCAGGCGGCCGCAACGAGATTCGCGCCGGCGAACCAGTCGGCAAAGGCGGCCTGCTCGGCCTCGGTCAGGTGCAGATAGTGCTTGGTACGGCGCTTCAGCACGTCCTCAGGGGTCAGCGCCCACTCGGACGAGACGAGATAGCGAACCTCGGCCTCATAGAGATGGCCACCGAAGTGACGGCCAAGGCCTTCGACACCTTTTGCATCGCCGACGATCTTGCGGGTGCGGGTGCCGTAGAGACGGCCATAGTGCCCGGCGAGCGTGCGCGACATCCAGGGATAGGTTTCCTTAAGGCCATTGAAGAAGGTCTCGTAATCGGCCTTCGGCATATCGCCGCCCGGAAGTGCCGCGTGCTCCGTCCAGTTATCGGACATTTGCGGGAAGATATGCTTCAGGCGCTGCATGCCGCGCTCGGCGAGCTCGCGGAAAGTGGTGATCTTGCCGCCGAAGACGTTGAGAAGCGGCGCGTTGCCGGTCTCTTCGAGATCGAAGACGTAATCGCGCGTCACGGCTGACGGGTTGCCCTTGCCATCGTCGAACAAGGGACGCACGCCGGAGAAGCTGTGCAGCACATCCTGGCGGCGGAGCTTTTCCTTGAAGTAGCGATTGACGGCGGTGAGCAGGTATTCGATTTCCTTCTCGTCGGCCGCGACATCCTCGGCCCGGCCTTCGTAGGAAATATCGGTCGTCCCGATCAGCGCCTTGTCACCCTCATAGGGGTTGATGAAGATCACGCGCTTGTCGTGGTTCTGCACGAGATAGGCGTTGGAGCCCGCCCAGAACTTCGGCACGATGATATGGCTGCCCTTGACCAGCCGGACATTGCGGCTGCTGTTAGCGCCGGCCACGCGGCCGATGACGTCGGATACCCAGGGACCTGCCGCGTTGGCGATACAGCGGGCGCGGAAGTTGCGGGTTTCACCGGTGACGCTGTTCTTGGTGGTGATGCTCCAGCCGCCGTTCTCGCGGCGGGCAGAGACGGCTGCCGTGCGGGTCAGAACCTCGGCACCGCGCTCGGCGGCATCGACCGCGTTGAGCACCACGAGGCGCGCGTCGTCAACCCAGCAGTCGGAATATTCGAAACCGCGGGTGTATTGATCGAGGATCGGCGTTCCCTCGGGATCCCGGCGCAGATCGAGCGTGCGGGTGCCCGGAAGCTTCTTGCGGCCGCCGAGGTGATCGTAAAGGAAGAGGCCGAGACGGACGAGCCAGGCAGGGCGATCCTGCGGCGAATGCGGCAACACGAAGCGCATCGGCCAGATGATGTGGGGGGCGGCGTTCAGCAGCACCTCGCGCTCGATGAGCGCCTCGCGCACCAGCCGGAACTCGTAATATTCGAGATAGCGCAAGCCACCATGGACGAGCTTGCCGGAGCGCGACGATGTCCCCTGCGCCAGGTCGTCCTTCTCACACAGAACGACCTTCAGGCCACGGCCCGCCGCATCGCGCGCGATGCCGGCACCATTGATCCCGCCACCGATCACGAACAGATCCACCATTCCGGACTCAGTCATCAACATGCTCCTTCGGATGCTCATTGCATCAACACATTCATTCAGCGCGGCCGCGCATACGTCGCGGCCCGGCGCGGGATTTCCGTTATTGCGTGGCGATCAGCTGATCCCAGGCGGGCGCTACCGCCTCACGCACCATCACATAGGCCTTGAACAGGCGCTCGAAGCGCTCGGCCTGCTCGCTGTCGGGCGCCTCGGCCTCGCCAAGCAGCGGCGTCACCCATTCGGCAATGCAATCGTCCATGTTGCGGTAAGCGCCGATCGCGACCGCCGCCATCATCGCAACGCCAGCAGCACCCGCCTCTTCGCGCCTGGACACCCTGACCGGGGCATTGACCGCCGCCGACAGGCAACCGCGAAGTGCGCGCGAACGCGCCGCGCCGCCGGTAATCCTGAGCTCTTCGGGCATATCGCCCATCGCGGCATAGCAATCACGCGTCGCCATGCCGAGACCCTCGACGACGGCGCGCAACAGATCGGCAAAGCCGTGACGCATCGAAAGACCGGTGAACCCAGCTCGAGCCGCGGCATTGACGAAGGGACCGCGCTCGCCGGCATCCGAGATATAGGGGTGATAAAGCACCGAGCCCGGCCGGCTCTCGGCGAACCAACTGTCGATCCGGGCGATCAGATCGGCATGCGATACCGTCTTGCCGCCGTCGGCCATCAGCGAGCCGGCCATTTGCAGCAGCCAGTCGATGTTGATCGTGGCGCTCATATTGGTCTGCACCTGGGTGACGATCCCGGGCATCGGCAAGGCGATCACATAGCCCGTGCCCTCGGCATTGAGCTGCACATCGGCCACCGCCTTCGCGCGCATATGGACGCCGGTGGAGCCAACGGTCGAGCAGGCGGCGTTCTGACCCGCGCTGCGCACGCCGGCGCCGAGCGCGGTCATGACCATGTCGACATAGCCGAGACTGACAGGCGTACCGGCAAGAAGCCCGCAGGCCCGCGCCGCATCGGCGGAAAGCGGATGTGTGACCTCGGTGCCATCGATGATTTCAGGCAGCAGCGACCGGCGGCGGGACAGTCCGAGCGCATCGATCGCCGCTTCGTCATACTGCCGCGTGCGGAAATTGCCGAAGGTGAAACTCGCTTCCGAGGGGTCGGTGGCGCGGATGCCCGTGAGATTGAGATAGAGCCAGTCCTTGCAATGAAGCGCGACCTCGGCGCGATCGAGAAGATCGGGCTGATTGCGGTCCATATGGGCGATCTGCGCGCCCTGCTGGCAGGTATTGAGGCCGGTCCCGGTCGCTTCGAAGCGGGCGCGATTGCCGGCACCGGCACTGAGTCGCGTCACGGTCGGAGCCGCACGCGCATCGAGCCAGAGCCACGCATCGCCAACCGGGCGATTGCCGGCGCCGACGAGCCATGTGCCGTCGCCCTGCCCCGTAACCGAAATGGCCGCCGCGCGCTCGGCAAGGCCCGGCACTTTCTCGCTGAGGCCGCGCAACGCGGTCACGCAGTCGGTCCAGGTTTGCGTCAAAGACTGCGTCGCCGAACCGTCATCGCCGGTCGCATATTGATTGCGCGCCGAAGCGGACGCGATCTGGCGCCCGGAGAGCTCGAAGGCAACCGCCTTGATCACCGAGGTCCCGGCATCGATACCGATAATGATCTGTCCACGTTCAGACATCGAAAGCCTCGTCGGCCACGATCATCCATGCCGCTGGATACGGCATCCTCATCCCATTCATGGTCACTCCTCCCAGACGACCGCCGATGGACCGCGCCAAGCGCCACCACTCAGGCAAGTACGTCGCATTGCGACTGCTCCTCGCGAGATCAGACTGAAAGACCTCGCCTCGGGCAGCAACCGGAAACCGGCAAGCACCGGATTTTCGTTTCATGCAGAATATAACACAAACTTATCACCGCAAATGAATTTTTTTTCTGTTGTCGCAATTTTTTTCAGCTATAATGCGAACCATCAAATAGACACGATCGGCGAAGCGCTCGACTGAGCGCCATTATGCAAGTACGGCGAGGATGCTCTCCAGCGCCAAAGCGCATGCCAGCGTGGATCTCAAGCAAATACAATGATATCAATTACTTGTGATTTCGACACGCGATTGGTCGCGCATGCGCCGGTAACGCAAGAGATTACAAAACGTTGCCCTGTTAACACCCTTTCCGCGCGCCAGCCCGATCGTTCTCTACAGCCATCAATATCGCCTAAAACGGAAAACGCCACCGAATGGCCGATTGACAAGGTGCAATATTTATAACATCTTTACTGCCATTGATAACACGGCGATACCATAGCCCACGGGCTGACACGGTATCTTCGTGAAGCGCCTGGCGGTTGGAGGAGAAACAAACGCCGGGTTATTGAGGAGGATCACGACGGTGCGAATTTCTGTTTCCAGACATGGCTTGGCGTCCCGCCAGCACTTCCGCCCCGACGCGCGATCCCCGCTTGGCGGCCTCCTCGCCAACTCTCCAGCCGACATGCTGGCCAACACACGGGATTGTCGCCCGACCGACCGGTCGCGACGTCGATAATCCCTCATCCCCTTTTCTTTCCCTCAACAGGAAATCCGGCCTTGCGCCGAAGGTTGTCAGAAAATGAGCATAGAAACGGACTACGCGGCTTCCCAGCCGAAGAGCGGCAAACTGAAAATCGCGGTCGGCATTGCGGCCGTCGTGGTTGTCGTCGGTGCGATCGCGCTGGACACGAAGGTTGTCCATATCGGCTCCGAAAACGACGTGCGCCAGCAGGCGTTTTCCTCGGAAACCTACGGCGTGGAGCAGTTCCCGAAGATCGCGGCTGATGTCGAGAAGCGCGCGGTCCCAGCGGCCGAGCTGGCACCGGCCGCCCTCGCCGACAAGAAGGCGGCGGGCGAGAAATACGGTGTGGCAACGACCACAGGCCCGGTCCTGCCGGTCTCCTTCTCCGGCGTCGTCGGCGAGCGCAAGGGCAACATCAACGAGGTGAAGGTCGATGGCCTGCCGCCCGAAGTCGTCATCCGCATGCAGACCGGCCCGGCAATCAACGGCACCGATCTGCGCGATGCCACGGGTACGATCGAGTTTGGCCAGTTCACCAATCAGATCGAGTACCAGGACGCCGGTTCGGCGATCAACAACGAGATGAAGAAGGCAGTGCTTGGGAGCATCGACCCCACGCAGCTCACCGGCAAGACGGTCACGGTCACCGGCGTCTTCAAGCTCATCAATCCGAAGAACTGGCTCGTCACCCCCGTCAAGGTTGAAGTCAAATGAGCCAGGCAAGCCAACGCCAGATCAAAGGTGAGATCGGTGAGGTCGTGCTCAGCGCCCGCAACGTTGCCAAGACCTATGGCAGCGTGCAGGCCCTCAAGGGCGTGAACTTCGACATCCACCGCGGCCAGGTCACCACGCTGTTCGGCGAAAATGGTGCCGGCAAGTCGACGCTGATGAAGATTCTGTCAGGCGTCGTTCGCCCGACATCAGGCGAGATCATTCTCGACGGGCAGACGGTCAACTTCGTGTCCTCGACGCATGCCCGCGAATGCGGCATCTCGATCATCCACCAGGAACTCAGCCTGGCGCCCAACTTGAGCGTCCGCGACAACATCTTCATGGGCCGCGAGATCATCACGGCCGGAACCGTCGATTTCGCCGAGGAAGAGCGCCAGACCCGCGCCCTGCTTGAAGAGCTGGAAGAAGATATCGATCCGCTGACCCCCGTCGAGGATCTCCGCCTCGGCCAGCAGCAGATCGTGGAAATCGCCCGCGCGCTGTCGGTCAATTCGCGTATCCTGATCATGGACGAGCCGACCTCGGCGCTGAGCGCCACCGAAGTCGAAGTGCTCTTCAAGGTCATCCGCGATCTGACCAGCCGCGGCGTCTCGATCGTCTATATCTCGCACCACCTCGAAGAGGCGTTGCAGATCACCAACCATGCCGTTGTGCTGCGCGACGGCACCATGACCGCCTATGCCGAGCGGAAGGACATCGATCTCGAATGGATCGTCCGCAACATGGTGGGCGAGAACTTCGATCTCGGCAGCCCGCCTGATGGCTATGAGATGGGCAAGGTCGCGCTCTCGATCAAGGAACTCACCGTTCCCGGCCCTTCCGGTGCTGCCTATAACGCGGTCGACCGCCTGTCGCTCGATGTCCGCGCCGGTGAGATCGTCTGCATTTATGGCCTCATGGGCGCCGGGCGTACCGAGCTTCTCGAATGCGTGGCCGGACGCCTGCACGCAAGCGGTGGCCATATCCTTCTCGAAGGCCAGGACGTCGCCGGCCTCAGCATCGCCAACCGCATCGCAAGCGGCCTCGGCCTCGTTCCCGAAGACCGCCAGCGTGACGGCCTGGTGCAGACGATGACCGTCGGCACCAACCTCTCGCTTGCCAGCATCGGCGCCTTCACCAAGGGGCTGTTCACCTCGGGTCGCCGCGAGCGCGAACTGGTCACGGATTCGATCCGCAAGGTTCACATCAAGACCGACGGTGGCGCGGCCGCCATCGGCTCGCTCTCCGGCGGCAACCAGCAGAAGGTCGTCATCGGCAAGATGTTGGCGACGCATCCAAAGGTCATTCTGCTCGACGAGCCGAGCCGAGGCATCGACATCGGCGCCAAGGCCGAAGTGTTCAAGCTTCTGGCGGAACGCGCCAAGCAGGGGCTGGCGGTGATCTACTCCACCTCGGAGGTCGCCGAATGCCTGAGCATCGCACACCGCATCATCGTTATGCATCGCGGCAAGATTTCCGCCGAGTTCAGCTCTGACGTCACCAAGGAAAAGATCATGGCCGCCTCTGGCGAAGCAGTGGTCGCGCACTAGCCCGGAATTATGGAGCACTGATTATGTCAGTCACTGAAGCAAACGACAAAAAGACAGTTTCGAACGGGCCACGGCGGGATTTCAATATCATTCGCCTGCTGCTGGAAGGTCGCGCGTTCTTCGCGCTGATCGTCATCATCGCGGTCTTCTCCTTCCTGTCGCCTTACTATTTCAGCCTCAACAACTTCCTGATCATGGCCTCGCACGTGGCGATCTTCGGGATCCTGGCGATCGGCATGCTGCTCGTCATCCTGAATGGCGGTATCGACCTTTCGGTCGGCTCGACGCTGGGTCTCGCCGGTTGTATCGCGGGCTTCCTGATGCAGGGCGTGCAGCTTCCCACCTTCGGCGTCATCCTTTACACGCCGGTCTGGGCGGTCGTGGTCCTCACCTGCGCGATGGGTGCGCTTGTTGGCGCCGTCAACGGCGTGCTCATCGCCTATCTCAAGGTTCCCGCATTCGTCGCCTCGCTCGGCGTTCTCTATGTTGCCCGCGGCATCGCGCTGCTGATGACGAACGGCTTGACCTACAACAATCTCGGCGGCCGGCCCGAACTCGGTAATACCGGCTTCGACTGGCTCGGTTTCAACCGTCTCGGCGGCATCCCGATCGGCGTGCTTGTGCTTGCGGCTCTCGCCATCATCTGCGGCATCGTGCTCAGCAAGACCGCTTTCGGTCGCTGGCTCTACGCTTCCGGTGGCAATGAACGCGCCGCCGAACTGTCGGGCGTTCCCGTCAAGCGCGTCAAGATTCTCGTCTACGTGTTCTCCGGCGTCTGCGCGGCCATTGCCGGCCTGGTCCTTTCCTCCCAGCTGACGTCCGCCGGTCCGACCGCCGGCACCACCTATGAACTGACGGCGATTGCCGCCGTGGTCATCGGCGGTGCCGCGCTCACCGGCGGACGGGGGACCGTACGCGGCACCATGCTCGGCGCCTTCGTTATCGGCTTCCTGTCGGACGGCCTCGTGATCATCGGCGTCTCGGCCTACTGGCAGACTGTCTTTACCGGCGCGGTCATCGTTCTCGCCGTTCTCATGAACAGCATCGAATACGGGCGTCGGGTCAAATCCTCCTGACGCACGCCACCGAACTTCTCCGCAACAATGCGGAAAGCACCGCCGGGAAGCCGGCACAACACGAACTCATCAATGGGAGAGAGACTATGTTTAAAAAGGGCATGCGCGTTCTTCTGGCAGCTGTTGCCGTAGCGCCGATCTTCGTAAGCTCCGCATGGGCTGAGGGCCTGATGACGGTTATCGTCAACGACCCGTCCAACCCCTACTGGCTGACCGAAGGCAACGTTGCCAAGGCAACCGCTGAAAAGCTCGGCTACACCGCAACCGTCGGCGCGCACAAGGGTGACACCAACACCGAAAGCAACCTGATCGACACCGCGATCACCAACAAGTCGGTTGCCATCATCCTCGACCCGGCAAACGCCGATGGTTCGGTCGGCGCCGTCAAGAAGGCCGTTGCCGCTGGCATCCCGGTCATTCTCGTCAACGCTGAAATCAACCAGGAAGGCCTGGCCAAGGCACAGCTCGTTTCCAACAACGCACAGGGTGCGGCCATTGGTGCGCAGCAGTGGGTTGAAGCTGTCGGCGACAAGGGCAAGTATGCCGAACTTTTCGGCTCTCCTTCCGACAACAACGCCGCAACGCGCTCGAACGGCTACGAGTCGGTCCTGACCCAGTATCCTGACCTGGTGAAGTCGGCCAAGGAAGTTGCCAACTGGGATCGTACCCAGGGCCACAACAAGATGCAGTCGATGCTCCAGGCAAACCCTGACATCATCGGCGTCATCTCTGGCAACGACGAAATGGCTCTCGGCGCGATCGCAGCTCTGAAGGAAGCCGGCAAGCTCGCAAACGTCAAGGTTGGCGGTTTCGACGGTTCGCCTGACGCAGTAGCCGCCATCAAGGCCGGCGATCTGCAGTACACCGTTCTGCAGCCGGTCGCCGTGTTCTCGGAAGAAGCCGTCAAGCAGGCCGACAATGTCATCAAGAACGGTAGCACCGGCGCCAAGAGCGAAAAGCAGCTCTTCGATTGCCTGCTGATCACCAAGGACAACGTCGACAAGTACACGGCTCCCTTCGTTCTCGAGCAGTAAGACACGGAAGGGGACGCCTTAATGAGGCGCCCCCTTTTTCCTCCACAGTTGCGTATCTTCGCGATACAACGCGCACACCAGTCGTTCGAGCGCAGAGGCCATCGTGACACAGAAGATAGGCGCAGGCGCGCTCCCCATCGACGAACTTCCAAGCGACAGCCGGCAGACACGTCAGCTCGTGCGCCGGCAGATGATCGCCGAGGCCGTGATGGCGGAAGGGCAGATGCGGATCGAGGATCTGACCGATCGCTTCGGTATCAGTCTCATGACCGCGCATCGCGATGTCGACGACCTCGTCAGCCGCGGTCTGTTTCGCAAGACGCGCGGCGTGGTGACGGCAGCGGCCTCCAGCCTGATCGAATCCAGCGACGTCTACCGCTCCGGCCGCCAATCGGCTGAAAAAAACATGATCGCCGCGGCGGCCATGCAGTTCGTCGAGCCGGGCCAGGCCATCTTCTTTGACGATTCCACCACCGTGCTGCCGATGGCCGACCACCTGCCCGCGAAGGTTCCGATCACGGCGATCACCAACTCGCTGACGCTGATCAACGCATTGAAGGGCATGCAGGACCTGACATTGCTGGCGCTCGGCGGGCAATATTATAACTGGTGCAACGCTTTCGTCGGCCGCACCACCGTCAATGAGATCCACCGTCTGCGCGCCGACGTCGCCTTCATCTCCATGTCGGCGATCACCGACGATCTGGTGTTTCACCAGTCGCCTGAGATGGTCGACACCAAACGCGCCATGTTCGACTGCGCCGCCAAGCGCGTCCTCCTGGCCGACCACACCAAATTCGAGCGGCGCGCCCTGCATCGCTTCGCAGCCCTTGGCGAATTCGACGTCATCATCGTCGACGACAAGACGCCCGCCGTCCACATCGACCGCATGCGATCGCGCGATATCAACGTGATCATCGCGCGAGAGGACAAGGCGCGTCTGCGACCACATCAGCCGGAGTAAAGCCTGAATGCCAAGTCTGCTTGGAATAGACAGCGGCCTCACCGTCACCAAGGCCGTGATCTTCGACGTCGACGGAACGCCGATCGCGGTTGCCCGCCGCCGCGTGACCCAGTTCATGCCGCATGCGCGCCATGTCGAGCGCGACATGAACGAACTCTGGACACAGACGGCCGATGCCATTCGCGAGGCGATCGAACTCAGCGGCCGCCCGGCCAATGATATCGCAGCAATCGCGGCCACCGCGCATGGCGACGGCATCTACCTAACCGACAAGTCCAACGCCCCTCTCGGCCGCGCGCTTCTGTCGCTCGACAGCCGTTCGGTCGATATCGTCGAGGCCTGGCTTGCCAGCCCGCTCGCCGACGAGGCCTTGGAATTGACCGGCCAGGTTCCGCACGTTTCGGCGCCCTCTGCACTGCTCGCCTGGATCAAGAAACACGAGCCGGCACGCTACAAGGAGATCGGCCATATCCTGTCGTGCAAGGATTGGCTGCGGTTCTGCCTGAGCGGCGTGATCGGCACTGATCGCACCGAGGCGAGCACCTCCTTCACCAATGTCCGGACGCAGGATTACGACCTCGATGCCCTGAGATTGTTCGGCATTGAGGAGATGGCTTCCGCATTGCCGCCGATTTCCCGCTCGGACGAGATCATCGGCTACGTGACCGCGCAAACCGCCGAACGCACCGGGCTTGCCGTCGGAACGCCCGTCGTTGCCGGCCTGCACGACGTGACAGCCTCCGCGCTCGGCTCCGGCGGCTATGCCGACGATGTCGTCGCCGTCATTGCTGGCACCTACTCCATCAATGAGACGCTGTCGCCGCATCCGCGCATGGACCGCCGCTGGTTCTGCCGCAATGCCATCGAACCCGGCCAGTGGAACAACATGTCGATCTCGCCGGCATCGACGGCCAATTACGACTGGTTCCTCGACACGCTCTGCGCCAGCGAGCGCCAGAGCGTCGAGGCATCCGGTGGCTCGGTCCACGCGCTGCTCGCCCCGGAGATCGAGGCCGCCTTCGAGCGTCCGCTAACAGCCCTCTTCCACCCCTATCTCTTTGGCTCGCCCTATGGGGCCGCGGCCAGCGCCGGCTTCTTCGGCCTCGGCGGCTGGCACAATCGCGGCGATATGCTCCGCGCCGTGCTCGAGGGCATCGCCTTCAACCACCGCATCCATGTGGACGCCTTGCGGGATGGCTTCACCTTCAGCGAGGCGCGCCTTGCCGGCGGCATCTCGCGCAACAAGCGCGTGGTGCAGATGTTCGCCGACATCCTCGGCATGCCGGCGACGGTCACGGAGACCGATGAAGCTGCCGCGTGGGGTGCAGCCCTTTGCGCCGGCGCAGGCGCCGGTCTCTATGCAAGCCCTCGGAACGATCCACGCGACACGGCGGCCATCGCGCATCGCTGCTACCCTGATGCGGCGCGAAGTGCCGCATACCAGGAGCGCTACGACCTCTTCCGCGAGATCGCCGATGCCATGGCGCCCATCTGGCCGAAGATCGGCAAGCTTACAGCAGGCAAGCCATCGGCTTGAAATACGAACCGCGCCCGCCGGGCACGGTTTGCAAATGACATTCAGCAGGACGATTTCAGATGATCGACATTTCCGCCGCCAACACGCTTCGTTTCCAAGACCTCGGCGCGATCAAGGACATTGACGTCGTCATCCTCGGCGCGGGTATCAACGGCGCAGGAACGTTCCGCGATCTTTGTGTGCAGGGTGTCGATTGCCTGATCGTCGACAAGGCGGATTTCGGTTCCGGCACCAGTTCGGCGCCGTCGCGGCTGATCCATGGCGGATTGAAGTATCTTGAGACCGGCGAGTTCGGCCTGGTGGCGCAATCGACGCTGGAGCGCAACCTGCTGCTGCGCAACGCGCCGCATTGCGTCGAGCCGCTTCCGACCTTCATTCCCGTGTTTTCCTGGACGCGCGGCATCTGGGCGGCGTTGAGGACGCTGACCGGCTCGACCACCGCACCGCGCAGCCGCGGCGCCGTTCTCGTCAAGATCGGCCTGCGGATGTACGACTTCTTCGGCGCCCGCAACCGGGTGATGCCGAACCATCGCTTTCTGTTCAAGAAGAAGGCGCTGAAGGAGATGCCGCATGTCACACCCGCCATCGTCGCGGGTGGTATCTACTACGACGCCAAGATCAGCCGCCCGGAACGCCTGGTCTACGAACTGGTGGCTGACGGCCTGCAGGCCAACGAGAACGCGCTGGCGACCAACTTCACGACGCTGGTCTCATCGGAAAACGGCGTGCTGACCTTCAAGCGCGCCAATGGCGAGACGTTTTCCGTTCGCCCGAAGCTGGTCATCAACGCCGCCGGACCATGGATCGATCATGCCAACGCCTCGCTCAACGCGCCCTCGAAGCTGATCGGCGGCACCAAGGGCTCGCATATCCTGCTCGATCATCCGGAACTGGTGAAGAGCCTCAACGGGCACATGATCTACTTCGAGGCGGATGACGGCCGCATCTGCCTCGTCTACGACTACCTGGGTCTCGCCATGGTCGGCTCGACGGACATACCGGCAAGCGATCCGGAGAACGTGCGCTGCGAAGAGCCGGAGATCCAGTATTTCCTCGAGAGCGTGCGTTCCCTTCTCCCTTCGCTGTGCTTCAGCCGCGATCAAGTGGTCTACACCTATAGCGGCATCCGCCCGCTGCCGGCCTCCGACGCCTCCTCGCCCGGCCTCATCAGCCGCGATCACTCGGCACCAGTGATGGAAGCGACAGCCGGACGTCCCTTTCCTGTTGTCTCGCTGGTCGGAGGTAAATGGACGACGTTCCGTGGCTTCTCCGAGGAGGTCGCCGACCTCGTACTCAAACGCCTCCTGCGCACACGCCGCCAATCGACGCAGCAGCTGGCAATTGGCGGCGGACGCCAGTTTCCTGGCGATGCCGCTCAGCGTCGAGCCTGGCTAGGGGCCGCCGTACAGAAAAGCGGTATCGATATGAAGCGCGCTGAAACGCTGCTGTCGCGATACGGCACCACGGCATCCGCGATCCTCGCTCACGAAGCGACGTCCCCTCACCGCGACATCGAACGGCTTTCCGATGCAGACGATTACAGCCTGCTTGAGATCGACTGGATCGCAAGAAAAGAGTTTGTCGTTCATCTCTCCGACATTGTGCTTCGCCGGACGACGATCGCGATCGAAGGCGCGCTGACGATGGCAGGCTTGCGGGACATGGCAAAGGTCGCCGCCGAAGCACTCGGCTGGGATGCGGCGCGGACGCAGGCGGAGATCGACGACGTCGTGACGACGCTCGCGGATTTCCACGGGCAGGACCTCAGGCAGGCGGCCTGATCGTCGCCGTCCTATGCGAGACGTGACATCGCCTGCTCGTCGGCCGTCGGATGCTGGCCGAGCTCCCGCAACAGCCATGCAGCTGAATGTCGGTCGACCGCTTTGTGAAACAGATAGCCTTGGCCCAGCAGACATCCGAGCGCACGCAGGTGTTCGGCCTGCATCTCCGTTTCTATTCCCTCCGCAACGACACGGATGCCGAGCTTCTCGGCGATGCCCATCAAGCCTTCGATGATCACCGCACCCGCATCGCCGGGCACCAGCCGATCGACGAATGACTTGTCGATCTTGATGATATCGACGGGTACGGTCAGCAGATGCGTCAGCGACGCAAAGCCGGTCCCGAAATCATCGAGCGCAACGCGCAGCCCTCGGGACCGCATGGCCTTGATCTCGTTTGCCACGACATGATCGCCCTGGCCGAGATAGACCGATTCCGTGACCTCTATGATGACATGCTTCAGCGGTATGCCTGATGCCGCAAACGCGCTGCACAGCCGCTCCTGAAGATGACCGGCGTGAAAATCGGCCGCCGACAGGTTGATGCCGACATGCTGGAACGGCAAGCCCATATCCAGCCAGCGCCTAACATCGGCTGCAACGCGCGACAGCATACGCTCGGTCAGCTCGGACGCCACCTGGGCATCCAGCGTCGCATCATGAAAATTCGCCGCCGAAACGACATCCCCGGCTTGGGTTGTCATCCGGCAGAGGGCCTCGAAGCCGACCACCTCACGCGTATCGAGGCGAAGGATCGGCTGGTAGTGAGCATCGATGCGGTTTTGCGCCAGCGCGACACTGACGTCGCGAATGGCGCGGAAGCGCCGTGTCAGCGCCGTGCCCAACCCCGCATGATAAGCGGTATATTGACCACGGTTGCGCTCCTTACCGTGATAGAGCGCCACATCGGCATTGTGCCGGACCTGCTCGGGCATGTCGTCGATCTCGGCAATCGCGCCGCCAATGCTGGCCGCCGGAAAGATCACGTGGCCATCACACTGCGCCGGCCGCTTGATCTCGCGGAGAATGTCCTCGGCCTTCGCGGCAAGATCCGGCTCCGGTCCGTCATGCAGAATGACCGCGAACTCATCACCACCCAATCGGAACGTCGTTTCGGTCGGCATGGTGGCGGCCATGCGACGTGCAACGACCTGGATGAGCGCGTCGCCCGCGCCATGACCGAATGTGTCGTTTACCAGCTTCAAGTTGTCGACGTCGACAAGCAGCATACCCCAGCTTCGCTCGGCGGATCGATGCTGCTGTTTGAGCACCTCGTTGAACCGCGCGCGATTGGGCAGCCCCGTAAGCGCATCCGTGTAGGTCAGTGCCTCGCGCTCTAGCGCGCGTTCGTTTCTCTCCAGCGCAATCGCGCAAAGATGCACGCATGCATCCACGACATCGCGCTCAAGCTGGCTCGGACCACGCTTTTCGCGAAAATAGAAGGCGAAGGTCGCCAGAACCCGATCGCCGCTCATGATCGGCGTCGACCAGCAAGCCTTGAAGCCCAGGGGCAAAACCATGGCTTTGAAGTCCTGCCAGCGCGCATCGTTTTCGATATCGGTCACCGTGACAGGCACGCCATGATAGGCCGCCGTCCCGCAGGAGCCGGCCAGCGGGCCTATGGCCAGATTGTCCACGGCCTGCGAATAAGTGAGCGGCAGCGATGGCCCGGCAAGCGGATGCATGCGGCCATCCTTGACCGTCAGCACCGAACAGACCGTCCAGGGGATGGCGGTCTCCACGCGCGTGCAAAGATCATGGACGACGGCGCCGAGCGGCTCGCCCTTGGCGATCATTTCAAGAATGGCATTCTGCAGCGTCAGCATGATTGTCCCACTCGAGATTACGAAACCCATAGTGGCACGCTCGTGTTCAAATCGGATTGAATGCATCATTAAACTTCTATCTTTGCACTCTACCTAAATAAGATTTTTCTGATTTCTGCTCCGGCTATCGTTCCTTGACGTAGACATTGGCCTCGACAGCTGCCGCGATGAAGGCATTTCGTGCCTCCGAAGGCGGTCTCTTGCCGCTTAGAACCTGCTGGCAGGTGCGCTTGGCGGTCTTCAGACTGCGCCCGCGCGCGATTGGCCACGCCGTATTCAACGCCGTCGCGGCCTCGCTTGTATTCGTCACTGTTCGAAATTCGCCGTATCTGCTCGCCTGGAAGTAGATCGGCCGGCTCCATCGTTTCGGGTCCATAACGCAATACCTCCGATACCGGTTAACGCACGTGCGGTTGTGGCGTTCCAATATTTGAGCGTCATCGTCGATACCGGACGGTCGGCGACGATTTTGTGCGACTGTGCTTCGCCGGTCATAGCGCCCCGACGGATACGCGTTACGGTGGTGCGAAACGGGGGTGGATGCGATGACGAAGACGGACTGGCCAAAAGAGGCGCTGACATCGGAAGCAATGGAGATGCTGGATCGCATCCTCAAACAATGGTGCCTTGAGCAGAACTGCGACGTGAGCAGTGACCGTGGCCAGGCGACCGCCAAGGCGCTGATCGATTGGTTTGAATTCGGCGTGCAGGACGAGAAAGAGCTCGCGCGGCTGGCGCGCGACGAGTTGCCGCTGAAGTCCTAGCCTTCGGGAGGCACGGGCGAAACGGTCACAAGATCGCGATGAAGCAAAAAAATCTCGCGCGCTTGATGCAACGCAATATGCATATCCGTTCGCATGCACTATCCCTTCTTGCCGGCCGCATGTCGCTGCTCCTCCCAGCAGCAGGGTGGCCGCATATATGAAAAAGGATAGCGCCCCACATGACGAATACTCTGATTGAATCCATCAAGAAGCGCCGCAGCCAGTATGCTCTCGGCAAGACCCTGCCGATCTCCCAGGAAGAAACCACCAAGCTCATCCAGGAAGCCGTGAAGCACACGCCGTCTTCCTTCAACTCGCAGAGCTCGCGTGTTCTGGTTCTCTACGGTGCGGAGAGCGACAAGCTCTGGGGCTTCGTGATGGACGCACTGCGCAAGATCGTTCCTGCCGACGCGTTTGAATCGACCGAAAAGCGCATCAACAGCTTCGCCGCCGGCGCCGGCACCGTTCTCTTCTTCGAAGACCAGGACGTCGTTAAGGGCCTGCAGGAAAAGTTCGCGCTTTACGCCGACAACTTCCCGATCTGGTCGGAACAGTCGAGCGGCATGGCTCAGTTCGCCGTCTGGTCGGCGCTCGCCGCATCCGATATCGGCGCCAGCCTGCAGCACTACAACCCGCTGGCCGACGCCGAGATCGCAGCCGCGTGGAACATCCCGGCCTCGTGGAAGCTGCGCGCGCAGATGCCGTTCGGCGCCAACTCCGCCGCCTTCGGCGAAAAGGCGTTCATGGACGACAGCGACCGCTTCAAGGTCTTCGGCTGATAAAATCTGCCGGCGGCGTCATGCGCCGCCGGTTTCCTTGCCTCAGCGGTGACTGCTCTCACGGCGGCAAGTTGGTAAGAGGACAGCGATTTGGACCGTCTGGAATGTGACCGCATGTTCGTAGCCGTCATCGATACGGGAAGCTTCGCTGCCGCGGCAGCCCGTCTCGGCACGAGCAGTGGCCAGGCTTCGAAGCTGGTCTCTCGCTTGGAGGCAAGCCTCGGAGTTCAGTTGATCATGCGAACGACGCGCGCGCTGTCGCTTTCGGAGGCAGGTCGCGCCTATTACGAACGCGTGAAATCGCTTCTCGAAGAGTTCGATGCGCTTGATGCCTCGGTGCGCAATGCCTCGCGCGCGCCATCAGGCCGGCTTCGCATTACCGCGCCGATCACCTTCGGCACCACGCAGCTGACATCCGTTCTCAATCAGTTCGCGATGGCCTTCCCCGACATCAATCTCGACGTCAGCTTCTCGGACCGTACAGTCAATCTGGTCGATGAAGGATTTGATGCCGCCGTGCGCATCGGACGCCCCGATGATAGCAGCCTGATCGCGCGCAAGCTTTGCGCCGCGCGCATCGTTCTCGTTGCCGCCTCGTCCTATCTCGACCAGCGCGGTGTGCCGGTGACGCCGGCGGATCTCGCGGCCCATGATTGCATCATCGACACCAATTTCCGCGATCCGCTCACTTGGCGCTTCCGCGACAAGGCCGGTTCGCAGCCCATCGTGACAGAAGTCCGCGGGCGCATTGAGTTTTCGAACGCCGAGGCCTGCGTTGCCGCAGCCGAAGCGGGCTTGGGGATCGCACGCGTACCGAGCTTCGTTGCCGGTGCGCGACTTCGTCTTCAGGCGCTGCGCCCGCTGCTGTCCGATTTCGAGGATGAGCCGCGCGGCCTGTACGCGGTCTATCCCCCTGCCCGGCATCTGGCGCTGAAAGTCAGAGTGCTCGTCGACTTCCTGGCCGACGCTTTTCGCGGACAACCGGTGTGGGACAAGGATTGGGGCTGATTGCTTCCATTCCGGAAGGAAATATTCTCTTCATGACCGGATAATAATCCATCTGGAATTGCGCCATATCAAGCTCCAACACCGCGCAAGAACAGATCAGGAGTTCAGTCATGCTCGTGGATGGCAAGTGGACCGCCGATTGGCACCCCGTACAGGCAACCGATGCCAAGGGCGGCTTCGTCCGGCAGATTTCGGGTTTCCGCAACTGGGTCACGCCCGATGGCAGCGCCGGGCCAACAGGGGACGGCGGCTTCAAGACCGAGGCCGGCCGCTACCATCTCTACGTCGCGCTGATCTGCCCCTGGGCCTCGCGCACGCTGATCGGCCGGGCGCTCAAGAAGCTGGAGGATGTGATTTCGGTATCGGTCGTCGAACCGGCGCTGTCCGATCAGGGCTGGCGTTTCGGAGACTACCCGGGCGCCAATCGCGATGAGCTCAACAGCGCCACCTATATGCACGAGATCTACACGAGTGCCGACCCGCATTACACTGGCCGCGCCACCGTGCCTGTGCTCTGGGACAAGGAGCGCCGTACCATCGTCAACAACGAGTCGGCCGATATCCTGCGGATGCTCAACTCTGGCTTCGGCGCGCTTGCCGATGGCGCGGTCGATCTCTACCCGGAAGATCTGCGCGCGGAGATAGATGCCCTCAACGAGCGCATCTATCCGCAGCTCAACAACGGCGTTTATCGCACCGGCTTTGCGACGACACAGGTGGCCTACGAGGAAGCCTTTGCCGAGGTCTTCGCGATGCTCGACGAACTGGAGGCGCGCCTCGAAGGGCAGAAGCCATTCCTCTTCGGCACGCGACTGACTGAGGCTGATGTACGGCTCTTCGTAACGCTCATCCGCTTCGACGCTGCCTATAACGGGCTCTTCAAGTGCAATCTGCGCCGGCTGGCGGATTATCCCAACCTAAGCCGTTACGTCGAAAACATGCTCGCCATACCCGGTATCCGCCAGACAGTCAGCATCGATCATATCAAGCGCGGCTATTACTCGATCAAGGCGCTGAACCCGACCGGGATCGTTCCCGTCGGCCCGCAACTTCCGTTCGAGATCTGAGAGGAAATAGCCATGTCGACAATCGCATCACATGCACTGGTCATCATGCTCCACGGCGTCGGCTCGAGCGGCGCCGATCTCGCGCCCCTGGCCAAGGTCTGGAAAGACGCCCTTCCAGGCGCCGTCTTCGCTTCGCCGAATGCGCCTAGCCACTCCAGCTTCGGCGCAGGCTACCAGTGGTTCAGCGTTGCCGGTGTGACCGAGGAGAACCGAAGCGGACGTATTAACGAGGCGCGCCCGGCTTTCGACGACACCATCTCCGCGATCATCAAGGAGAAAGGTTTTGCCGACCGGCTCGATCGCGTCGTTCTGGTCGGTTTCTCGCAGGGCACCATCATGGCGCTCGATGCCGTGGCGTCTGGGCGCTGGCCAGTCGGCGCCGTCGTCGGCTTCTCCGGCCGCCTCGCCTCGCCGCTCCCGCTCACGCCCGCGGTCAAGACGCCGGTGCTCCTGGTGCATGGCAGCGCCGATCCGGTCATTCCGGCAGCTGAAACGACGCGTGCCGCGGCGGCTCTTGAGACGCTTGGCATGAAGGTGGAGACCATGATTGTTCCCGGGCTCGGCCATACCATTTCAGCGGATGGCGCTGCCCGGGCGGGTGCCTTCATGGCTGAAGCGCTGAAGTAATTCAAGCTCTCGGCAAAATGTGAAGCGTTGCGCCAAGCTCGGCGCAACGCTCTCTCGGAAGGCTAAGCCGAAGCCTTGACCGTGTACTTAAGGTGCAACAGGCCGTCATCAAGCTTGTCGCAGGAAAGCAGCGAAAGCTCGGATTTGCCCGCCAGACCATCCTGACCGTATTCGATGAAACGGTCGCTCCCCTTGCGCGCGTCGATGGCAGGGGCAACCAGCAGGCTCAGCTCATCGACCAGGCCCGCCGCGAAGAACGAACCGTTGACACCGGCTCCGCCTTCCAGAAGCAGACGGCGGATATTGAATTCGCGTCCCAGTGTTTCCAGCAGGCTGGATAGATCCATCTCTTGCCCGTCGGACACGATATAGGACACGCCGTCGGCGACGAGCTCGGCCAGATGCTGATCACTGACATCCTTACCGAGCAACACGATGAAATGATCACCATCGAGATCGCCGCCGTTGAAATGCAGCTTGCCGTGCTGGTCGACAGCAATTGCAAAGCTCTTGGCGTCGCGGTTGGCAACGTGCAACGACCGGCTGACGTCGAATGGTCCGGCTGGCGGATGTGCGCCGGCCTTTGATATCTCGGCCATCGTGACGCGCCCGACCAGCCATCCGTCGGCGTTCATCGTCTTGTGAATTGTCTCGTAGGCGGTTGACCACCCCGCCCGGTTTCCATCCGGGCTTGCGGTCCAGCGGCTAGGGTGAAGCCCGCCATCGAGCGAGGTGATCATATGGCAGATGATGTGTGGCTTCATCACGCGGCCGAGCCCCTGTAATCCTGATCGGCGACCTTCTCCATCCAGGTAACAGCGGAACCATCCTTCATTTCCGCGATGGCGAGATGGCTCATTGCGCAATCCGGGGAAGCACCGTGCCAGTGCTTTTCACCGGGCTCGAACCACACGATGTCGCCGGGCCGGATTTCCTGGACCTCTCCGCCTTCGCGCTGGATCAAGCCAAGGCCCGAAAGCACGATCAGGGTCTGACCGAGGGGGTGGGTATGCCAGGCGGTGCGGGCGCCGGGCTCGAAGGTCACGGTCGCACCGCTCAGGCTGCCGCTGCCGTTGAATGGCGCATCGATGCGCACCGTTCCGGTGAAATAGTCTTCCGGGCCCTTTGCAGAGGCTTTTGCGCCGCTTTTCCTGATTTCCATTGTCTTGCTCCTGTGACAGGTCTGATAACTCACTGTGCCACATAGGCCAGACGTCCTGCGAGGACTAGGTGCCTGACGCGGCATAATCCTATGCGAACACTTCATGAATGGCTGGGCACGCGAGGCGGTTGAATTCGCCGCGGGCATAGGCTTAGCTCGTTACAGTCCTTCAGCAGCGAGCATCCCATGACATCGACGGCCGACATCATCGTAATCAACGCCCGCGTCCTCACTCTCGATCCCAATCACCCTGATGCCCAGGCGGTGGCGCTTGGCGATGGGAGGATCATCGCCGTCGGCACGGACGAAGAGATCAAGGCTCTCCACGGTCCGGCAACGCGGGTGATCGACGCGCACGAGAAGACCGTATTGCCGGGCTTCTCGGAAAACCACATGCACCTGTTTTCCGGCGCCGCCGAGCTGGATCATCTACAGCTGAAGGGCGTGACGGGACTGGCCGCGCTGACCGAGGCCATCCGTGACTACGCGCAGGGCCGGCGGACGCAGAAGGTGCTTTTCGCACAGGGCGTCGACTACAATATTCTTGGCGAAGCAGAACCGCTGACCCGCCAGCACCTGGATGCCATCTTGCCAGATCAGCCGCTCGTCCTCTTCGCGCCCGATCATCATACGGCCTGGGCGAACACTGTTGCGCTTGAGCTGGTGGGCATTCTCCACGGCGCCGATCTCAGACCCGGCAACGAGGTTGTGATGGGCGCGGATGGGTTTGCCACCGGTGAGCTCAGGGAAATGGAAGCCTTCAGCCCGCTTCAGGCCGCCGGCGGTTTCGATCGTTATCGGCTGGGTCTTTCGACCGGCGGTGAGCCCGAGCCTTACCCGGATGCCGCGCAGTGGGCGCAGGACATTGCCGTGATGCGAACGGGCCTTGCCTATTGCGCCCGCCACGGCATCACCACAGTCCAGAACATGGACGGCAATCTCTATCAGCTGCAATTGCTCGCAGCGATCGAGAAAGAGGATGGCCACCTGCCCTGCCGCGTGCAGATCCCCTTCCATTTCAAGAATTTCATGTCGCTCGACATGCTGGAGAAAGCTTCAAACATGGCGGCCAGTTACAAGAGCGACTGGCTCTCCTCCGGCCTCGTCAAACTCTTCTATGACGGCGTGATCGAAAGCGGCACTGCAGTTATGGTCGAGCCATACGCCGACAAACCCGGCGATCGTGGCGAGGGTCTCTTCACGCCGGAAGCGTTTCGCGCGGTCGCCGTCGAAGCCGATCGTCGCGGCCTACAGATTGCTGTTCACGCGATTGGCGATGGCGCCGTCCGGGCGGTGCTTGATGGTTACGCGGCGGCGCGCGAAGAGAATGGTGCGCGCGACAGCCGCCATCGCATCGAGCATATCGAGGTCGTGCACCCAGACGACATCAAGCGTTTCGCCGAACTCGGCGTCATCGCTTCCATGCAGCCTCCCCATCCGCCGGGTTGCGCGGGCCTGCCGCTGGAGCCGACCATATCGCGCATCGGCAGGGACCGCTGGCCGGTCAGCTACGCCTGGCGCACGCTGAAGGACGCCGGGGCCCATATCTGCTTCGCATCCGATTGGCCGGTTTCGCCGATCGATCCACTCGTAGGCCTCAAGGCGGCGGTGACGCGCAAGCGGTGGAGCGACAGCGACCCTGACCAGTCCTTCTCGTTGCAGGAAGCGCTTGCCGCCTATTGCGTCGAGGGCGCCTATGCCGAGTTCAAGGAGGATCGCAAGGGGATGATAAGGCAAGGCTACTTGGCCGACATCGTCATTCTCGACAGCGATATCGAGGCGATCGATCCTGATAATCTCGACACTATCAAGCCGGTTACGACTATCTGCGGCGGGTATATTAGTTTTTCCGATTGATAAATATTTTCTACCGGAAGCGTAAAATCGGGTTGTCAATGCGCGAGGCGTGTGGTCACCTAGCCAAAAGCCGAAAAGGCGGGGACAGCAGCATCAGCAACCACGAGTGGGCCGCATATGGCGGGATTGAACGCGATTGAGATTCGCAGTGTTTCCAAGGTGTTCGGCTTTGGTGAGTACGCATTTTCCGCGGTAGACGACGCATCGGTTTCCATCAGGCAGAACGAGTTTTTCACCCTTTTGGGGCCGTCCGGCTGCGGCAAGACAACGCTCCTGCGCCTGATCGCCGGCTTCGAATACCCGACATCTGGCGAGATCATGTTGAACGGCGATAACATCGCCGCGATGCCGCCATTCAAGCGGCCGATCAACACGGTTTTCCAGAGCTACGCGCTTTTCCCGCACATGACGGTCGCCGAGAATATCGGCTTCGGCCTGACCATGCTCGGCCGACCGAAGCAGGAGATCCGCGACCGGGTCGCGGCGATGCTCAAGCTGGTGCGGATGGAAGCGCTCGCCAACCGCCGCACCAGCCAGATTTCCGGTGGCCAGCAGCAGCGCGTGGCGCTTGCCCGCGCGCTAGCGCCGCAGCCGAAGGTGCTTCTGCTTGACGAGCCCTTGTCGGCGCTGGACTACAAGCTCCGCAAGGACATGCAGATAGAGCTGAAGCGCCTGCAAGCCGAAACCGGGATCACCTTCATCTTCGTCACCCACGACCAGGAAGAAGCGCTGACCATGTCGGACCGCATCGCCGTGATGTCGGCTGGAAAGATCCTGCAGGTCGGCAACCCCAGAGAAATATACGATGCGCCGACCGACCGCTTCGTGGCCGATTTCATCGGCGAGACGAATTTTCTGAAGGGGCGCATTCAAGCGGTGAGTTCAGGCATCGCGGAAGTGGAAACCGCCGCCGCCGGCCGCATTTCGGCGACGATGCCCAGCAATTTTTCCGATGACGGAGAGGTCACCCTAGTGCTGCGGCCGGAGCACGCCGCCCTTTGCGGGCCGGCGGATCATGCGCGCTGCCAGATGACGGGCACGCTGGAGACGATCGTCTATTTCGGCACCGATACACATTATCACGTCCGCCTCGCCGACAACGAAACCCTGTTCACGCTGCGCGAGCAGAACAAGCCGCTGCAGGCTGCGCGGTACGCCGAGGGTGACAGGGTCGGCATCACGATCGAGCCCAATGCCGCCAGGGTGCTGAGGAGCTGACATGACCCATGTGGCGGACGTGATCGAAGCGGAAAAGAGCCGGGACATCCGGACACGCTGGCTTCTTTCGCTGCCCGCCCTGCTGATCATTCTCGCGGCCGCCAGCGGTCCGCTTCTGATCGTCGTCGCCTATTCCTTTCTGACACCGGGGCCTTACGGCGACGTCGTCTGGGTGCCCTCCATCGAGGGTTGGATCAACGTCGCGCTGCAGCAGGACATTTTCGACGGTTCGCTATCCCTGGCCGACGCGCATGTCTCGATCTTCATCCGCTCTGTCGTTTTGTCGCTTGCCACCACGCTGCTCACGCTCGCCATCGGCTTTCCGACCGCCTATTTCATCGCCACCCGCCGCGAGACGACACGCGAGCTCTGGCTGCTTTTGATCACCATTCCCTTCTGGACGAACCTCCTGATCCGCACATTCGCGATCTTGGAGATCATTCGCAATGAGGGGCTGATCAATGGCTTGCTCATGCGCTTCGGGCTGATCTCGAAGCCGATACAGATGCTTTTCACCGACGGCGCGATCCTCACCGGCATGGTCTACGTCTACCTGCCGCTGATGGTCTTGCCGCTCTATGCCAGCATGGAGAAGATCGATTTCCGCTTGGTCGAGGCGGGATACGATCTTTACGCCACGCCTTTCAAGGTCCTGCGCCGGATCATCATTCCGCTGGTCAAGCCGGGCATCATCGCCGGCTCCATCCTCGTCTTCATCCCGGCGCTCGGCGCCTATGTGACGCCCAGCATCCTCGGCGGCGGCAAGAACCTGATGCTTGGCAACCTGATCGAACTGCAGTTCGGCCAGGGGCGCAACTGGCCACTCGGCTCGGCATTGTCGATCACGCTGATGATGATCGTGATGATCGCCTTGCTCTTCTACGTGCGCAATGCGGGCGGGCAGGAGAACCGGCATGGCTAGATCCTTCTCCATCAGGCGCCAGCGCGGTTTCACCACGATCGCGATGATCTGCTTCGCGGCGCTCTATCTGCCGATCGGCGTGCTGGTCTTCTATTCCTTCAACGCTGGCGAGTCGCTCGCTTCGTTCGACGGCGTGTCGCTGCGCTGGTTTCAGAAGGCCTTCGAGAACAAGCAGGTGATCGACGCCTCGCTGCGCTCACTGCAGATCGCGGCGATCGCCGCCGTCGTCTCGACGATCGCGGCGACGATGGCGGCGCTTGCGACCACGCGGACCGCGCCCTATCGCGGCCTGACGATGAAGTATGCCTTCATCAACCAGCCGCTGATGATCCCCGAGATCGTCACCGCCGTGGCGCTTCTGATCTTCTTCGCGCGCATCAAGATCTGGACCGGCTACGCCGGCATCGGCTATCTCATCGCCGCCCATACTGCCTTCTGCATCCCCTTTGCCTATCTGCCGATTCGCGCGCGGCTCGAAAACATGGACCTGACGCTGGAGAAGGCCGCGGCCGACCTCTATGCGACGCCGTGGATGGCGTTCCGCCATGTGACGCTGCCGCTGCTATGGCCGGGCATTCTTGCCGGCTTCATGCTGGCCTTCGTCATCTCGCTCGATGATGTCGTCATCACCGAGTTCGTCAAATCCGCAGGCCAGGACACGCTTCCGACCTACATGCTCGGCCAGATCCGCCGCTCCATCACGCCCGAAATGAACGCGATCTCGACGCTGTTTCTCGGCCTGTCGATCCTCGTCGTCTCCATCTTCTTTGTCGTCAATCGAAAACGTGCCTGAAAACAAGAGAGGGAACATGCGCATGAAACGGATGACTTCGACAATCGCCCTTATGGCGGCACTCCTTGGCACCGCAGGCCTCGCCCACGCCGAGGGTGAGCTCAACATCTACAATTGGGGCAATTACACCAGCCCCGAGATGATCAAGAAGTTCGAGGACAAGTACAAGGTCAAAGTCACGATCACCGACTATGATTCCAACGACACGGCGCTTGCCAAAGTGCGCCAGGGCGGCTCAGGCTTCGACATGGTCGTGCCCTCGCAGAACTACATTCCGATCTGGATTTCCGAGGGCCTGCTGCTTGAGACCGATCCGGACAAGATGGAAAACTTCAAGAACGTCGCCAAGGAATGGGCCAACCCCGACTTCGACCCAGGCCGCAAATACACCGTTCCTTGGGCGATGGGCATCGTCGGCACCGTCGTCAATACCGATGTCTACAAGGGTGACATCAACACCTGGGGCATCATCTTCGACACGCCGGCGGAGCTGAAGGGCAAGGTCAACGTCGTCCCCGAAATGACCGACGTCATCGACGCGGCGGTGCTCTACAATGGCGGCAAGAAGTGCACCGGCGATCTGGCCGTGCTCAAGAAAGTGCGCGACACGCTCCTGAAGGCCAAGCCCGATTGGGTGGCGATGGAATACGGCACCATCGAGAAGATGGGCTCTGGCGATTTCGCGGCATCGAGCGACTGGAACGGCTCGGCTTTCCGCCAGCGCCTCAAGAACCCCGCGATCAAGTTCGGCTATCCCAAGGAAGGCTTCGTCAACTGGAGCGACAATCTCTCCGTGCTCAAGGACGCCAAGAACGTCGAGAACGCCAAGCTGTTCCAGAACTTCATGATGGATCCTGAAAACGCCGGCATGAATTCCGGTTTCCATCGCTATGCAAACGGCATTGCCGGCTCCGACAAGTTCATGCCTGAGGACATGAAGAACGCACCCGAGATCACCATTCCGGCGGAATTCGCGTCGGTCGGCGTGCCATCCCAGACCTGCCCGCCTGATGTTCAGGCGCTCTACACGAAGATCTGGACCGAGCTGCAGAAGTAAGCCCGATCTCGGCACCCCGCCCCGTCGATGGTGCGGGGTGCCACCATTTTCCAGCGAATGGATGTTTTGATGAAGACCGTCTTCTCTCCCCGCCATCGCGGCCACGCCAACCAGCTTGAGCTTGTGGCGGGCGACATCGTTCCGGGCTTCGAGCTGACATCGCGGGCGGAGTATATAGCCGCCCGTGTCGCGGCGGTCGGACTCGGCGCGATCATCGAGCCGGCGGAGCACGATCTGACGACAGCGGCGCGGGTTCACCGCAAGGACTATCTCGATTTCCTGCCGACGATCTGGGACCGCTGGACGGCGGAGGGACGCACTGGAACGGCGCTGCCATTCACATGGCCGACACGCGGCCTGCGCGGCGACGTGCTGCCCGAGTTCATCGATGGCCTGCTCGGCTTTTACTCCTTCGATGCCGGCTGCGGCATCGTCGAGGGCTCGTGGGATGCGATCAAATCTTCCCATGACGTGGCGCTGACCGCTGCCGGTTTGGTGCAATCCGGCGAACGCGCCGCCTTCGCGCTCTGCCGCCCGCCCGGCCACCATGCCGGCGCCGGCTTCATGGGCGGCTATTGCTATATCAACAACGCCGCCGTGGCAGCGCAATGGCTGCGCGACAACGGCGCCAAGCGGGTATCGATCCTCGACGTGGACTATCATCACGGCAACGGCACGCAGGAGATTTTCTACGCGCGTGATGACGTGCAGGTCATCAACCTGCATGCCGATCCGATGCAGGAGTACCCCTATTTTCTCGGCCATGCCGACGAGCGGGGCATCGGCGCCGGCGAAGGCTTCAACCTCAACTACCCCATGCGCTTCGGCACCGACTGGACGAGGTGGAGCCAGTCCATGGACGACGCCTGCGGCAAGCTGCTTGCCTACGCGCCAGACGTGGTGGTCGTTTCGCTTGGGGTCGATACCTTCGAGAAGGACCCGATCAGCAAGTTCAAGCTCAGGACCGAGGACTTCTCCAAGATCGGCGAGCGGATCGCCAGGCTCGGGCTCCCGACGCTGTTCGTCATGGAAGGCGGCTATGCCGTCGAGGAGATCGGCGTCAACGCCGTGAGCGTGCTCACCGGTTTCGAAGGCGCCTGATTGCCTGAAGGGAGTGATGGAATGCCTGAGGCGAACTTTAATCGCGCGGAAGTGACGCTCGCCAACTGGCGCAGCGTCCCCTACAGCCGGTGGTCCTTCGAGCATGTCAGCGAGATCGTCCCCTCTGCGGTCATCCCGGGCACGCGCGGACGAGAAAGCACCGGGCCAATCGGGCTCGACGCGCTGTCAGGCATCTCGTTTGCGGGGCTGAAAGGTATACCGTCATCGCTGCCGGACTTTCTGGCCGAAAGCGAAACTGACGAATTCGTCGTCATGAAAGACGGACGCGTCATCGCCGACTGGAGGGCGCCGCACTCCGATCCATCATGCCCCCACATCATATTCTCCGTCTCCAAGTCGCTGACAGGGCTGCTCGGCGGAATTCTCGCGGACAAAGGCCTACTTTCTTTCAATAGCCCGATCAGTCGCTATGTGCCCGGGGTTGCTGGTTCGGCTTATGCCGATGCAACGGTGCAGCAGCTGTTCGACATGGAGATCAGCGTCGATTTCGTGGAGAGCTATCTCGACACCTCAGGTGGTTTCGAGCGCTACCGCCGCTCCACCGGATGGAACCCTGAAAAGCCCGGCGACCCCGCGCCGGATATGAAGACGTTCATCTGCGGCATCGGCAAGGGTGCCGGATCACACGGCGAGAGGCACGCTTATCGCTCGCCGAACACCGATTTGGCCGGCATCGTTCTCGAGCGGGCCGCTGGCGCGCGATTCGCCTCGCTGCTCAGCGACCACCTGTGGAAAGCAGTCGGTGCCGAAGCGGACGGCATGGTCACCGTCGACCGTATCGGCACCGCGCGCGCGGCAGGCGGGATTTCGGCGATGGCGCGAGACCTTGCCCTGGTGGGGGACCTTCTCCGCAGGCGCGGCGCCGGGATCATGTCAGAGGACTTTATCGCCGACCTCTGGTCGCGCAAGCGTCGCGAGGCATGGAAGAACGGCGATCAGCTGGAACTGTTTCCGGAAGGAAGCTACCGCAATTACTGGTATGAGACGGGCGCCGGAGAACTGGCGGCGATCGGCATTCATGGCCAGTGGATTTGGATCCACCCGGAGAGTGAAACTGTCATCGTCAAGCTGTCGTCGCAGCGGTTACCGGTTGATCCGGCCCTTGACCACGCGATCGTGCGGATGATGCGCGCGATCTGTGGCTCATAGGCCGCTCCCGGTCAGCGGGAGGCCACCCCTTGCTGACGATACGCACCTTGCTTCGACGCCAACTGGCTCATCGGCAAGGAGAGTTCGGCAATCCTGGGATCGGGCGCCTCGACCCACCGCTCCGGCGAGAAGTAGGCCTTGGTGCGCGTTTGCGGCCCGGAATCGGCGGCAACGACAAGCATGAAATTGTAGCTGTCCTGGCTCTCGGGGTCGCGCCTGAAGCTGAAATAGGCGCCGAACCGCTCGTTTTCGAAATCACGAAGACTGCTGATCGGCGCCAGCGCGTCCTGAAAATCGCTCCATCCCGCCTGCCGGACCAGCGTCTCGAATATCTTCATGTGACCGACGTCCAGCCGCCCTTCGGCGTCCGTCGGCGGACCGACGAGCCGTCCCCTGATTTCCACAATGTCGCCGCTGGCGTTGCCCTTGACCTTCAGGAACACCGAGTTCAGCGGCCGTACGTCGTTCTTTTTGTATATGCGCTGGAAATAGCATTCGTGGCTGGTGCTGCGCATCGAGGGCGCGCGCCATTCGCTTGTCTCGATACCGGCATCGCGGAGCGCTTTGCAAACGGTCGGTCCGGATACCCGCCACATGCGCAGGAACTGGGCCGCCACGTCGGGTTCCGGGGCTTCGATCAAGCGAACGGGGATGTCGACCGCTTGCGCCGGCGGCGGCGTGGACGTCGCGGCCGACTCGACAATCATGGGCGGCTGTGGCGGCTCATCGAAGATTTGAATTCCGAAATGGCGAAAGAGCTCTTCGAACCGCTGAGGAGCGCCAAGAAACAGCGCCGCGGCCGCGAAGCACGGCAGGATGAGAAAGAATATCGACCAGACGGACCTGCGGATATTGTTCCGCAACGGCACCCTTACCTGCTCTTGTGATGCATCACTCACCAAATCCATCACCTTCGCGGCTGGATTATAAGTTAAAGCTCATACTCACAATGGTTCAATACATTCGAATTAGCAATCGCTTGATTGCGAATTCATGCTGCAACGCGAAAAAATCAGTCGGCATTACCATTCGCCATGTGCATCGAACAGCAGGAATACACCAGCAATCACATCCGCGAGATTGGCCGGCAAGTTAAGAAACTATTTATGAAATCGTGAAAATTAGAGATGGACGATCGTGGCAATGCGGCATTCGCGCGCGTTGCACCCCAATGACGTGGTTCAATGAGTAAATGCTCACGCGCTCGACGGTGCGTAGCAATGCGTATGGAGTATAGCGTATCATGAGTATCAAACACTTCGCGGCAGCCCTTGCCGTCAGCCTTCTTGCCTCGCCGGTTCTCGCCGCCGATTTCGGCTCCTACGACCAGCCGTCTTCCGGCAGCTGGGAAGGCGCCTACGCCGGTGTTCACGGCGGCATTGCCTCTCCGAACCTCAACCCCTTCTCCGGCAACAATGGCCTGAGCGTCGGCGGACAGGCGGGCTACAACACCATGGTTGGCGGCGCGGTCGTCGGCGGCGAAGTCGAAGCCTCCTATCTCGGCGACAGCCGCGTGAAGGTGGAAGACGGCAAGCTCAAGGAGCGTCACCGCCTGAGCGCCAAGGGCAAGGTCGGCGCACCGATCGACCAGACGCTGATCTATGGAACGGCCGGCTTTGCGATGACCAACTTCCGCGACAATGGCAACATCGCCGGCCCCGACGGCTGGAAGCCGGGCTATATTCTCGGCGCAGGTGTCGAGCAGAAGCTGACGTCCAACGTTTCGGCTCGCGTCGAATATAACTACACGATCACCAACAGCGTGCGTACCTTCTCCAACGGTGTCGGCACGACCGGCAACGTCCACGACCACACGCTGAAAGCCGGCCTGAACGTCAGCTTCTAACAGCAGCAAGGATGGCGTCAGCAATTGTTGGCGCCATCTCCTCGCGCAAAAGATCTCCGGTGCTGCCTGCACACCAGCACGCGCCGGATCGTGCGCCCTGGCCCAATGTGGTCAGATAGATTGCCTGCGAGGGGTATGCGGTGCTTCGCGCCGATGTCGCAGATCCCCGAGTTGTTTCGCGTTCGCAGAAGCGCCGATAACAAGCCTGACGCTCACCCCGAAAAGACAGGGGCTTATCCCCTCCCCCACTTGGCCAGCTCCCCGTGCATGAGCCCGAGCTAAATCCCGCCAGGCTCAAGTACCATATACAACATAGGCGCCAATTACTCTTCGAATACCTTGCCGCTTCGCGCTTCGAGGCGATAGCGGTGCGCGGGATAGACAAGCCGGGCTGTCGACACCACCTGGCGGCCAGACCATGTCCGGCGCCGAATGGTCAGGCAAGGTTCGCTTCTCAGGATCGTCAGCAGTTTGCACTCCCAGGCCTGCGGCATCACCGCCTCCACCACATGCTCGGAGCCACTGAGCGGCGCGGCAGCCACCAGGTAAGCGTTCGGCGTCTGGGACGAAAAATCTTGAATGAGATAGTCCGGCGCGGCCGCCGGATTGACAAAACGATCCTCGATCTGGACCGGTACGCCATTTTCGCTGTGCACGATCAGCGAATGAAAGACCGGCGCGCCGATATCGAGATCGAGCGCGTCCGCGGTCTCCGGAGATGCGGGCTCTTCAGCGATCACAATGACTGACGCTTCGTGCGAATGCCCGCGCTCCGCGATCTCGTCGGCGATGTTTCTGACCTCGAATAGCGGTGAGTAGCCTTTGCGCTCCGCCACGAACGAGCCGACGCCCTGGATGCGAACGAGCTCCCCTTCCGCTGCCAATTCGCGCAGCGCGCGGTTCGCCGTCATCTTGCTGACGCCGAGTTCGGCGACCAGTTCATTCTCGGAAGGAACGCGGAATTTCGGCGGCCATTCGCCGCTCTGGATGCGGTCGAGAATCATCTGCTTGACACCGACATAGAGCGGCGCGCTATCGTTCTGCGCAAGCTCACGCTTCATCTCGCTGGAATGCTTCATTGCCTATTCCTTTTGCACGAATGAAATCCGCCCATTCAATCGACTTTCCTCTTGCATAACACAAATTATCTCATATGGTACCCTATACAACCACCTGATCAACTTCTCTTCGAAGGATGGCAGGCAAGCCGGCGTAGATCGGCATCACGCGGCCGCAAGGCCATCGTCACTTCAGAGGAGATCTCTATGAAACTCGCAGCCATTCTTCTTTCCAGCGCCGTCGCGCTTTCCGGGCTCGTCGCTCCCGTTTCCGCCAAGGACTGGAAGACCGCCACCATCACGCTCGAAGGCGCCTATGCGCCATGGAACATGACGAATGCCGACGGCACGCTCGGCGGTTTCGAACCCGAACTGGCCAAGGTTCTGTGCGAACGCGCCAAGATCGAATGCACGCTCGTGGCTTCGGATTGGGACGGCATGATCCCGGCACTGAACGCCGGCAAGTTCGATGTGATCATGGATGCGCTGTCGATCACCGAAGAGCGCAAGCAGATCATCGACTTCACGGTGCCCTATGCCGCGACGCCGGCTGCTTTCGCCACTGCCAAGGACAGCCCGCTCGCCAATGCTGCCGGCACTGGCGCGACCATCAAGATGACGCCCGGCCAGACCGGCGTGAAGGAAATCGACGCGCTGAAGGAAGCCTTCAAGGGCAAGACGATCGGCATCCAGGCCGCCACCGTCTATGCGAAGTTCGTCTATGACAACTTCGGTGATATAGCCCAGATCCGCGAATACAAGACGGGCGCCGATCGCGACCTCGACCTGCAGAACGGACGTATCGACCTCGGCTTCGACGACGCCGTCTATTTCAACAGCGCGTTCGAGACGGCCGGCGGCGCGCTCGCCTTTACCGGCCCCGAGATCGTCGGATCGATCTGGGGCGAAGGTGAAGGACTTGGCATCCGCAAGGCCGACACCGACCTGCGCGACAAGTTCAGCGAAGCGATCAAGTCGGCACTCGCCGATGGCACCGTGAAGAACCTGTCGATGAAGTGGTTCAAGATCGACGTCAGCCCGCAGCAGTAAGGCCTCCGGCAAACACAGCCCGGTCTCCGACGCAAGCGCCGGAGACCGCATGTCTGACAACGTCGTCGATCGAGCGACGCATGCGGGGAACGTGCCATGGGATCATTGTCACTGATTGGATTCGGCTCCGGCGGATGGGGCGCGCTGCTGCTTTTTGCCGCCTTCATCACCCTGTGCGTAACGGCGACAGCGCTCGTGATCGGCGCGGTGATCGGCGCGATCGTCGCTACCGCTAAGCTGTCCGGCAACCTCGTGTTCGCCACGCTCGGCAATATCTACACGACCGTCTTTCGCGGCGTGCCTGAACTTCTGATCATCTACCTGATCTATTTCGGCGGCTCTTCGGCGGTCACCGCGATCGGCAAGGCGATGGGCTACGAGGGCTTCCTCGGCATGCCGTCGTTCATCGCAGGCGCGCTGGCGGTCGGCATCATCTCCGGCGCCTATCAGGCCGAAGTCTTTCGCGGCGCCTTCCAGGCGATTTCCAAGGGCGAACTCGAGGCAGCGTCGGCGATCGGCATGCACCGCGCATTGCGTTTCCGCCGCATCATCATGCCCCAGGTCTTCCGCTTCGCGATTCCCGGCATCGGCAATGTCTGGCAGCTAAGCCTGAAGGATTCCGCGCTGATCTCCGTTACCGGCCTCGCCGAGCTGATGCGCACCAGCCAGGTGGCGGCGGGTTCGACGCGACAGTATTTCCTGTTCTTCATCGTCGGCGGCATTCTCTATCTGATCCTGACCAGCCTGTCCGACCGCGTCTTCAACGGTGCCGAACGACGCGCCAACCGCAGCATGCCGACGGCGGCGATGGGAAAGGCATAAGGACAAGCCCATGGATATCGCCTTTCTCACCCAAACCATGCTGACACTCTTGAAAGCGGTGCCGACGACGCTCGCGCTGTTTTCGGTGTCGGTCGTCTCCGGATGCCTGCTTGCGCTGCTGATCGTCTGGATGCGCGTTGGCGGAAACCCGGTTCTGTCCGCCTTTGCCAAGGGCTACATCTTCGTCTTTCGCGGATCGCCCCTGCTGATCCAGATGTTCCTGATCTTCTACGGCCTCGGCCAGTTCGGCTTCATCCGCTACTCGTTCCTCTGGCCTTTCTTGCGCGAACCTTTCATCTGCGCCGTGCTTTCACTGGCGTTGTGCACCGCCGGCTACTCGGCCGAGATCTTCCGAGGCGGCATTCGCGCTGTCTCGCCGCGCGAAATCGAAGCCGCCCGTTCGATCGGCATGTCGGGCTTTCTGCTCGTGCGCCGCATCCTGGCGCCAATCGCATTCCGCCATGCCCTGCCCGCCTATTCCACCGAAATCGTGCTGATGATGAAATCGACGGCGCTTGCAAGCCTCGTCACCGTCTGGGAAGTGACCGGCGTCGCACAGAGGCTGATCTCGCAGACCTACCGGACGATGGAGGTCTTCCTTTGCGCGGCCATCATCTATCTCGTGTTGAACTTCATAATTCTGCAGGCCATGGCCCTGCTTGAATATTCGCTTTCGCGACATCGCCGCGCCGCGCCGCCCGCGCTGAAGGCATAAGAGCAGAACCAAACCGATGGAGCACCCATGCCCGGCGTAACCCGACTTTCGGTCCGCAATATCCGCAAGAGCTTCGGCATCCATGAAGTCCTGCGCGGCATCTCGCTTGATGCGCAGGATGGCGATGTCATCTCGCTGCTCGGCGCTTCCGGCTCCGGCAAATCGACCTTTCTGCGCTGTATCAACCTCCTGGAAACCGCGACCGATGGCGAAATCTGGGTCGACGGCGAACAGATACGGATGATCCACAAGGGCGGCAAGAGCAGGCCCGCGAGCCAGAAGCAGGTCGACCACATTCGCTCCGAACTCGGCATGGTGTTCCAGTCCTTCAATCTCTGGTCTCACATGACGATCCTGCAGAACATCATCGAAGGCCCGGTGCATGTCTTGAAGCGCCCGCGCTCCGAGTGCATCGCCGAGGCTGAAGCGTTGCTTGAAAAGGTTGGCATCGCCGACAAGCGTCATGCCTATCCGGCCCATCTGTCGGGCGGCCAGCAGCAACGCGCGGCAATCGCCCGCGCGCTCGCCATGAAGCCAAAGGTGATGCTGTTCGACGAACCGACGTCGGCGCTCGATCCTGAACTCGTCGGCGAAGTGCTGCGCGTCATGCGCGCGCTTGCCGAAGAGGGCATGACCATGCTGGTTGTGACCCATGAAATGAGTTTTGCCCGCAACGTCTCCAACCGGGTCGTCTTCATGCGCGAAGGCGTCGTTGACAGCAGCGGCACGCCCGACGAGATGTTCGGTGGTGGCGGATCGCCGGCGTTTCGCCAGTTCATCGGTCACTTCGGAACCGGACAATGACAATCGTTCTCGATGGCGTCCTCGGCTGGCGCGATATCGCCCGCGTCGCGGAGGGAGACACACTGGCGCTCTCGCAGGCCGCCTGGCAGCGCGTGGATAACGCCAGCCGCATTGTCGAGCGGATCGTCGAGACCGGTGTTCGGGCCTATGGCGTCAACACCGGCGTCGGCGCGCTTTCCGATACGGTGGTTGATCGCCAGTCGCAAAGCCGATTGTCCCGCAACATCATCCTCAGCCATGCCTGTGGGGTCGGAGATAGGCTCGCGCCGCGCGAAGTGCGCGCCATAATCGCGGCCCAGATCGCCAATTTCAGCCACGGTCACTCCGGCGTGCGATCCGAGATCCTGCGCTATCTCCTGACGTTCCTGGAGCGGGACTGCATCCCCGATGTGCCCGCCAAGGGCTCGGCAGGCTATCTCACGCACAACGCCCATACGGCGCTCGTGCTGCTCGGCGAGGGTAACGCGCATGTTGCCGGGAAACAGATTTCTGGCGGCGAGGCGCTTGCAGCGCTCAATCTGGCGCCACTTGTACTTGGCGCCAAGGAGGGATTGAGCCTTGTCAACGGCACGGCCTGTGCGACCGGGCTTTCCAGCGTGGCGCTGGCGCGCGCCGAGCGGTTGCTCGATTGGGCGGACGCCATTGCCGCGCTGACCCTCGAAGCTGTCGGCTGCCAGATGGCGGCCTTCGACGAAGATGTTCTGGCACTGCGGCATTCGAAGGGCATTCAGGACGTGGGCGCCCGGCTGCGCCGCTATCTCGCGGGCAGCGGCCTGGTGGAGGCGGCACTCGGCAAGCGCACACAGGATGCGCTGAGCCTGCGATCCGTACCGCATGCCCATGGCGCCGCGCGCGATGTGTTTGACACTTCCTGCGCTGTCGTTGATCGCGAACTTGCCTCCGTCACCGACAACCCCGCCGTATCGGGGACACCTGATGCGCCCATCGTCTCATCGGAAGCACATGCGGTGGCGCCGGCACTTGGCCAAGCGGCCGATAGCCTCGGCATCGCGCTCGCACAGATCGCCGCCATGAGCGAACGGCGCATGGACCGGCTCGTCAATCCGCTTGTCAGCGGCTTGCCGGCATTTCTGGCAAGCGATGCCGGTAGCAATTCCGGCTTTATGATCGCGCAGTACACGGCAGCCGCCTTGAGCAACGAAAACCGCCGTCTTGCCGCGCCGGCATCGCTGGATGGGGGGCTGACATCCGGTCTGCAGGAAGACTTTCTCGCCCACCCGACGGCGGCCGCAAACAAGCTTCTTTCAATCATCGACAACGCGGAATACATCCTCGCCATCGAGCTGATGGCTGCGGCACAGGCGCATGACTTTCTGTCGTCAACGGCGCGACGCGCCGCCGGCACCGACATGATCCACGCCGCCGTTCGAGGCGTCGTCGCCCACTATGCAGACGACCGGCCGCTATCGCACGATATGGAACAGGCGCGGTCGCTGATCCAGCGCAGCTTGCCGCCGTCAATCGCCTGAAGGAACAGCCATGACCACTCAATATGACGTTGCCGTTGTCGGGCTTGGCGCCATGGGCAGTGCGGCCGTCGCATTCCTGGCCGCCCACGGTGTCAAGGTGATCGGTATCGATGCCTATTACCCCGCGCATGCTCTAAGCTCTTCGCATGGCGACAGCCGCTTGATCCGCCTCGGCTACTTCGAGGACCCCTCCTACGTGCCGCTGCTGCAACGCGCCTATCAAAACTGGCGCGCGCTCGAAGCCAGACTTCGGACCAATGTGCTCGAGATAACGGGTGTCTTGCAGATAGGGGCTCCGGACAGCAAGATCGTCAGCGGAACGCGGGCATCCTGTGCCATGCATGGCCTGGCGCACGAGGTGCTTGATCGCGAGGAGACGGCCCGCCGCTTTCCGGTGTTCCAGCTCGATCAAAACGAGATCGCCATACTCGACCCGCAGGGCGGCTACCTGCGTCCGGAAATGGCGGTCATGGGCTACCTGAAGCTTGCGGCGGAAGATGGCGCCGTGCTTCATTTCGGCGAGCGCGTGACATCGATCGAGCCCGACGATGCAGGCGTGACCATCCGATCCGCCGAGGGAACCTATCGCTCTCGCAAGGTGATTGTCGCCACGGGATCGTGGATCGCGGAACTCGTGCCGGAGCTGCGAGAGCATGCCGTTCCGATCCGACAGGTCGTGGCCTGGTACCAGCCGCGCGACGGCTTCGTCACTCAGCCCGGGCGCATGCCATGCTTCCTGCGCGACGAGGGTGACGAAGGATCCTATTTCGGCTTCCCCGCCATTGGCGTGGATGGCGTGAAGGTCGGCAGGCATGCGCATTTCCGCGAGCCGATCGACCCGAACCAGCCAAACCCGCCGGTCAACGATACCGATACCGCATTGCTTGATGGCTTTATCGGCAGGCGTCTGCCGGCTGCCGCCGGTACACGCGCCAATGCCACGACATGCCGCTACACGATGCTGCCGAGCGAGGATTTCCTGCTCGACCTTGCTCCATCAAGCTCCAACATCGTTGTCGCCTCGCCCTGCTCGGGACACGGCTTCAAGTTCACCAGCGTCGTCGGTGAAATCCTTGCCGATCTCGCGCTTGATGGCGGGAGCAAGCTGCCGATCGGTGCTTTCTCCTTCGACGCGATGCGGCGATACCTTAACGGGAGAGCCAGTTAGCGGAAGCCGAAGGCGGCGCGGGCCTCAAGGCATTCCCCGTCGCCGGGAAGACAGTCGCGGCACACTTGCGGCCTGATTTCGTAGACCATGCATGATGTGCCCGAACCAACCGTGCCATCCAGGGCCGAGCAGCGATTGTCATGACAGCGCATGCCCGTTAGATCATCGGCGACGAAGCGGTCGGGCAAGCGGTCGAGATCGGCATCTGTTTCGACGGAGAATCGCGGCCAACTTGACGAGTAAGAACAGCAGGCGCCGCAGGTCTGACAATCGAAATCGGCTGAAATGGTCATCGGCGCTTTCTTTTTCCGAAGAATTCGCTGCACAGGATGCAACGAGACTTTGTCGATTTTGGCGCTATCGCCCCTGCGACGCGTCTAATCGGGCTGCAGGCGGACCAAAATTCATATTTCATGCAAATGAAGTGGCTCGAAGGCATGCTGGGAGTTGATGGACGCGCGACAGCACTATAGGTTCGCGTCGCCATTGCAAGCAAAACACTTAAAAGGGAATATCCATGCCTGAGGGTACTGTTAAATTCTTCAACGAGGACAAGGGCTTCGGTTTCATCACGCCAGAGAACGGCGGAACCGACGTTTTCGTTCACATCACTGCCCTGCCGCGCGGCGCTTCGCTTCGCGAAGGCGACAAGGTCAGCTTCGACCTCGGCCAGGACCGCAAGACCGGCAAGTCGAAGGCTGAAAACGTCTCCATCCTCTGATTGAACGTTTCAAAACGTCTAGCCTGCCGCCTGGTGCGGCAGGCTAGATTCGCGAAGAGCCAGCTGCCGGTCTAGCGCATGCTCAACCAATACTAATGATAGATCGAGGTGAGATAAAAAGTCACAATCCAGGCGAGTAACGTAAGTATACCAAGTATCATTATTAAAAGACGCAACTGCTGCTCCACGCAATTCCATGCCATTTTGGGAGCCATTACGCGGAAAACGTCGACCCAGTTTCATCCACCAACTTTTTATTTGTCTTGAGCATTATCGCCTGTGCAGGGGGCGGTCGCCAAGCAACGCGGGATCACCAAGCCGGGAACGGGTCTTCAAGCTCGGGCCAATCATGCGGATTGGCACTCGCGAGACAGCCGTCAAGGGCTGCGCGGATACCAGCCTCATCCATGTCGACACCGATAAAGACCAGCTCCTGGCGCCGGTCACCCCAGGCATCGTCCCATTGGCTTCGCATCTGCGCCTCAAACTGCGGATGATCAGGCCAATCCTCGCGCGGAATGGTGGCCCACCAGAAGCCCATGGGTTCGCAGCGTCGCTGGATGCCCGCCGCCGACATGAGGCCAACGTGGAGCGGACGTGTGGCAAGCCAGAAATGGCCCTTGGCGCGAACGACGCCCGGCCATGGGGCATCCAGAAAGGCGACGAGCCTTCCAGGATCAAAAGGCCGTCTGGCCCGATAGACGAAACTCGAAACGCCATATTCCTCGGTCTCGGGAACATGCGCCTCCGGTTGGTACAGTTCCTTGTACCAAAGCGGATTTTCGGCCGCCTTCTCCTCATCGAAAAGCCCGGTGTTGAGGATTGTATCGAGCGGCAGCCGACCGTAGTCCACCTCGATCTGTCGCGCCTGCGGGTTGAGCGCGGCCACCACCTTGCGAACATCGGCGCGCTGATCCTCGGTCGCATCCCCGATCTTGTTGATCACGACGACATCGGCGAATTCGATCTGGTCTACGAGGAGGTCGACGAGCGTACGCGTGTCCTCGTTGTCTCGCTGCATTCCGCGGTCGCTTAGAAGATCGGCGCGGCTGTATTCGTTGAGAAGATTGGCCGCGTCAACAACGGTTACCATCGTATCGAGCGTCGCGAAGTCGGACAGTGAAAAGCCGCTCTCGTCGCGAAACGAGAATGTCGCCGCGATCGGTCGCGGCTCGGCGATACCGGTCCCCTCGATCAGCAGATAGTCGTAGCGTCCGCCTTGCGCCAACTGCCGCACCTCCGCGAGCAGATCGTCGCGCAGGGTACAGCAGATACAGCCATTGCTGAGCTCGATCAGGGTCTCGGTGGTGTGCGACAGGTCGCAGCCGCTATTGCGGATAAGGCTGGCGTCTATGTTGACGTCGCTCATGTCGTTGACGATCACCGCGACGCGCAGCCCCTCGCGGTTGGTGAGGACATGGGTCAGAAGCGTGGTCTTGCCCGCGCCGAGAAACCCGGCCAACACCGTGACAGGCAGTTTCTTGACGGCACTTTGCGGCGCCTCCTTGCCCCGCTCGTGCGGGGTTGTCATCATCATGTCCATCGTCTTTGTGTCTGCCTCATTCGATCGACCGTTTAGTGTCCTACGCCGCCAGTGGTTTGAAGACGACGTCGGCCCAGTAATTCGCCGAGTCGTAGGTGCTGTTCGGGAAGATGCCCGAGGTCGCGGTTCCACCATAGGCATAGACCCCATTGCCTCCAGCCAAAGCGCTGGACATGGCAGTCAACGGGCCGTTGCTGACGGAGTTGGTGAAGTAGCCATCGGTCGCCACGTAAGTACCCGTCGTATGATACGACGCGATGTAGGTGGTATTGGCCGAGATCGAGACGGCTGTGCCGAAATTTACCGTCTGCCATCCGCTCCCTGTGGTGCTTGAGTAGGTCGCCGTGGCAAGCTTGGTGCCTGTCGAGCTCCAGAGATCGACCACGTTCTGGCCGTTGTCGTTGGCGCTGCGGTAGAACTTGATGCCCGTGATCGTGCCGGCGACGTTCGACTGGAACTTGACGCCGAGTTCTAGCTGCGACCCGTCGTTGAGATTGGTCTGTGCCGGCGTATTCGCAGCCGTAAACAGGCTGTAGGCGGTCGGCGCCGTCGTAGCCGTGATGTTGAAGGTCTCGCTGGTGGCAAGACCGCCAAGATCGGTGGCGGTAACCCGTACGCTGGTCGTGCCCGCTGCCGTCGGCGTGCCGCTGAAGGTCCGCGTCGTGGCATTGAAGCTCAGCCAGGACGGCAGTGCCGAGCCATCGGCCAGCGTCGAGCTGTAGGTCAGCGTGTCGCCGGTATCGACATCGGTGAAGGTGTTGGCCGGCAATACCAGCGAGAAGGCCGTGCCGACAGTGGCGTTCTGCGCCGCCGTCTGTGCAGCCAGAACCGGGGCATCGTTGGCGCCATGGATGGTGATCGTCAGCGTCGAGGAGGCCGTGGCACCGGCCGTATCGCGCATCGTGTAGTTGAAGAGTTCACTCAGCGTGTTGGTCGACAGCCGCAGAGCCTGAACCGCGGCACTGTTCTCGTTGATCGTGTAGGTGTAGGTGCCGGCGGCATTCAGGACCAGACTGCCATAGGTGCCGTTGAGGGCCGAGCCAAGGGTGCCTGCTGTCGATCCGAAGCTGACCGCGCTGACCGTCTTGGTGTCGCCGCTGTCAGGATCGGTATCGTTGGTCAGCACGTTGCCGGTGGCGGCAACGCCGCCCGACCCGTTGGCGATACCGCCCTTTTCCGTTGCGTCACCGCTATCGGCGACCGCCGTCGGCGTCGTGTTGCCGGGAATCGACACGGCGATGTTGAAGGTCTCGTTGGTGGCAAGACCGCCTGTATCGGTGGCGGTAACCCGCACACTGGTCGTGCCCGCTGCCGTCGGCGTGCCGCTGAAGGTCCGCGTCGTGGCATTGAAGCTCAGCCAGGACGGCAGTGCCGAACCATCGGCCAGCGTCGAGCTGTAGGTCAGGGTGTCGCCGGTGTCGACATCGGTGAAGGTGTTGGCCGGGAGCGCCAGCGAGAAGGCCGTGCCGACAGTGGCGTTCTGCGCCGCCGTCTGCGCTGCCAGAACCGGGGCGTCGTTGGCGCCGTGGATGGTGATGGTCAGCGTCGAGGAGGCCGTGGCGCCGGCCGTATCGCGCATCGTGTAGTTGAAGACTTCACTCAGCGTGTTGGTCGACAGCCGCAGAGCCTGAACCGCAGCACTGCTTTCGTTGATCGTGTAGGTGTAAGCACCCGCAGCCGATAGAACGAGGCTGCCATAGGTACCGTTGAGCGCCGAGCCGAGGGTGCCTGCCGTCGATCCGAAGCTGACAGCCGTCACAGTCTTGGTGTCGCCGCTGTCAGGATCGGTATCGTTCGTCAGCACGTTGCCGGTGGCGGCAACGCCGCCGGACCCATTGGCCACCCCGCCCTTCTCCGTCGCGTCACCGGTATCGGCAACCGCCGTCGGAGCCGTGTTCGCAGGCGCGGAGCCATTGCTGAAGACAACGTCCACCCAGTAGTTCGATGAGCCATAGGTGGCATTGGGGAAGATCCCCGCTGTTGCGGTTCCACCGTAAGCATAGACGCCATTGCCGCCGGCTGTTGCATTCGACATGGCGGTCAGAGGGCCGCTGGTGACGGCGTTGGTGAAGTAATTGTTGGTCGCCACGTAAGTACCGGTCGTGTGATACGACGCGATGTAGGTGGTGTTGGCCGAGATCGAGACGGCTGTGCCGAAGTTCACCGTCTGCCAACCGCTCCCTGTGGTGCTTGAGTAGGTCGCCGTGGCAAGCTTGGTGCCCGTCGAACTCCAGAGATCGACCACGTTCTGGCCGTTGTCGTTGGCGCTGCGATAGAACTTGATGCCCGTGATCGTGCCGGCGACGTTCGACTGGAACTTGACGCCGAGTTCGAGCTGCGACCCGTCGTTGAGATTGGTCTGTGCCGGCGTATTCGCAGCCGTAAACAGGCTGTAGGTGGTCGGCGCCGTCGTGGCGGTGATGTTGAAGGTCTCGCTGGTGGCAAGACCGCCAAGATCGGTGGCGGTAACCCGCACACTGGTCGTGCCCGCTGCCGTCGGCGTGCCGCTGAAGGTCCGCGTCGTGGCATTGAAGCTCAGCCAGGACGGCAGTGCCGAGCCATCGGCCAGCGTCGAGCTGTAGGTCAGCGTGTCGCCAGTATCGACATCGGTGAAGGTGTTGGCCGGCAGCGCCAGCGAGAAGGCAGTGCCGACCGTGGCGTTCTGCGCGGCCGTCTGTGCAGCCAGAACCGGGGCATCGTTGGCGCCATGGATGGTGATCGTCAGCGTCGAGGAGGCCGTGGCACCGGCCGTATCGCGCATCGTGTAGTTGAAGACTTCACTCAGCGTGTTGGTCGACAGCCGCAGAGCCTGAACCGCGGCACTGTTCTCGTTGATCGTGTAGGTGTAGGTGCCCGCGGCATTCAGAACGAGGCTGCCATAGGTGCCGTTGAGTGCCGAGCCGAGCGTGCCTGCCGTCGATCCGAAGCTGACCGCGCTGACCGTCTTGGTGTCACCGCTGTCCGGATCGGTATCGTTGGTGAGCACGTTGCCGGTGGCCGCGACACCACCAGACCCATTGGCGATGCCGCCCTTTTCCGTCGCGTCGCCGATATCGGCGACCGCCGTCGGCGTCGTGTTGCCGGGGATCGACACGGCGATGTTGAAGGTCTCGTTGGTGGCAAGACCGCCAAGATCGGTGGCCGTGACCCGCACACTGAGCGTGCCGGCTGCCGTCGGCGTCCCGCTGAAGGTCCGCGTCGTGGCGTTGAAGCTCAGCCAGGACGGCAGTGCCGAACCGTCAGCCAGCGTCGAGCTGTAGGTCAGGGTGTCGCCGGTGTCGACGTCGGTGAAGGTGTTGGCCGGCAGCGCCAGCGAGAAGGCCGTGCCGACAGTGGCATTCTGAGCCGCCGTCTGTGCCGCCAGAACCGGGGCATCGTTGGCGCCATGGATGGTGATGGTCAGCGTTGAACTTGCCGTGGCGCCGGCCGTATCGCGCATCGTGTAGTTGAAGACTTCACTCAGCGTGTTGGTCGACAGCCGCAGAGCCTGAACCGCGGCACTGCTTTCGTTGATCGTGTAAGTGTAGGTACCTACGGCATTCAGGATCAGGCTGCCGTAGGTACCGTTGAGCGCCGAGCCAAGGGTGCCTGCCGTCGATCCAAAGCTGACCGCGCTGACCGTCTTGGTGTCGCCGCTGTCAGGATCGGTATCGTTGGTGAGCACGTTGCCGGTGGCGGCAAGGCCGCCGGAGCCATTGGCGATGCCGCCCTTCTCCGTCGCGTCTCCGGTATCGGCAACCGCCGTCGGAGCCGTGTTCGTAGGCGCGGAGCCGGCATTGAACATCACGTCGACCCAGTAGTTCTCCGCCTGGAACGTGGCGGTCGGGAACAGGCTACCGGTGCCGTAGCGATAGACGCCGTTGTTGCTCGCAGGCGCGGTCAGCGGCCCGCTGACCACATTGGATGTGAAATAATTGGTTGTCGAAGAATAGCGGCCGGTATCGGTGTGGTAGGACGCCGTGTAGATCTGGCCGGGCGTGATCGTGATTGGACTTGTGAAATAGGCCGTCTGCCAGCCACTCGCCGTTTCACCCGTAAACGTCAGTGTCCCGAGTTGAACGCCCGTGCTCGACCAGAGTGAACCGGTGTGCGTGCTGGTGTCCTGGCTGCCCTTATAGAACCGAATGCCGCTGATCGTGCCTGCGACCGAGGTCTGGAAACGAACACCCAGTTCAACGGAGGCCTGGTCGTCGGTATTGACGATGGTTGGCGTCGAGCCGAGGAACAGCGAGGTGAAACTCGGTCCGCTGACGGTAATCGTTTTCCCCGCCGACGGCCTTTCGAGGTTGATGCTGTCGTCGACCGCGCGGGAGAGGATGGTATAGGTGCCGGCGGTCTGCGGTGACCACGCATACGTCCAGTTCTCGTCACCGGTCGCGGGATGCCAGCTTGCCCCGTTGTCGGTGGAGACCTCGACACCCGCGATCACGCCGCCGCCTGCGTCCACCGCGGTTCCGGTGATGGTGATGCTGGATCCAACCGCCGCCGTCGCTGGGACCGTTATGACCGAGGTTGGAGCTGTGTGATCGGTCGATCCGGTCGCCGCGACCAGTCCTGCCTGCAGCGTTCCAGGCTGAATGCCCATGTCGGCAAGCAGATTGACCATCGCCTGCTGTACGCGCGGATCGGTCGGTGTCGCCTGATTGTCGTGGTTGTCGCTGAGGCCCCAAGTCCAATAGACCGTGCCCGCGCCGAAAACCAGCGCACCGCTCGGCGCACGATACAATGTCAGATTATGCGTCGCGACGGCATTGCCGGTCGTGTTGCCGTAGTCGAAGAGATAGGTGCTAACAGGAAGCGTCGTAGACGACAACTTCACAAGACCAGCCGGATCGAAGCCGTTATCGACCGCCTCATCCCACTCGTATCCGAGATAATTCTTGGTGAGCGTTGCGGTTTGACCGGGCTGCAGATTGGCGATGCTCGTGTTGCGCCAGAAGCGCAGGTTCGCATCGTCATAAGTGACGGTGATCGACTGCAGGTTGGTGCCTACATCATCGACCTTGAACAGCTGTCCGGTCAGGGAGTTTTCCGGATTTCCGCCGCCGATGGCCGGCGGGCTGAGCCGTGGATCGCGGAAGGTGCCGGTCCACTCGCTCGAGGGATCAATGCTGGCACCTGGCGACCACGTCTCCTTATAGGAGATCAGCGTACGATATGGCGTGCCGTCGGCGCTGTAGGCGTTGCCCCAGCGGGTGCGCCAATAGACCTCGTTGCCACTCCAGAACATGAGGTTGACGCCCGCATCACGCGCCGCTTCGACATTGGTGCGTTGCTGGCCGGACCAGTATTCGTCATGCCCGGCATCCACATACGTCTTGTGATTGAGAAGCAGGCTCCCGTAGCGATCGGCATCAACACCCGAGATGTAGGACACGTCGTAGCCGTTCTGCTCCAGCCAGTAGATACCGGCATATTCGGCCCCGAACAGATAATCCTGCGGGCCGGCAAATGTGCCAACCTCGCCGCGTGTCGCGATCGGGCGGTTATAGCTGACCGCGTAGGCGCGACCGGCACCCTGCCCTGTCGCCGGGCCGTTGCCGCCATAGAAGTTCGCGCCGCCCCAGCCGTTATAGGCCTGCCAGGTCTGGTCCGCGGTCTGGAAAACGATATCGCTGTGGCTGTCGTCGTCACGAACGATAAACGGAATATGGTTTTCGCCGAACGTCCCGTCCTGGCGGACCAGTTTGGCGATGTAGACGCCGGACACGGCATCATCGGGCACCGTCCACGATGCCGATACCGACCAGTTGCCCGCATCGACAGTCCCGGTCGCCGCATTGCGCAGCGGAGTGGGCTGCGATTGCACCCCTGTGTGCTGGATGGTGTCAACCTTGCGGGCACCCATTCCGCCGTAGTAGCCGAGGCGGTAGATGTCGATGCGGTAGTTGCTGGAATCCGTGTTGATCTTGAAGCTGATCGTCTTGCCGTTGTCGACGCTGATATCGGTCGCGAAGCCTTCGATATTGGAGCTGCCGGCGCCGTCGATGCCCCATTCGCTTTCCGGATTACCCTGCTTCAGGTTCTCTGCGACGATGATGTTATTGGGCGCAGCCGCGGCGGCGGCCGTGACCGCGAAGCTTTGCGTGGCGGCGCGCTGCGTGAGTTGCGCCGTGGTGACCGAACCGGTCAGCACGCCGGTCCCCTTGGTCGCGTTTGCGCCGCCCATCTCTCCGCCGCCCGGCAATAACCCAGCTGGGCCTGTTGCGTTGCTCCAGTTCGCGGTTCCCGTCCACGTCGTGGCAAATGACAGGTTGCGGTCAAGAAGCGGATCGCTGACCGACGCACCCATCGCCGACTTGCCCGTCGAGATGTAGTCCGGTCCCTCCACCAGCCGAGTGCCCGGCAGCTGACCATCGGGCTGGAGAATGCCACTGTCCTTGGCAAGCTCGAGAATCCGGGTTGGCGAGTTGTAGTAACCGCATCCGCAAACGCTGAAAGGCATTCCGAACGCCAGAAACTGCGAGCCCGTGACGTGGGCGGTTGTCTGGCCGGACGGTGCCGAATCCAGGATGACGACGTGGCCGGAATCGCTGGCTCCGCCCGTGGAGACCGCTGAACCACGTCCGTCGGACACAGCACTCGGTCGCAGGAACGGAGCAAGTGGATCGCCACTCATCGATCCGCTTGCGAAGCGCGCACCGTGCAGCGACGACAAACTCGCCGATGCAGGCGCGCTTGCAAAGCCCGAGGTACCGGCCACGGTTGAAAACCGCGAATGCGTCGGGTGACGGCCGCCATGCGCCGAGATATCGCCTGTTGTCGCAGAATTGCCGTCGCGTGCGGATGGCGAATGCTCGCCGTCAAGCCGGGCATCAACGGTGCCTGCGGTATCCTCTTCCTGGGTGGCACCATTCTCGCCGAGCGCTGAATTATCGCTCAGGTGTCCAAGCGCACCATCATATTTCTTCTCACCCAATGCCTGGCCGGGAGCGGTGGCAAGCTCATCGCCCGTCTCCTCCTTCTTCGGCGCCGCGCGCGCTTTCGTCGTTCCGCCAGCGCTTAGCCACCAACGAGGATCGAACAGGTCCGTTAATATCGAACGGGGAGCCCATCGGTGCGCGCTGCGATACATGGCATGCCCTCTCGCTTAATTACCGGGATCGGATGTTTGAGAATGTGTCGGATGTGCTTGCGCGTTAACTATATTCGAAAAGGCGAATAATGGGCGCTACCAACTTCGACCGATCGAAAAACCATCCTTTTGGCGAATGGACTTTTGCGGAAAAACCGGTCTGCCGCGCGGGAATGCTTCGACTCGCAACGCATGTCGGGCTTCTGGCGATCCCGACATCGGAGTGGCGTCGTACGTCCGTGAGCTCGTCGCGATGAAGCAACGCGCCTAGAGCGGTGGCAGGCCGCGATCGCCACCGCTTGCATCGCCAGATTTCCGGCCGCCGAACTCATGAATGCCGGACATAGGTTCATCCCAAACTAAGCGGCTAATCAGCAAGGATGACCAAGTATAAATTCGCGCCAAATTCAGCGAATTGCAAAGATCACAATGTCATCCGAAAACGATACGGTCTCCTTTGGTGGAGCAAATGAAGCAGACGCCCAGCCGGCCCATTCCAGCCGCTGGCATGTTCTCGGCATTCTCAGCGCGCTGATGGGCTTCGCCTCCATCTCGACGGACTTCTATCTGCCCGCCATGCCGGACATGGCTGTTTCGCTTGGCGCCAGCACAGGCAGCGTGGAGTTCACGATCTCCGGCTTCCTGATCGGCTTCAGTCTGGGCCAGCTGGTCTGGGGCGCCTTGAGCGACAAGTACGGACGACGCATGCCGGTTGCCGCCGGCCTTGTTCTTTTCATCATCGGCTCCGCGGGTTGCGCCATGGCACAGAACGTCGAAACGATCATCATCTGGCGCATCATTCAGGCGCTGGGCGCATGTGCGGGCGTTGTCTTGTCGCGTGCCATGGTTCGCGATCTTTACGCCGGTCCGCGCGCCGCCCAGATGTTGTCGACGCTGATTGCGGTCATGGCGATCGCGCCGCTTCTCGGTCCTATCATCGGTGGGCAAATTGCTGCCGTCGCCGGCTGGCGGGCGATCTTCTGGACGTTGGTGATCCTCGGCGCGGCCAGCCTGGCAGCACTCTTCACGCTTCCCGAAACGCTTCCGCCGGAAAAGCGCCGGCAGGACTCGCTTCTCGGCGCGTTCGGACGCTACGGTAAGCTGCTGGGGCAGAAGAAGATTCTCGGTTATGCGGGTGTTGGCGCGTTCTTCTATTCGGGAATGTATGCCTATATCGCCGGAACGCCCTTCGCCTTCATCACCTATCACCACGTCCCCGCCGAATATTACGGCCTGTTGTTTGGATCGGGTATCGTTGGCATCGTCGTCACCAATCTGGTCAACACGCGCCTGGTCCCCCGTTTCGGTATGGACGCGATCCTTGTGCGGGGGGCGGTGGTCGCCATGCTGGCTGGCCTTGTCCTGGGTGTCGCCTCGTATTTTGATGCCGGCGGCCTGTGGGGCTTGTTCATCCCGCTGCTGGTGTTCGTCTCGATGACCGGTTTCATCGTCGCCAACTCGATCGCCGGTGCGCTGTCTGATTTTCCCGAGCAGGCGGGATCCGTGTCGGCGCTCGTCGGCGCCATTCAGTATGGCAGCGGCATTGCCGGCTCCGGCCTCGTTGGCTTGTTTGCCGATGGGACGCCATGGCCGATGGGCTGGGTTATTGCCCTCATGAGCATTGGCTCCGTGCTGTGCGTGGGTCTGGTGGTACAGGGAAATTCGGAAAAAGGTAGGGGTTGATCCGCAGAGCGCGGGACTTGCCGGGACGCCACGATATCTGAAAGGATTGGCTGGCGGATCTCCTTCAACCAGATAAAACTCGTTATACGAAGAACGGCTTCGCCGGTCAGCCACAAGGCTCCAGCACATCATGACGAAAACGCAATCAGTGCCATCTGAGGTCATCATACGCCCCGCATCGCCTTCAGATGTCGGGACGCTCGGAGATTTCGGTACTCGTCTCGTCGCCCTTCATCACGAACTCGACCCGCAGCGCTTTCTCGAGACGACGGACGGTACGCCGTCCGGGTACAGCCGGTTTCTGGAAAAGAAGATTGCCGATCCGAATGCGGTCCTGCTCGTAGCCGTGCAGGACGACGCGGTGCTGGGCTATAGCTACGCCCAGATCGAGGGATACGACTACATGTCCTTGCGCGGACCAGCAGGCGTCTTGCACGACCTCTTCGTCGACGAAGGCCGCCGACGCGAAGGCATCGGACGCAGATTGCTTGAGGCTGCGCTGTCCGAAATAAAAAAACACGGCTCCGCACGTGCCGTTCTTTCCACCGCTCATCGCAACAAGGCGGCGCAGCAATTGTTTGCGTCTCTGGGTTTCCGACCGACGATGGTGGAGATGACTTGCGAACTCAATGATTGATCGTGCCCATCGCGCGCGATCTCGCACCCCCCGGGAAATGGAATAATGACGCGTAATACACAATCAACGCCCGGCATGTCGGGCGCAATGACATTGCTGTTTGCAATCGTGGGCGGGGCAGCTGTAGGCAACCTCTATTGGGCGCAGCCCCTGCTCGCGGCAATCGCGAAGTCCCTCGATGTACCGATCGGATCCGCAGGCGCGCTCGTGACAATGACGCAGATTGGCTATGCGCTCGGCATCGTGTTGATCGTACCGCTTGGCGATGTGGTCGTCCGGCGCAGACTGATCCCGATCATCATGTTTCTTTCATCTCTGGCACTGCTCGGCACCGCATTCGCGCCGTCCTACGCAACGCTGCTCGCCACCTTGACCGCGGTCGGCATTACAACGGTGGCCGGCCAGTTGCTCATACCGCTCGCCAGCGACCTGTCGAGCCCTGAGGAACGCGGACGAACGGTCGGAACGATCGTCGGCGGCATCCTGATCGGCATCCTTCTGTCGCGCACCGTCAGCGGCGTCATTGCCGATCTTTTCGGATGGCGTGCTGTCTATCTCCTCGCCGCTGTCGTAACCGCATCCTTCTCCTTCTTGCTGACACGCGTGCTTCCGAGCGAAAAGGAACGGCCCCGCATCGCCTATGGACGATTGCTTGCCTCGGTGCCGGTCGTGGTGCGAAAGCACCGATCCGTGCAGGTGACGCTGGTGATCGGGACAGTGGGCTTTTGCACGTTTACCATGTTCTGGACGGGCCTCACATTCCTGCTAAGCTCTGAGCCGTTCTCATACTCGCTCAGCCAGATCGGTCTCATGGGTGTCGTCGGCCTCGCCGGTTCGCTTGCCGCGAGGCGGATAGGCTGGCTCCACGACAACGGCTATTCGGCGGCCGGTACGGGCGCCGCTCTGGTCCTCGCATTCGTCTCGCTGGGTATCGGCGCAATCGGGGCAAGCAACATTCTGCTGGTCGCGCTCGCCGTTCTGCTGTTCGATGTCGCTATCCAAAGCAACAACGTCCTCAATCAGACGCGCCTGTTTTCCGTTGAGCCCGAAGCCCGCAGCCGTCTCAACACAGCTTTCGTTTCGTGCAATTTCCTCGGTGGTGCCTTGGGTTCGTTGCTGGCGGGGCTCTTGTGGGAGATGGCAGGCTGGAAGGCTATCATGACCGGTGCGATGGCGTTGATCTGCCTGGCCTTCGCTCTCTGGCTCATCCAGCGCCATCATCTCTCGGTGTCCACGGGGCCCAAGAAAGAAGTTAGGTAATCAATCCGGAACTGCCGGATAGGCTTGCGCTCGGCGTGTTTGACGGGGTGAGTTCTCTGCGGAACTCACCCCGTCGCTATTCAACCGCGCCCCTCCTCCGAGGCGTCGTCTTCGACGGGTCGCTTCGTTCTCATCACCTTGAGCACGAAGACGAAGAACGCCGGCACGAAGAAGATCGCAAGGACGGTAGCTGAGATCATGCCGCCGAGCACGCCCGTTCCGATGGCGTTCTGGCTCGCCGCGCTCGGTCCCGTCGCAATCGCCAGCGGCACGACGCCGAGCGTGAAGGCGAGTGACGTCATGACGATCGGTCGGAAGCGCAATTTCGCCGCATCCACGGCCGATTCCAGCAATGACTTGCCCTCTGCATAGTAGTCCTTGGCGAACTCCACGATCAGGATCGCGTTCTTGGCCGAAAGCCCGATAATGGCGATCAGCCCGACCTTGAAGTAGAGGTCGTTTGGCATGTCGCGGAGTATGACCGCGAGTACCGAGCCGATCACCCCCAAGGGCACGACGAGGATGACCGAAATCGGAATCGACCAACTCTCATAGAGACCTGCAAGCAGGAGGAAGACAAACAGGATGCTCAGCCCGAAAAGGAAGGGCGCCTGGCTGCCCGAGGTGATTTCTTCCAGCGACTGGCCCGACCATTCGAAACCAAAGCCTTCGGGAAGCTCGGAGGCGATCCGCTCCATTTCGGCGATCGCAGCACCTGTGGACTCTCCCGGTGCCGGTGCGCCGGAGATGCGCACGGTCGGATAGCCGTTATAGCCGACGATCTGCGGCGGGCCCTTCTGCCACTGCGCGATTGCGAAGGACGAAAGCGGAACCATCCCGCCCGTCGCATTGCGGACGTTGATTTTCAGCACATCCTCGATCTGCAGTCGGCTGCGGTCCTGGGCCTGGACGATGACACGCTGCATCCTGCCACGGTTGGGATAGTCGTTGATGTAGGACGAGCCCAGATTGGCGGTGATCGCGTTGTTGATATCCGCGAAGGTCACGCCGAAGGTGTTGGCCTTTTCGCGGTCGATAACGAACAGCACCTGGGCGGCGTCCGGAAGGCCTTCCATGCGCACGCCGGTTACGACTTTGCTCTGCCCGGCCTTCGCCATCAGCTCGGCCGTCGCGTTCGCGAGCGCGGCCTGGCCAAGTCCTGCACGGTCCTGGAGACGGAAGGAGAAGCCACCGGTGGTGCCAAAGCCCTCGATCGGGGGCGGCGAAAGAGCGAAGGACGTGGCATCCTTCAGCGCGAAGAGCTGCATGTTGGCCCGGTTGGCGATATCCTGCACCGAGTTGCCTTCACCGCGCTCCGACCAGTCCTTCAGCGTCACGAAGGCGAGACCGGCATTGGCGCCATTGCCCGAGAAGCTGAAGCCCTGGATCGCCACGATGTTGGCGACCGCCGGCTCCGCCTTGAAGATCGTCTCGATCTTTCTGATCGACTCGATCGTGCGGTTTGCGCTGGCTTCCGGCGGCCCCTGGATGTCGACGATCAGGAAGCCCTGGTCTTCATCCGGCACGAAGGATGTCGGCAAGCTCACGAAGAGATAGCCGAGGCCAACGACGAGCGCGAGATAGACGATCATCATCCGGCCGGCGCGGCGCGCCATTCCAGTCACCGAGCTGGTGTAGCGGTTGGTCAGCTTCTCGAATTTGCGGTTGAACCAGCCGCCCGGGCCGCCCTTCTGATGATGACCGCCCTTGATGGGCTTCAGGAAGGTGGCGCAGAGTGCCGGCGTCAGCGACAGGGCAAGGAAGGCCGAGAACAGGATCGACACGACCATCGTCAGCGAAAACTGCCGATAGATGATGCCCGTCGAGCCTGGGAAGAAGGCCATCGGAATGAACACGCATGAAAGCACGAGCGTGATGCCGAGGATCGCCCCGGTGATCTGGCCCATGGCCTTTTTCGTCGCCGCCTTCGGCGACAGGCCTTCCTCGGCCATGATGCGCTCGACATTCTCGACCACGACGATCGCATCGTCGACGAGGATGCCGATCGCGAGCACCATCGCGAACATGGTCAGAACGTTGATCGAGAACCCGGTCGCGTACATGACGGCGCAGGTGCCGAGCAGCGCAACGGGTACGACCAGCGTTGGGATGACGGTGTAACGGAAGTTCTGCAGGAACACGAACATCACGATGAACACCAGCACGATCGCTTCGAGCAGCGTGTGAATGACCTTTTCGATCGACGCCGAGACGAACGGGCTGGTGTCGTACGGAACGCTATACTCAACCCCCTTCGGGAAGAAGCGGCTCAGCGTCTCCATCTTGGCCTTGATCGCGGCGGAGACCGCAACGGCATTGCCTGTCGAGGACAACTGGATACCGATGGCTGCCGAGGGCTGACCGTTGAGACGGCTGGTGAAGTTATAGGACTCCGCGCCCTGCTCGATGCGCGCGACATCCTTCAGGCGAACGGTCGAGCCGTCCGAATTCGCGCGCAGGATGATCTCGCCGAATTGCTCCGGTGTGCTCAGCTGCCCCTGGACCAGGACGGTCGCGGTCAGATCTTGTGTGATGGGATTGGGACTGGCGCCGATCTGGCCTGCCGCAACCTGGGCGTTCTGCGCGGTGATTGCCGCGTTGATATCGTCCGTGTTGATGTTGAGGCCGACCATCTTGTCCGGATCGATCCATACGCGCAGAGCGCGCTGCGCTGCGAAAAGCTGAGCGCGTCCGACACCATCGATGCGTCGGATTTCACCGATGACGCTACGATTGATGTAGTCGCCAAGCTCCACTTCGTCGCGACTGCCGTCGGTCGATGTCATCGAGACGATCATCAGGAAGCCTGAGCTTGCCTCTTCGACGGTGACGCCTTGCGTGCGCACGGTGGCAGGAAGACGGGCTTCCACGCGGCGGATCGCGTTTTGAACGTCGACCGATGCCTGATCGATATCCGTCCCGGCGCGGAACGTCGCATTGATGCTGACCGAGCCGGAATTGTCCGAGGTCGATTCGAAATAGAGCAGGCCCGCGACACCGTTGAGCTCATCTTCGATCTGGCGTGTTACGCCCTGATAAATTTCCTGCGGCGATGCACCGGGATATGCGGTGGAGATCGTCAGCTGGGGCGGCGCGACCTTGGGATACTGCGCAATCGGCAGGAATGGGATTGCGATGATGCCCGCGATGGAAATGAACAACGCGAAGACCCAGGCCAGAATCGGCCTGCGAATGAAAAGTTGTGCCATGATCGATTACTCCGATGTCTTCACCGGCTGCTGAGAAGAAGAGGCCGCCGCTTCGGCCGGCTTCCATGCTTCCGGCGCAACCTTGGCGCCAGGCTGCACCTTCTGCACACCGTCGACGATGATGCTTTCACCCTGCTTCAAGCCGCCCTCGACCAGCCATTCGGAACCCTGGGCCTGGCCAAGCGTGACCTTGCGAAGCTCAGCCACGTTATCGGCGCCAAGCACGTATACCTGGGCCTGACCGGCATCGTCACGAATGACCGCGCGCTGCGGGATCGTGAAGGCATTGTGGCGAACGGCCTGCTCTATCCGGACGCGCACATACATGCCCGGCAGAAGATCGCCGGCCTTGTTGGGGAATTCCGCCCTCAGCGTAACCTGCCCCGTGTTGGAATCGACATTGGCATTGGCAAAAAGCAGCTTGCCCGGCTCGGCATAGAGAGAGCCGTCGTCGAACACCAGCTCGACGCGGGCCTCACCGGGGGCCGTGCTGGCAAGCGTGCCGGCGGACACCGCCCTTTTCAGGTTCAGCAATTCCTGCGCCGACTGGGTAAAATCGGCATAGACGGGATCGACCTGCTGTATGAGGGCAAGGTTCGACGTCCCATCGGCTGTGACCAGGGCACCTTCGGTAACAAGCGCGGCGCCGATAACGCCCGATATCGGCGCGCGGACCTCGGTATATTCGAGATTGATCTTCGCCTCGTCCAGCCCGGCTTCGGCCGAGGCGACATCCGCGGTCGCCTGCGCGAGGTTGACGGCCGCCGTGTCGTACTCGATGCCGGAGGCAATGTTGCGATCACGCAGGCTCTTCTGCCGCTCGAGCTGAAGTCGCGCATTATCCTGGATCGACTTCGCACGTTGAAGCGCCGCTTCGGCGCTCGCCACGCGAACGCGAAACAGACGGGGATCGATCCGGTAGAGGACATCGTCCTTCTTGACGGTCGCGCCCTGCTCGAAAACACGCTCCTGCAGAATGCCGGACACACGTGCCCTCACCTCGGAGATACGCGTTGCCGCGATACGTCCGGGAAGTTCGTTGACGACGGGCACATCCTTGCCCGTCAACTCGATAACGGCAACTGCCGGCGGCGGCATCGCGCCTGCCTCTTGGGCCTGGGACGCACCAAGGGGGGTTACGAGAAAGCTGGTGGCGATCAGACACGCCTTCAGGCGCGCCATTCGGCTACTGCGTCGCATTTACATTCCTTTTTTGAGGTGCCCCGCGCGTCGAGCGGGTCATGTCATATCCGCATAGGAGAGATAGATTGAGCGTATGCCCTCGAGGATCTGCCGGCGCTCGTTCTCCGGCCAGGTATGGAAGGCAAAAAGCTCGGTGCAGAAAAAACCGCTTAGTGCGAGATAGGCCATCAGAGCTGCTTTCGGCTTGGCTCCCTCCGCCATCTTGCGAAGATCGAGATCACACCACTCGCGCATCGTTTCCTGAAGCTTATCGCCGCTTGCCATCGACGCGCTGAGAGCCATCGCAACGGCGCGATAGGTTTCGTCAACGGTGATCTCGGCAGACGAGATACGACCGAAGAGCTCGGGGTGAGGCGTATCTTGAGACGCCCGCACGCAATCATTGATATGCGCCAAGTCAGCCTCGAATTTCCGATGAACCAGAGCCTCGAGCAAGCCACTTTTGGATTTGTGATCGTAGACCACCCTGGCCTTGCTGACACCGGCCTCCTGAGCGACGGCATCGATCGACAGCCCCGTCGCGCCGAGCCGTACAACCACGCGCTCCGCTGCGTCCAGGATGTCATCCTCGCTGATTTTTCTCGTCCGGCCCATGCAGTGCTCCAATTCGGGCGTTTATTTACGAACGATCGGATTTAAATGCAACAACAAAAACCGCCAACTTGAACGGTCACGCCTTCAAGTAGGTGCGGCGGCTTCCCCTTCGGGAAGGCAGTTGGTCGATGAAAACAGCTTAGCAGTTAAGGCAGATTGTGTCGCCATGGCCGAAATGTCGGCGTGGCCGATGTCTGAAGCGGCGAATGCGGGGAAGCACAAACACGACGTTTTGTAGCAGGACTAGGCGGACGGCTACCGCCTCTCTGATCACCGCAACACACCGAAAAGGTGCACGATGGCGCGCGCACGCAGCCCGCTGCGTGCTGATGTGTTCACCGTTTTCCTGCAGGCTCAGAGCTTCAGGATGGAACGCGCACCGGACGTGCGAAGCCCATGCGGTCGCGCAGCGTGTTGCCCTCGTACTCGGTGCGATAAAGGCCGCGCTGCTGAAGGATCGGGACGACCATGTCGACGAAGTCGGTCAGCCCATCCGGAAAGTGCGACGGCATGATGTTGAAGCCGTCGGCGGCGCCGGTCGTAAACCAGGCCTCGAGCGTGTCGGCGATATATTCGGGCGTGCCGCAAAGCACCCAGTGACCGCGCGCGGCGGCCATGAGGTTGTAGACGTCGCGCAGCCGCATGTTCTCGCGCCGCGCCTTGTCGAGCATGACCTTGGCGAAGGCGTGATAGCTGTCGGAGGGCTTCAGATCGTCGGGGATGGGACCGTCGAGATCGTAGACGCTCATGTCGATGCCGAAGCGATCGGACAGCAGCGACAAGGCATTGGTTTCGCTAATAAAGCCCTGTAGCGCCGCGAGCTTGTCGTGCGCTTCGCGCTCCGTGCGGCCGACGATCGGCATCACGCCCGGCAGGATCACCATGCTGTCTTCGGCGCGGCCGTAATTCAGCAAGCGGTCCTTGACGGAGCGGTAGAAGGCGCGAGCCTCCTCCAGATCCTGCGTGACCGAGAACACAACATCCGCCGACTTCGCCGCCAGTTCTTGGCCGGGACCAGAGCCGCCGGCCTGCAGGATGATCGGCTGACCCTGCGGCGAGCGGCCGATGTTCAGAGGGCCCTTGACCTTGAAATGCGCGCCCTCGTGATCAAGAGAGCGAACCTTGGCCGGATCGATGTAAAGACCCGTCTCGCGGTCGGCGACGATTGCGTCATCAGCCCAACAATCCCAGAGACCGCGAACAACGGTCAGGAATTCCTCTGCGATCTCGTAGCGCTTGGCGTGATCGGGATGAATGGTCCCGAAATTCGCCGCCGCCGTCGGGTTTGCGGTCGTCACCGCGTTCCAGGCCGCGCGACCGCCGCTCAGATGATCAAGCGACGCGAAGACGCGGGCGACCGTGAAGGGATCGCTGTAGGTCGTCGACACGGTGGCGCCGAGCCCGATATGCTTTGTCGCGCCGGCGATAGCCGACAGCAGCGTCAGCGGCTCGAGCCGCGCTGTGTAGGATGGGTGCGCTGCCGGATCGGCGTGCAGGTTATCGCCCATGAAGATCAGATCGAAAAGACCACGCTCGGCTTCCTGCGCGATCGTGCGGACCTGATCGATATTCTGGAAGCTATCGATCGCGCCCGGCATACGCCAGCCGGCAACATGGCTGCCGGTGCCGAGAAGAAAGAGGCCGAAGTGAATCTTGCGTGTCATGCCTGCTTATCTCCAGAAGACGTAGCGTCGCTCGACGAAGCTGATCAGGCCGAAGAAGACGAGGCTGATCGTCGAGGCAACAATGATGGCCGCCCAGACCTTGACGAAATCGATCTGCAGCACGGCCTGATAGATGACCCAGCCGAGCCCGCCATAGGCGCCAAGCATCTCGGTGACGATGGCGACCAGCACGCTTCGCACTGTGGAGACACGCATGCCGGCGATGATCAGCGGCAATGCGGTCGGCAGACGCAGCCGCCAGACGATGGCGAGCTGCCCTGCCCCGAAGGAACGGATGAGATCGACCGTCTTGCGATCGATCCGATCTAGGCCTGCGATGGTGCTGAGAAAGATCGTGAAAGAGACCGCGATCGCGACCATCACCACCTTGGAGGCCATGCCCATGCCGAACCAGAGCAGGACAAGCGGCGAATAGGCGACGACGGGGACGGAGTTGATGGCGGTCGCGAGTGGCAAAACCACCCCACGAGCAGCCGGGATGATCGTAACGAGGACCGCCAGCGACATGCCGATGCCGCAGCCAATCACGTAGCCCGCCAGGGCTTCGCCTGCTGTGAAGGCGGTGGCATCGAGAAGGTTACCCGCGTCGGAGACAATTCCGGCCAGAATGCTGCTGACCGAGGGCAGCACATAGGCTGGCAGGTTGAGACCACGTGCGGCGAGCTCCCAGACCACCGCAAGCAGAAGCGCGCCGGCGATGCCACGCCCGATCTGGCGCAGGTTTTCATTCGGTTGGCTGTTCATTTCTCGCTACCCCAGAAGACGAAATGGCGCTCTGCAAAGGAGACGATGCCGTAAAGCCCCATCCCGAGACAGGCTGAGACGACGATGGTGGCCCATATGCCGACGACGTTTTCGTTGTACATCGCCTGCAGCAACAACACCCCAAGCCCGGTAGTGTCACCGAACCACTCGCCAACGATGGCGCCGACGAGAGCCAGCGAAGAGGCAAGCTTCAGCGCGACGAAGATTTGCGGGAGGGCGGCCGGCAGATAGATCCGCCGCAGGATTTGTCCATCCTTGGCGCCGAAGCTGCGCACCAGCTGGACCTGTTTCGGATCGACCGATGAAAAGCCGAGGATCGCATTGACCGTAACCGGCAGGAAGCTGACGTAGAAAGAGATTACCGCCTTGGCGAACAGCGTGTTTCCGAACCAGAGCACGACGACCGCGCCGAAGGCGATGACCGGAATGGTCTGCGACACGATGAAGAGCGGAAAGAACAGCTCGCGGAGCACAGACCAGCGGTGAAAGACGACCGCAATGGCCACGCCGAACAAGCTGCCGGCAACGAAGCCGAGCGCCGTCTCGAGGAAGGTCCGCCACAGGCCGGCGATATAGGCGCCTGGTGTCGCCATGATATTGGCTGCAATGGCGCTCGGACGCGGCAGATAATAGGGGCGGATGCCAAAGGCCATGACGATGACTTCGATCGCCAACAACCCGACAGCCAGCCATAGGATTGGTTTTGCCGCGGCGTAGATCCTGCCCGTCGAAATGACGGGCAGGCTTGTCGCAGAAGAATTCATTCCACTCACAGGCGTCGTTCCTCGGCCGGGATCTTCTCGATGAAGGAGGCGTTGAAGGCCTTGTCGAGATCGACGGGCTTCGAGATCACGCCATACCTGGCCAGAAGCTCGTTGGCGGAACCGACCGCGGCCTTGTCGATAGTAAAGATACCGTCGGTGGAGGCCTTGCCTGCCGTCATCAGCGTCTTGATCTCGGACAGCATGAATTCCTGCTGCGCGCGGTCGAGTGTCGGCGCGATCTTCATGATGATGTCGATTGCTTCCTTCTCGTTGGCGAAGGCTTCCTTCCAACCCTTGACGCTGGCGCGCAGGAACTTTTCGACGAGTTCCGGCTTCTCTTGCGCGGTCTGCTCGGAGACAATCAGCGTATCGCGCGGGAAGGAAACGCCGCTATCCTCGGGCACGAAGATGTTGAGGTTTTCCTTGCCGACGCGCTGGTTGATGACGTAGAGCTCGTTGTAGCGGGTCGCGGTCACGACATCGACCTGCTTGTCGACGAAGGGGGTGACGGAGACCTGCTGCGGCTGGATATCGGCCTGCTTCGGATCGATGCCGGCTTTCGACAGCATGGCCGCAAGCACATGGTTGGCCCCGGTGAACCAGGTGGTGATCTTCTTCCCCTTGAAGTCGGCAACACTCTGGACCGCCCCGTCCTTGTGCGAGACAAAGACGAACGGCGTCTGCTGATGGGCCACACCGATGCAGACGACCGGCAGGCCCTTGTCGCGCGCGGCGAACACGCTGTCGGAACCGCCGGAAAGACCGAACGTATCGGCGCCGGTCGCGACGAGGTTTTCGGTCAGAAGGTTCGGCCCACCTGGGTTGATAGTGAGGTTGATGCCTTCGTCCTTGTAGTAGCCCTTTTCAAGCGCCACGTAGAAGCCCGCGAACTGAGCCTGGGTGAGCCACTTCAGGCGCAGGCTGGCATCGACCATCTCCTGCGCACTGGCTGAAGCGGCGGACATGCCGAGCGCGGGAAGCGTCATGGCGGCGGCAGCGAAAGCTGCAATCACGTTACGTCTGTTAAGCATGAAACCCTCTTTTGATTTTCGTGACTTGGCGTTTTCCTCCCAATGATGCGCTTACTTGCGGAAGTCGGAGCCTTCCCTGTCCAGCTGGCGCAGGAAGGCCGGCCACTCCCGCTCGCCAGCAATAAGAATGTCGCCCTTGCTCTCCCAGAACTGGCGTGCCGCCTTCTCGCATACGTCGTGCGGCGGGATGACCAGCTCGGCGCCGGACGCGGTCGCGGCTTGAAGATCGAGCTGGATGCGGGCGGCGCGCTCGAAATAGTAGAGCAACATGAAGGCTTCGCCCGGCGTACGGCCAATGGTGAGGATGCCGTGGTTGCGCATCAGCATCACCCTGTTATCGCCGAGATGGCTGATGAGGCGCTCCTGCTCGGCCAAGTCGATGGCGACGCCTTCATAGGCGTGGAAAGCCTGGCGCTTGTAGAAGCGCATTGCGAACTGGCTGAGCGGCAGCAGGCCATCCTTCTGCGACGATACCGCGACGCTGGCATCGGAGTGCGTGTGCAATACGCAGACAGCATCATGGCTCGACTTGTGAAGTGCACCATGAATGACGAAGGCCGCCTTGTTGACCGTGTAAGGCGTATCGTCGAGCTTGTTGCCCTCGATATCGATCTTTACGAGGCTCGACGCGGTGATTTCCTCGAACAGGAAACCGTAGGGGTTGAGAAGGAACTGGTCTTCGTGACCGGGCACGCGCATCGAGATGTGATTGTAGATCAGATCGTCCATGCCGAGGCGGGCAACCATGCGGTAGCAGGCGGCAAGATCGACGCGCGCCTTCCATTCGTCTTCGGCGATATGGGCCGGGCGACCCGAATAGTGGTCAGTCATAATCTGTTTCCTCATGCTTCAATCAGTGTCCAGCAACCTGGAAGGACTTCATGCTCTCTTCCTCGATTGCCTCGAGAAGGGTCTTTTTCAGCGCAATGAATTCGGGCGACGTGACGATGTCGGCTTTGCGCGGACGCGGCAGGTCGACAACCTGCTCAAGCTTCACCTTGCCCGGGCGCGCGGTCATGACCAGCACACGGTCGCCGAGGAAGATCGCCTCGTCGACGTCATGGGTAATGAACAGCACGGTGCGCTTATGCTTCTGCCAGACATCGAGCAGCCAGCGCTGCATCATCGTGCGGGTGAGCGCATCCAGTGCCCCGAATGGCTCGTCGAGCAGCATCAGATCGCGCTTGAACAGGAAGGTACGCATCAGCGCCACGCGCTGGCGCATGCCGCCGGAAAGCTGGTTGGGGTACTGGTTCTCGAAGCCGGCGAGACCGAATTCGGGAAGCATTTCCATAGCGAGCTTTCGCGCCTCATTGCGCGACATCCCCTCGATCTCAAGAGCGAGAATGGCGTTGTCGATCACGTTACGCCAAGGCAGCAGCAGATCGCGCTGCGGCATGAACGACACCTTGCCGAGCAGATCGGATGCCGTGGAGCTGACGCCCTTGAGACGCAGGATATTGCCCGGATCGGGCTCTTCCAGGCCGGCGAGGATATTGAAAAGCGTGCTCTTGCCGCAACCCGACGGGCCAACCACGGTGACCAGTTCACCGGGGCGAATGGACACTTCGAGATCGCTCAGCGCCTTCGTCGCACCAAAGGTCTTCGACACATTCCGAAGCTCGATAAGCGGCTTGCCGTCGTCGGCGGCCTCGGGAGCTTCAAGCAAGGCTGGAGCTGTGGCCACAGGCTGCGCCTTTCGCGGCATCAGCAACTCGATCAACCCCATAGCGCCGGAGGCCGAACCGCGTGGGAAGAGCTCGTTAGGCGTTATCGCCCGATCAGTCATTCGCAAAACTCCTGTCACGTATGCAATTCTTCGTCTGCAGGATACAAGCAAGCGGCGTGCCAGATGCTAACTGCCCTGGTTTTTTATTCAAAAACCGATTCTTGCGGCAGAAAACCCAATCAGCATCCTCGTTAGAGGCATGGAAATCACCATAAGTATGCATAATAGTGGTTATGTGGATACAAGTATCCAATCTACGTGTCCGTAATGTGCTATTTGTTGTGCATTCGATGAGCGATTTGTAGCCATCCGCCTTTTGGATCGCTTCCGGCTACCGAACACAAAAAAGCCGGGAGCGGACTTCGTTCCCGGCTTCTCAAAATTGCCAGCTCAGCGGTCGCAGCTTCAGGAAAGCGCCCGCTTCATCATATCGAAGAAGCCGCCGTTCGATGCCTTTTCGACGACCCGCGCGTTGACCTTGAACTCCGGCCAGCGATTGCCGAGAACCGGAGGATGAACGGCCGAAAATCCCCTGGTGATTTCACCCGCGGTCTCGATCCGGACGACCGCGTCCCGCGCACTCTCGATCAGATCGGGATTGAGCGCCATGGCGCAGGTCAAGGAGTCGGGATGCGTGCTGATCGGCCGACCGTAGCGTGCTTCCGCCGTCTGGCGAGGGGTGGCAGAAACCTTGCGGTAGAACTCCGAAAGCGGCGTGTTCATCGCAAAGATTTCGTCGAGCTGATCCGCTTCGAACAGGCTGGAGCGCATGGTGAGCGTCCAGGTCGAAAGTGTGATGTTGAAGCCCGCCTCGAAGACGATCTTCGCGGCTTCCGGATCGATGAAGAAGTTGTACTCCGCGCAGGGCGTGATGTTGCCGACCGAGTTGTCGGTACCGCCCATGATCCAGAGATGGCGAACCGCCTTGGCGATGCGCGGCTCCTTCATCACCGCCAGCGCGATGTTGGTCAGCGGCGCCTGGGCGAGGATGTCGATCTCGCCGGGCTCGGCCATCACCTTCTCGATGATCGCATCGACGGCATGCATCGTCTCGGGCCGCTGGCGGGCGATCGGCAGGTTGGCGCCGCTCATCCCGTCATTGCCGTGCATGGTGGAGGCTTCCCACGGCTTGACCATCGGCCGGCGCGAGCCGCAGTAAACCGGCACCTTGCCGGAGAAGCCAGCGGCCTCGATGGTCGCCAGCGCGTTTTCCACCTGCTGGTCGAAGGGCACGTTGCCGACGCAGACGGTCACCGCCTCCAGCGTCGATCCCGGCGTCTTCATGGCCAGCAGCAGGGAATAGGTATCGTCCCCTGCGGTATCGGTATCGATGATCAGCCGCATCAGTAGAACTCGAATCCCATGGTGCGGGCATGATAGTAGAGCCCGCCGTCCTGGACGATCAGAAATTCGGCGCGTGTGTTCCCGTCATTGTGGTGGCTGTGCTTGGCGGCGGCAGGCGTCACCAGCGTTGCCCAGGGCGACCAGTCGCATTTCTGCTCGGCAACCATGGAATAGGCGGGGTCGCCTGCGACGACCAGCGTGATGGCGGCCGAATTGTGCTTGTGCGGCGGCTGCGCGCTCTTCGGCTTCAGCGTGTTGAGCGAAAGCGTCATGGTCGGTGTGATGTTGCGGGCGGCTTCGGTCTTTTCGGCCGAGAAGATCAGCGCGTGGCCTGAGGTCGAGGCATTGGCGTTCGAGCTGTAGACAACATCGAGCTGATGGGTGATTTCATCGGCCGGATAGTGCACGAACTGTACCGCGGCCTCCTTGCCGGTGACCGGAGCGGAGGCGTCGAACTTCAACTGTGGATCGTTGCCGACAGCCCAGAAGACGCAATCGTCCTTGGCGGTGATCGCCGAGGTGATGCCACCCGGGAGAAGGAAGACATCGCCCTTGCCGAGCGTCGCCTTCTCGTCGCCGACGACGAGGCTGGAGCTGCCCTTGATGACGTACCAGATAGACGCCGTGTTCACGAGCGTCGTATCCAGCGTCTCGCCGGCCTTCACGACTGCATAGCGCGCCAGCATCAGCGGCGTGGTCGCGGCGAAGGCACATTCCATCTTCTGGGATTGGTCGCAATTGATGAAGCCGGTCTTTTCCATCTTCATCGCCTTCGCCGGCTCTTCCATGAAGATGTGCCCCGGCACCGCCGGAAGCTTTATGTTGAAGGCATTGCCGGAATTGAAATAGCGGCTGCGCGCCTCGGCCGCGTTGGCGGGCTCGCGCGGCAATTGGACCGGCATTTCGGCCATGTCGTTGGCTGTGCTCATCATGCATCTCCTTGGTTGAACGAAACACCGGCTTTCTCCAGAAGCAGGTCGAGAAGAACGGTCGCCCCGGCAGCGACATGATCCGGCTCGGACCATTCGTCCGGGTGGTGGCTGATGCCGCCCCGGCAGGGAATGAAGATCATGGCGGACCGCGTCAGCGGCGCCATCTGCCGCGCATCGTGGCCGGCGGCGGAAAGAACCTCAAGGCGCGACAATCCGTGCCGGTCCGCCGACACCCGGATCGCCTGCTTCAGCCCCTCGTCGAACCCGTTTGAGGGCGCGTCGACAAGACGGCGGATGTCTACCTGGCATGCGCCGGCTTCGGCGCGTGCGATTTCCTCAAGGCGGGCGCCGCACGCTTCCAGCACGGTGTTTTCAGGATGGCGCAGGTCTATGCGGAATGTAACCTTGGCGGGGACGACCGACGGCGCATTGGGCTCGACCACGACACGGCCGATGGTGAATTTGATCAATTCTTCGCCTGCCATCGCGTCATGCATCCGCGTCGCCATGCGCGCGAACGCCTGCACCGCATCCTGCCGGCGGCTCATCGGCTCGGTGCCCGCATGTGCCTCGCGGCCCGTGATCGTGATGTCGTAGGTTTTCTTGCCCTGGATGCCGGAGACGACGCCGATAACGGCGCCTTCCGTTTCCAGCACATCGGCTTGCTCGATATGTGGCTCGATGTAGGAGTGCATCGGAAAACCAAGTTTGCGACGCGGCAAATCGGGGAACGCCGCATGCAGCTCGCCAAGCGCCTCGCCGACGCTGACGCCATCGGCGTCGCGCACCGCCATCACCTCTTCGTGGGTGCGCAGGCCTGCGAACAGTTCGGAGCCCATCATACCGGGAGCGAAGCGACTTCCCTCTTCGTTCATCCAGCCGACGACCGTGATCGAACGCTCCGGTTTCAGGCCCGCCTCCGATATCGCGGTCACGGCCTCAAGGGCCGCCAGCACGCCGAAGGCGCCATCAAAAAGACCGCCTGTCGGCTGGCTGTCGATGTGACTGCCGGCGACGACAGGCGCCAGGTGGGGAAGCACGCCTTTAAGCGTCAGAAACAGATTGCCCGCCGGATCGGTCGAAGCTTCGAGGCCGGCCGCTGCACCCCAGGCGATGATCCGCCGCCAGGCCAGGATTTCCTCGCCTGACAGTGCCTGGCGATTGACGCCGCCGCCGGGCAGCGCGCCATCCTCGCCGAGTGCCATAAGGCGGGTCCAGAGCCGGTCGGGAGAGATTGCGGGCCGCGCCATGTCTTCTACTCCGTCCGCATGACCTGACCGGGATCGGCGCGGGGATCGCGCACCTTCCAGGCACCCTGCTCCACCTGGGCGATGAAATCGGATACTACGGAATTGAACAGCGCCGGCTCTTCGAGGTTCAGCGTATGGCCCGCCTTCGGAAGAACGGAGAGACCACAGGCCGGCAGCATTTTCTTCAGGTAGATCGAAGGCTGCAGGCAATGATCGTCCTCGTCGCCGGTCATGACCAGCGTCGGTACCATCATCGTCTTAAGCTGCTCTTCAAGATCCCAGAAGGACGGGCGCCGGCACTGGACACCGCGCATGGTGTTGGAGGCGCCGACGGCCGAGTGATGCGACAGGCGTTCGGCGAAGGCCGCCCAGCCGCGCAGGTCCTTGTTCTGGAACTGCACCCGGCTGGCGCCGAGCGAATAGATCTTCGAGAATTCGGCCGGATCCCTCTCGAAATTGTCGGCGACCTTCAGCGAGGTATTGCGGAAATAGTCGGCCGTTTCCCGCTCCGTACCGTAACCGGCGCCGGCAATCGTCAGCGACAGGGCGCGCTCCGGCGTGCGCAGGCCGAAATGCAGGGCGGCGAAGCCGCCCATCGACAGGCCGACGATATGCGCCTTCTCGATGTCAAGCGCATCGAGCACGGCAATTGCATCATCGGCGGCATTGGCCTGTGAATACATCTCGATATCAGCCGGGATATCGGATGGCGCGTAGCCGCGCGCCGCATAAGTGATGCAGCGGTGACGACGGGCAAAGAAGCTCATTTGCGGTTCCCAGGCATCGTAGTTGCCGCCGAACTCGTGGATGAACAGGATAGGCGTTCCGCCCTCTCCTGCCGTCTCGTAGTAAAGCTTCGTTCCATCCTTGGCGGTCGCGTACATATGAAAGCCTCTTTGCCTTTTATCGTCGATGGATATGCCGGCCCTAGAAAAGGGCCGGTACGTCGTTGAGCGTGCGCGCGGTCTCGATATAGCGCGGCAGGCCTTCGCAGAAACGCTCAGCCCAAGCCGATGGCACCGAGGTCGAGACCTTGATGAAGCGATCACCGAAGGCGGCTGTGTGGTAACGCCCCTGGCGGATCATCACGCCCTCGCGGCGGGCGGCTTCGACGATGGCCTCTGGCGACACGCCGGTGGAGGCGGTCTCGAGAACCAGGAAGTTGCCATGCGAGACCGGGATCGGAACCGAGAGACCGGTCGCCTTCGCCGCTTCGATGATCATCGCCTTGTTGGCGCTGTCGATGCGGCGCACGTCCTTCATCCATTCCGGCTTGACCGAAAGGCCGGCCATCGCCGCGCGTTGTGCCACGACCGATGCGCCGAGTACCGAGGTGGAAGCGGCCGAGAACTCGTCGACCAGCTTCGGTTCGGCGACGAGCGCGCCAATGCGCATGCCAGCGAGACCGAGCCACTTGGAGAACGACAGCGAAACGACCGTGCCCTCCGGCGCGACCTGCAACACCGGAGTATGGCCGTCGGCGAAATCGCGGTAGGTGCAATCGTGGATCAGCAGCGCGCCGACCGAGCGAGCGATCTCGGCGAAAGCCTCGATCTCTTCGCGGTCATAGCGAATGCCGAGCGGATTGTTCGGATCGACGATGTAGATGATCGCGCAGCGCTCATCGACGTTGGCGCGCAGAGCCTCCGGCGTCAGCTTGTAGTTGACCGAGGCGTCGTAGATCGGGATCTGGATCACTTGTGCGCCTGCCTGTTCGGCGAACATGCACGGCCACTTCCACGTCGGGTCGGTGGTGACGAACGTGGTGCCAGGCTTCGACCGCGCTTTGCAGATCATAGCGAGCGCGTTGACGCCACCTTCTGTAATGAGCGCCTCGGCTGAGGTTCCGGCGACGCCGAGATCGGCAACGATTGCGCTGCGCAGCGCTTCGAAACCCATCGGCGGGGCATAAGCATTGAATTCGCCGGCCTCGACCGAGCGGATCATGGCTTCCGCGACCGCTGGATGGGCGGGCACGTGGTTGGTGTTCTGACCCATCCACGCCAGATCAGCCGTGGAGAACAGGTCGTCGAAATAGCGGTTGCGGGTGCGTGCATCAGCGGCCATGGTCAGATCACCGAGCCGCGCGCGGCAATGCCGCCGTCAATCGTAACGACCGTGCCGCTGATATAGGCGGCCTTGGGCGATGCCAGGAAGACACAGAGATCGGCGACTTCTTCGGCGGTTGCCGGACGCTTGCCCGGATACTTGTCGTATAGTTCTTCCCAGCGGCTCTCGTCGCCGAGCATGTCGATGGCTTTGCGCTTCATGATCTTGAACATGCGCGGGGTATCGACCGGGCCGGGGTTGACGCCGACGACACGGATGCCTTCATCCATGCTGCGGCCGCCGAGCGCCTTGGTGAAGCTCATCAGAGCGGCGTTGCCGGTGGAGCCGGCGAAGTAGGCGGCATCCCAGTTCTCGCCGGAATTGCCGATGACGTTGATGATCACACCACCCTTGCCCTCACCTTGGCCCTTGCGGCGCTTCCAGAATTCGCGCGCCAGCGTGATGTAGCCGAATACCTTGAGATCGAAGCCGCGGCGGATCGATTCGTCGGTGACGTCTTCGATCGAGCCGGCAGGAATATCGCCGGCGTTGTTCATGAGGATGTCGTAGTCGCCGCAGGCCTTGTCGAGCGCCACCATGGCCTCGGTCGTGCCGAGATCTGCTTCATGCACCGTGACGTTGACCGGGTACTGCGCCAGCTCCGCCTTCAGCTCTTCCATCGCCGCGCCGTTGCGGGCGGCAAGGTGAAGGTGACATCCTTCAGCAGCCAGCACCTTCGCGATGGCGTGGCCGATGCCCTGCGAGGCTCCGGTGATCAGCGCCGTCTTTCCAGCAAGATTAAGTTCCATTTGCATCTCCTGTGTGAATACATATTTCGCATTCTTGCATACGCCGATTTATCACCATGTCCATAGAGTTTTTTGCGATCAAGTTGGATTTTTTACCGCCTTGTCGCCAATTGACGAACAATTTTGCATACAATGCGAACCAAATAGGCGTGAAGCTTATTTCGTTAGCGTTTTCCCTTTTATTTTCGAAAACTTATTTTGTGTATACGAATACCTATTGCGCGAATACCGAAATGGCATAATGTCGCATCCCAGCCCTCGGGCGTGAATGACCTCTGAAACGGACGGCTGGAATTCTCATGGCAGATGTGTCCCTCAAGAATGTGGGGAAGACTTACGAAAACGCCTCGGCGAATACGATCGAGAACCTGAACCTGGACATTCGCAGCGGCGAATTCGTCGTCCTTGTTGGGCCTTCTGGTTGCGGCAAGTCGACGACGCTACGGATGCTGGCGGGCCTTGAGGAATTGACGGACGGCGAGATCTGGATCGGTGATCGACGCGTCGACGAGCTGGAGCCGCGCGATCGCAACATCGCCATGGTCTTCCAGAACTACGCGCTCTATCCGCATATGACGGTGGCGCAGAACATGAGCTTCGGCCTGAAGCTGTCGGGCATGGACAAGGCCGAGATTCGCCGCCGCGTCGAGGAAGCCGCAAAGGTCCTCGATATCTCGGCTCTGCTGGAGCGCCGGCCCAAGCAGCTCTCAGGCGGTCAGCGCCAGCGCGTTGCCATGGGCCGCGCGATGGTGCGCGATCCGGCCGTTTTCCTGTTTGATGAACCGCTTTCCAACCTCGATGCGAAGCTGCGTGGGCAGATGCGCGCGGAAATTCGCCGGCTGCACAAGCGACTGAAGGCAACCACCGTTTACGTCACCCACGACCAGGTCGAGGCGATGACGCTGGCCGACCGAGTGGTTGTGCTGAATAAGGGCCTGATCGAGCAGCAGGGAACGCCGCAGGAACTCTACGAGCGTCCGGCCACGCGTTTCGTCGCGGGTTTCATCGGCAGCCCGACCATGAATTTCCTGCCGGCCAAGGTCGTTATGGACGGAGAAACGCCGATGCTGACGTTCGCGGGCGCGACGCTGGCCGCTCCCGCCGACAAGGTCGAAACCTTGAAGGCCTACGCGGGCCGCCATGTCGAGATTGGCCTGCGCCCCGAACATTTCCTGGCGGACGGCGCAACCGAAATCTCGGTCCCGGTCGACATGGCCGAGCTACTCGGCCCGACGACGCTTGTTCATTTCACGCTGGAAGGCGTCTCCTGTTCCGCCATGCTGCCGCCAGAACTCGCGGCGGCCGAGGGGCAGACCCAGTCGCTCCGTATTGCCCGTGATCGCATGTCCCTCTTCGACCCGAATACCGGCCGCGCCATCTGACGCGACCACTGCCTGTACGACTGCATAAAAACAAGGAGAACAGCTGATGAATGCACGCCTACTCTTTCTCGCCGGCCTGCTTGGCGCCACCGCGCTTGGCAGCACCGGCGCATTTGCCCAGGACAGCGCTGCCTGTACCGGCGAAACCGTGACGCTGCGCATTCTGCGCACGCCGGGAAACTACCCTTATCCGGCGCCCATGGAAGCCTGGCAGAAGGAAAATCCCTGCGTTAAATTCGAGATCAACGAAGTTCCCTTCGCCCAGCTTGCCGACACGATCTCCGTTCAGGCAGCAAGCTCCAACCCGCCTGACGTGCTGGTTTACGACGGCCCCAACACCCAGTCCTACGCCGCCTCCGGCATCCTTCTGCCCATCACCAAGTACCTGCCCAAGGGCTGGGACGAGGATATCCTTCCCGCGACCAAGGCCGAGCACAGCTATGAAGGCGAGGTCTATTCGCCCGGCATCGAGCAGACCACGGTCGCCATGTACTACAACAAGAAGCTTGTCGAAGCCGCCGGCATCAAGCCGCCGCAGACGCTCGACAAGGCCTGGACCTGGCCGGAAGCACTGGCTGCATTCAAGGCCTGCCAGCAGGGCCCGGCCGGCGCACCGAGCGTCTGGGGTCTCGGCCCGACCCGCTTCGGTAACGGCCAGCCCGGCCTCGTCTACCAGGACCTGATTTACCAGCGCTCCGCCGGCGACCCGAAGGCCGATCCGGAAAGCTCCGCCTACAAGACCTTCTGGGCGCTCTCCAAGGACGGCAAGTCGGTCGAGGGATATCTGAACACGCCGGAAGCGATCGAAGCGCTGAAGTTCTATCAGTCGCTGTTCAATTCCGAAGGTGTCGCTCCCAAGGTCGGCATCCCGAACGCCTTCTTTGACGGCAAGGCCTGCTTCTATATCGATACGCCTGCCGCCGGCAGCGCGCTGATCAAGGATCCGAAGATCGAGTGGGGCATCACCCCGATCCCCTACTTCAAGACCCCGATCGTCCACACCGGCTCGACCACGATCGGCGCAACGGCGCGTTCCAAGCATCCCGAGATCGCGGCGAAGTTCGTGGTCGACATGTCCACGGGTGAATATGCCTACATGAACGTCAGCCAGCGCGGCAATCTCCCGACGCTGAAGAGCCTGTTCCCACGCTTCGAGACCTACAACGCCTATCCGATGAAGGTATTCGTCGATCAGCTGCAGGAATGGGGCCAGCCGCGTCCTCCGGGTCCGAAGTTCGCCCAGTACGACAAGCTCGTTACCGATGCTCTGCGTGCCGTGGCCTTCGGCGGCGATCCGGCCGACCTGATGGCGGACGCGGAGAAGAAAGTACAGCGAGTTCTCGATCGGTAAGCATTGGACGCAAGAATGTCGGTCTCAAATACCCTATCCACGGCTTCGGCCAAACCAAAATCGCGAAAGCCCGCTACCAAGCGGCAGAAGCGGGATTGGCTGTTTGCGGCCGGCTTCCTTGCGCCGTTCATGATCCTTTTGCTGGTCTTCCAGTACGTGCCCTTGCTCGTCATGGCCCGCAACAGCGTCTATGACTACTCCCTGCTCAACCCGGCCGCCGCCAAGTTCGTCGGGTTGCGCAATTTCACCGACATGATCGATTATGACGATGCCGCCGTCTCCTTCGGCGTGACCTTCCTCTTCGCGCTTGGCGTCGTCGTCTTCGTCATCCCGGTCGCCTTCTCGCTGGCGCTCTTCCTCAATTCGAAGCTGCCGGCGCGCGGCCTTGTCCGCACCATGATCATGCTGCCGGTCGTCACCTCCTCCGTGGTCGTCGCCACCATGTGGTCCTTCCTGCTCGACCCGTCGAACGGCCTCATCAACGGCGTTCTGAACATTATCGGTATCGGCAACCAGCCCTTCCTCACGTCGACGAGCCAGGCGCTGCCGGCCCTGATCGCCATGACGCTCTGGCAGCAGGTCGGTTTCGGCGCCATTCTCTTCCTCGCCGGCCTGCAGGGGCTGCCGGTGGAACTGACCGAGGCCGCCCGTATCGATGGCGCCACCCGTCGCCAGGTTCTCTGGAACGTGACGATCCCGCTCCTCTCCCGCACGACACTCTTCGTCGTGGTGATCATGACGGTGTTTTCGCTGCAGGCCTTCGCGCCCGCCTTCCTGATGACACAGGGCGGACCGCAGGACAGCACCAACCTGATCGTCTACCACATCTACAACAGCGCCTTCATCATGCAGCAGGCCGGCTATGCCTCGGCACTATCAGTAGCGCTGCTGCTCGTGGTGCTTGCCATTTCCATGGCGCAGATGGCCCTGCTGCGCTCTCGTTGGAATTACTGACATGAAGAAGCAACATCTCCGGCGCGGCGCCATTGTCGCACTCGTCATCGTCGTCATCCTGTGCTGCTTCCTGGCGCCCTATGCCTGGATCGTCTCATCGTCCTTCAAGAATCAGCTGACGCTGTTCAACGACGTCACGCCGCTCTCCTGGCGCGCCTTCCTGCCCGTCGAGGGAACGTTCGAGAACTATCGCACGCTGTTCGAGCGCACCAATGTGCTGACCGCGCTGATGAACACCGCCATCGTTGCCGGCGGGCAGGTGGCGCTGACGCTGCTGCTCTGTTCAATGGCCGCCTACTCGCTGACGCGCATCCGCTTCCCGGGCGCCAAGATCGTTTTCGTGCTGATCCTCCTCACCTTCCTGCTGCCGATCGAGGCGATGATGGTGCCGCTCTATCAGGTGGTTTCCGGCCTCGGTCTTTCCAACTCGCTGCTCGGCGTCATGATCCCCTGGATCGCCAGCCCGTTCGGCTTGTTTCTGCTGAAGCAGGCGTTCGAGGAGCTGCCGGTCGAGCTCGAGGACGCGGCGCGGATCGATGGCGCCGGCCATGTGCGCATCTTCTTCTCGATCGTGCTGCCGAACGTGAAGGTGCCGATGCTGACGCTCGGGCTTATCACCTTCCTGTTCTCCTGGAACAGCTTCCTGTGGCCGCTCGTCATCATCCAGGATCCGGCAATCCAGGTCATCCAGGTGGCGATTGCCCAGCAGGGCTCGCCGACGCAGCTGCCGAACTGGGGCGAAACCTTTGCCGGCGCGACCGTTGCGACGGTTCCGCTCATCCTGCTCTTCCTGCTGCTGCAGAAGTATTTCACGCAAGGCATGACCACCAGCGGGATCAAGGGCTAGGCCATGAACGAACCGACCCACAACCTCGCCCCGCTTTTGAAACTGGACGCCCCTATGGGTGGTCAGATCGGCTATCGCGTCTTCGGAACTGAAGGCGACTGCCTGGTGCTGATCCACGGCTGGTGCGGCAATGCTGAGCATTGGAACGTTATCGCGCCCGAACTGGCGCGCGACCACCGGGTGCTCGCGGTCTCGCATCCGGGCTTCGGCGGCATGCTCCCGCCGCCGCCAGCCGGTCAGACGATCCGCGCGATGGGCGCCGCCGTCGCGCATCTGTTGGCTTATCTCGGCATCGAAAGCGCGACGCTGATCGGTCACTCGATGGGTGGCCCGATCATGACCGAGGTCGCGATCATCGCGCCCGACCGCGTGAGGGCGCTGATCGGGCTCGATACGCTGACGGACCGCGACTACTACCGCCGTGTTCCCGACAACGAACTCATCCGACGCCACGAGGAGTTCGCTGCCGACTATGCGGGCCGTATGCGCGCCATGATCGATATCATCGTGCATCCATCGACGAACGAGGCGATGCGCCAGGCAATTACCGACGACATGATCGCCTCGGCTCCGGCCACCTTTGCGCTTGATGTGAAGGATGACCTCTTCGCTTGGGACGCCGAGCAACGTTGGCCGCTTATCTCCTGCCCGGCGATCATGCTCAACTCGACGTGGGTCGCGAGACTGGCGGATCCGAAGCCGATGCCCTGCTTCAGCGACACTGACGTCGTCGAATACGATTCCGGTCACTTCCCGATGATAGAAGCTCCCGTGATGATTGTGGAAAAGCTTCGAAGCTGCCTTGCTACACTCGTATACCCATAATCCCCCCATTGAATGCACCGCAAAAAGAAAAGTATAAATGCCGCCAGCAAAATACAAATTGGCCATTCGCAGTTCGGCGAGAGGAGTGACCGCATTGGATCAGGATGACACGCGTCTGCCCGAAGCGGCAAACGGGATGCGCGCTCCGACCCGCGCCGGCGAGCTGCGTGAACAGCTTGAGCAGATGATCCTCGACGGCAGGCTCGTCCCCGGCGAGCGGCTGGACGAAATGGAGCTCGCGCGTCGCTTCGGCCTTTCCCGCACTCCGGTGCGCGAGGCCATCAAGGCGCTATTGGCGATCGGGCTTGTCGAGACACGCGGCCGCCAAGGCACACACGTAGCACTGCTCTCCATTCCGGCGCTGATCGAGATGTTCGACGTGATGTCGGCTCTCGAAGGCCTCTGTGCCCGGCTCGCAGCCCGCCGCGCAACGCCAGCCGAACGCGCCGGCATGCGCAAGGTGCACGAGGAACTGGTCGAAGCCTACAATTCGGGTGATCCGGTTGCCTTCTACAAGGTGAACCAGAAGTTCCACGACCAGCTTTATGAAGCCGCACACACGCATTTCATCGCGGACCAAGCGATCCAGCTTCGCCGCCGCATCGGCGCCTACCGCATGCGCGCCACCTACCAGCCCGGCCGCATGCTGAGCACGCTGACCGAGCACGTCCGCATCATGGATGCGATCGATGCGGGCGATCCGGAAGCGGCGCGCAAGGCGGCCAGCGATCACGTGCAGCTCCTCGGCGACCAGCTGACAGACTTCATTTCGTCGCTGCCGGCGCATATGAGCCGCGCTCAGTAACAAGACCGAGCGTCACGCTCGCAAGGAGACCGCGCGGCAATCGTCGCGCGGAGGAGGAAACACATGTCCGCCCCACAACGCCTCGTCATCCTGAACCAGCTTGGTCCTGAGCTCGGCAAGGCTCTCGAAGAACATCCCTCCCGACCGGTCGTGATCCAGGATTCTCTACCTTCGGAGCCATGGAGAATAGCGGCAGAGGCGGATATCCTCGTCACTGGCGGTTTCGCGAATTGGAAACTGGCGCCACGCGACTGGCGATTTCCGGAGCGGCTGAAATGGGTGCAATCGCAGACGACAGGCATCGAGATCTATCCGCCGACCTTGCTGCGGGACCGGGTCATGACCTGCGGCCGCGGACTGAACGCGCTGCCGATCGCCGAGTTCGTTTTCGCGGCGATACTGCGCGCCGAGAAGCGGCTGGAAGAGACACGTGCCCGCGGTGAAGCGGACTGGCGCCGTCACGACATCGGCCGCGTCTACGGCAAGACGCTCGGCCTCATCGGTTACGGCAGCCTCGGCCAGGCGATCGCCCGCCGGGCGCTGGCCTTCGATATGAACGTCATGGTCAACCGGCGCACGCCCTGGGAGGGAGACGGCGGCATCGTCGCGGCCGGTATTCATGAGATATTCGCTACCGCCGACCACCTCGTCATCGCCGCGCCGCTGACCGCGGAGACGGAAGGAATGATCGATGGTAAATTGCTTGGCGCAGCCAAGCCGGGTTTGCATCTCATCAACATCTCACGCGGCGGCCTTGTCGATCAGCAAGCTCTGGTGGCGGCACTCGTTGCGGGAGATATCGGCAGCGCCACGCTCGATGTGACAACGCCGGAACCGCTGCCCGACGGCCACCCGCTCTACACCCTGCCCAACGCCTTCATCAGCCCGCACATTTCCTGGGCCGGCGGCGATCAGGATCAGGCCTTCCAGCATAGGCTGATGCGGAACCTCGACGCCTATCTCAAAGGCGAACAGTTTGAGGCGCTGGTCGATCCCGTGCGCGGTTACTGACCGGGATCAAACGGCTCAATCATCACGCCCGCCCGAAAGACTTCGGCTTGGCTGTTTGGAGTGCCGCAAGAACGGATCTTTCCGAGCGCACAAGATAGGCGTCTAGCTGATCCGATGCCGTCTCGATGTCGCCAGCCTCAAGAGACGCAAGGAGTTCGCAATTCAGAGCGATGTAGGGAGCATGCAGATGGGCGGTATCCTCGAACTGTGCGAACACCAAGCGTAGCTCCGCCAGAACAAGCTCAAAGCAGGCGCTTAGCCGTGGGCTATCGCATAGCTCGACCATCGAGCGATGAAACTCCATGTTGATCGTACCCACGCTTCGCCAGTCGCCAGCCTCACGCGACGTATCAGTGCGCGCGAGAAGTTCCCTCATGCTCGCCAATGCCGGGTGTGTGCGGACGGTGGCACGAACTGCACCCTTCTGGATGACGTACCTCACCCTGTAGATATCCACCACCGAAGCCTCGCCCGGCGTGGCAACGAAGACGCCGCGGTTGGGTATGTGCACGAGCAGGTTCTGGCTCGTCAGCAGGCGGAATATTTCGCGCAGCGTGTTGCGCGAGATCCCGAACTGGGTGGCGATCTGCTGTTCGGAAAGCTTGGCGCCCGGCGCCAGTTCGCCCGAGATCAGCATTTCGCGGATCTTTCCGGCAATCTGCGCCGTCAACGGCTCGTCGTCCATCTCAGTAATCGCCGTGCGCATCATCAACGCCCTTCCCCCCTTTGTTCAGGGCACCATATCGAATTCCAGCGCATGCCAACCGGCCTTATCGCCGGCTACCATCAGCACGTCCAAAAATGCGCTCCGGCATATTGTTCAACAATACATATTGCTTTATTGAACAATAATCCGTGACGTCAGTATTTTCAATGGAGATGGAACATGGCGGCAATCGATCTGAACAGCGATCTCGGCGAAAGCTTCGGCCCGTGGCCGATGGGGGATGACGCCGCCATGCTGGCGACGGTGACGAGCGCCAACATCGCCTGCGGCTTCCATGCCGGCGATCCCTCGGGAATCCTGACGGTGCTAAAAGAAGCGACGCGGCGCGGTGTCGCCGTCGGCGCCCATATCGGCTACCGCGACCTGGTCGGCTTCGGCCGCCGCAACATGGATCCATCGAGCGCCGAGTTGGTCGGCGACACGATCTACCAGATCGGCGCCCTGCAGGGTCTGGCGAAGGCGGCCGGAACTAGGGTGCGCTACGTGAAGCCGCATGGCGCGCTTTACAACACCATCGCCCATGACGCCCGCCAGGCCGCCGATGTCATCGAAGGCATCAAGGCCGTCGATCCAAGCCTCGTATTGATGGCGCTGGCGGGCGCGCCGATCGTGGCGCAAGCGCGTGAGGCCGGACTGACCGTCGTCTGCGAGGCCTTCGCCGACCGTGCCTATAACGTCGACGGCAGCCTCGTCAGCCGCCGGTTGGACGGTTCGGTGATCCATGATCCTGAAGCCGTCGCCGAGCGCATGTTGCGCATGGTCACGGAAAGCCGCGTTGTGGCGATCGACGGAACCGAGATCGCGCTCGACGCGCAGTCGATCTGCATTCACGGCGACACGCCGGCGGCCGTCGCGATCGCCCGCACGCTTCGGCAGACGCTGGAAGCACGCGGCGTCGAGCTCAAGTCCTTCGTCGATATGTCGTCATGAGCGAGCGCCTGCGTTTCCTACCCTCAGGCAGCGACAGTTTCCTCGTCGAGCTCGACGACCTCGCCGCAACGCTGACCCTGCTCGACGCGCTTCTGGCGGCGCGGCTCGAAGGCGTGCGTGAAGTGATCCCCGGCGCGCGCACCGTCATGGTGCGTTTCGATCCGTGGCTGACGAGCGTGGCAGGGCTCTACGACAAGATCGCCGCGCTTGACCTTTCAACACGCTCATCACGAGGTGGCGAGCTCTTCGAGATCCCGGTCGCCTATGATGGCGAGGACCTCGGCGATGTCGCCGAAATGCTCGGCTGCACGATCGAGGAGGTCATCCAGCGCCACACCGAGGCGACCTATACCGTCGCCTTCACCGGCTTTGCGCCGGGCTTCGCCTATATGACCTCAGACGATCCACGTTTCGACGTGCCGCGGCGCAAGAGCCCACGGGTAAAAATCCCCGTCGGCTCGGTCGCCATCGCCGGCAAGTTCGGCGGTATCTACCCATCAGACAGCCCCGGCGGCTGGCAGCTGCTCGGCAAGACGCCGCTCGCGATGTGGGACACGACCCGGGAACGGGCGGCGCTGCTGGCGCCCGGCGACCGCGTTCGATTTCGCGACATAGCCAAGGGCGCTGTCGTCCCGGTCTCCTCACCCAAGCCGTCAGTCAATGACGCTCCGGCACAGAAAGCCGGATTGCTGGTCACCCGCTCGGATCGTCCGGCACTCTTTCAGGATTTCGGCCGACCGGGCCTTGCCAGCCAGGGCGTCTCCGAATCCGGCGCGCTCGACCGCACGGCGATGATCGAGGCCAATCGCTGCCTCGGAAATCCGCGCGATACTGCCGTGGTCGAAGTGCTCTTCGGCGGCTTCGCCGTCAAGGCCGATCGGCCGGCGACCCTCGCCGTAACCGGCGCCCCCTGCCCGCTGACGATCCGTACGGCGGCTGGTGGCGAGAGTAGCGCAGATTTCGCAAGCCCGATCGCCCTTGATGCCGGCGACGAGCTGGTGCTGGGCATTCCGCCCGAGGGCATGATGAGCTATCTCGCCCTGCGCGGCGGGTTCGAGGTTCAGCCGGTGCTTGGCTCGGCGGCGACCGATACCCTCGCCAAGGTCGGCCCGGCGCCGATCGCAGCCGGCGACATCCTTGTTCCGGCTGAGCGGCGATCACTTGCTGTCATGCCGGCCGACGCCAAGCAACGACGTCTCCCGCGCGCTGGCGAAGTCGTGATGCTCGATATCGTGCTTGGCCCGCGCACTGACTGGTTCACCGAGCACGGCGTCGCCACGCTGACATCGCAGGAGTGGGACGTGACGCCCCAGTCCAGCCGCGTCGGCATGCGCCTTGACGGCAAGGTGGCGATCGAGCGTTCCGACAATGCCGAACTGCCCTCCGAAGGCACGGCACTGGGCGCAATCCAGGTGCCGCATAGCGGCCAGCCCGTGCTCTTCCTTGCCGATCATCCCTTGACAGGTGGCTACCCCGTCATCGGCGTCGTCGCCAGCCACCATCTCGACCTCGCCGGCCAGATCCCGATCGGCGCCCGCATCCGTTTCAATTCGATCTCCGCCTTCGAGCCGCGCGAGGTCATCGCCGGCATCGAGCCGAACAGGACACTGATTTCATGAAAAAGCTGCTCATTGCCAATCGCGGCGAAATCGCCATCCGCATCATCCGCGCCGCCCGCGACTATGGCGTCGCCTCGGTCGCGATCTATTCGGATGCCGACGCAAGCTCGCTGCACGCCGAACTTGCCGATGAAGCCTACGGCCTCGGCGCCGGTCGCCCCGCGGACACCTATCTGAACATCGAGAAGATTCTCGAGATCGCCAAGCGCGCCGGCGCCGATGCCGTCCACCCTGGCTATGGCTTCCTTTCCGAACGCGCGGAGTTCGCGCAGGCGGTCATCGATGCCGGCCTGATCTGGGTTGGTCCGGCGCCTGATGTCATCACGGCGCTTGGCGACAAGGTCGAGGCGCGGCGGATCGCCGAAAGCGTCGGCGCACCGCTGGTGAAGGGCTCCGCCGGCCCGCTGGCTTCGGCAGCCGAAGCAGTCGCCTTTGCCCGCGAAGCCGGATTGCCGCTGGCGATCAAGGCCGCGTTCGGTGGCGGCGGGCGCGGCATGAAGGTGGCGCACCATATCGACGAAGTCGGTGAGCTCTTCGATTCCGCCGTTCGCGAAGCCGTCGAAGCCTTCGGCCGTGGCGAATGCTACGCCGAGCAGTTCCTCGAAAAGCCGCGCCACATCGAAGCGCAGGTGATTGCCGATAGCCACGGCAATACGGTCGTCCTCGGCACCCGCGACTGCTCGCTGCAGCGCCGCAACCAGAAACTCGTCGAGGAGGCGCCGGCTCCCTTCATCACCGAGGAGCAGCGCCAGCGCATCCATGATGCCGCCCGCGCGATCTGCGCCAAGGCCGGCTATACCGGCGCCGGCACGGTCGAGTTCCTGCTCTCGCAGAACGGCACGATCTCCTTCCTCGAGGTCAACACGCGCCTGCAGGTCGAGCATCCCGTGACCGAGGAGACCACCGGCGTCGATATTGTCATCGAGCAGCTGCGGATTGCCGATGGCGAGCCGCTCTCGGTGACGGAAACGCCAAAGCCACGCGGCCACGCCTTCGAGTTCCGCATCAATGCCGAAGATCCCGGCCGTGGCTTCCTACCGACGCCAGGCCTCATTACCCGGTTCCGCGCACCATCAGGTCCCGGCATCCGCCTCGATACCGGCGTTGAAAGCGGCTCGGAAATCCCCGGCCTCTATGATTCCATGATGGCGAAGCTGATCATGACCGGCGCCACGCGCGAGGAAGCGCTTGTTCGCGCCCGCCGCGCGCTCGCCGAGTTCCGCATCGAGGGCGTGGCGTCTGTGCTCCCCTTCCATCGCGCGGTTCTCGAGGAGAAGGACTTTACCGGCGAGGACGGCTTCAAGGTCTTCACCAACTGGATCGAGACCGAATTCCGTGGCGTCGCCTCCTCGCCGAGGATCGAACCTGTCGACGGCGGTCTGCTGCGTAGCTTCATCGAGATCGATGGCAAGCGCCATGAGATCGGCTTGCCGGCAGCGCTGTTTTCCGGCCTCGCGGTCTCCCCGCAGGCATCCGCGCCGCAAGCGTCTCAGAAGCGAGAGGGCGCGGTTACCGCGCCCATTCCGGGCACGTTCCGGCAGTGGCTGGTCGAGGACAATGCGACGGTTGTCGAGGGCGAGATCGTTGCCGTGATCGAGGCCATGAAGATGGAAACGCGGGTTGCCGCGCCCAAGGCCGGCACGATCAAGCTCAGCGCCAAGGTGGGCGACAGCGTCGTTCTCGGCGCGGAGCTGGCGCTCATCGCGTAAGAGGAAGCGTAAAGCTCAAAGCAGGAAAGCCGGCGGGTCTTGCGATCCGCCGGCTTTCTTTTGTTCAGATGATAAAAGAGCGATCAGCTCTGCCGCATAAACTGCTGGATGCGACTGTCGGCCGGAGAGCTTTCCAGTTCGTCCGCCGTCATGTTGACGACGACGTGGCCGTTTTCCATCATCACGACACGATCGCTGACGCGGCTGACGAAGCGCATTTCGTGGGTGACGATCACCATGGTCATGCCCTCGCGCGCAAGACCCTCGATGACCTGCAGCACTTCGCCCACCAGTTCCGGATCGAGCGCAGAGGTCGGCTCATCGAACAGCATGATCTCTGGGTCCATGGCGAGCGCGCGGGCAATCGCCACACGCTGCTTCTGGCCGCCCGAGAGCTGGTGCGGATACTTGTTGGCATGCGCTGCCAGACCGACACGGGCCAGGTGGTTCATTGCCGCGGCGCGCACCGCCTGCTTGTCGCGATTGCCGTGATAGCGCGGGCCAAACGTCACGTTCTCCAGCGCCGTCATGTGCGGGAAGAGGTTGAACGACTGGAACACCATTCCGAGACAGGTGACGCGGTGATGGAAGTCGGGAACCATCCGGTACCCTTTGGCGTCCGCCGTGATCCACTCGTTTCCGTCGAGCGTGATGCGGCCGTCGTCGATGTCCTGCAGCGCATTGATCGTGCGGATGAGCGTCGTCTTGCCGGAGCCCGAGGGACCGATGATGCTCAGCACCTCGCCCTTGCGCACCTGAAGCGACACGTCAGACAACGCCCGCTTGTCGCCGAAGCTCTTGCTGATGCCATCGACGCCGACCACGACCTCTTCGCCGACGCGGCGTTCGTTGCTGGCAACGTTTGCCTGGGCGACGGCTGCTGGGACGGCGATCTCGGCGCCGGTCATCCTGGAGATGTCGAGACGACCTTCAAGGCGCGACAGGAAGAAGCTGAAGATCGAGACAACGAGCACGTAATAGAACGAGACCGCGACCAGCGTTTCGATGACCATGAAGTTGCGGGTGTAAAGCCGCTGGCCGACGAGCAGGATTTCCGCGAGCGAGATGACCGAGACGAGCGAGGTCAGCTTGACGATGGTAATGAACTCGTTGCCAAGCGAGGGCAGCGCCACGCGGATCGCCTGCGGCAGGATGATATGCCGGTACTTGCCGACGGGGCGGACACCGAGCGCGTGGGCCGCTTCATGCTGCCCCTGATCGACGGCGATGAGGCCGGCGCGGTGGATTTCCGCGAGATAAGCCGTCTCCGATATCACCAGCGCGATCAGGCCGGCCCAGAAGGGCACCGACAGCACCGGCCCGAGCGCCGGCATGAACTGCGGCATGTTGTAGACGAAGATCAGCAGCACCAGCAGCGGCAGGCTGCGGAAAAGCCAGATATAGGTCTTCGCGAACCAGCGCACCGCGCGCAGGCTGGATTGCCGGGCGAGCGCCAGGAGGAAGCCGAGCACGGTTCCGATAACCCAGGTCAGCACGCCGAGCCAGGCGACGAGAGCCGTCGCGCGCCAGAAGTCCGGATAGAGCACGAGGCTGAAGAGGTAGTTCCAGTCGAAGTTCATGGGCGGGTATCCCCAAAAGAGCAGCGGCGCCGAAGCGCCGCGCATTCCTGTGTTGATCAGTCAGGCGAGCGCTTCACCGGCACCTGCCTGGAACGCTTACTGCCCGACAGCCGCCTTGAACTCGGCTTCCGTCGACTTGGCCACGCCATACTTGGCGAACAGCCCCTCGTAGTCGGCATCGCCATCGAGCTTCGCCAGCGTATCGCGCAGGAAGGATGCGACCTCGGTGTTGCCCTTCTTCACGCCGAAGCCGACGATGACGGGGTAGAGCTGTTCGGTGGAGGTGACCTTCAGGCGGCCGTTCAGCTTCTTGGCAGCATCGGCAAGCACCGCCGAGTTTTCCAGCTGGGCGTCCACGCCGCCAGACATGACGGCCTGTGTTGCTTCAGGCGAGGTCGGGAATTCGCGGGAATCGATCGGGCTGGCGGCGCAAACCGTCGTGTTCAGCTTCTCGAGCTCGGGGATCCAGGCCGCGCCCTTGATCGAGCCGACGCGCTTGCCGCAAAGCTCCTCCGGCTTGGCGAAGTTCTGGCCGCCGGCGGCCGAAACCGCGATCGAAACGCCCGTCTTCATGTAGGGAATATAGTCGATTTGCTTGGCGCGCGGGGCCGTCACGTAGAGCGTGGAGGCGATGACGTTGAACTGGTCGCTGGAGACGCCGAGGATCAGGTTTTCGAAACGTGTGTCATGAAAGGAAACATCGCTGCCGGTCTTCTTGCCGATCAGTCTCATCAGCTCGACGTCGAAGCCGGCGGGCTGGTTGGCGTCGTCGAAGTAGTTGTAGGGGGGATAGGTGAGATCGACACCGATCTTCAGCGTTTCCGCATGGGCCGCCGTCAGCGGCGCCGCCAACATGATGAGACCGGCAAGGAGTTTTTTCATGGACTGTTCCTCTCGATTGATGGCTCATTTTTGTTGAACAATTATGAGATTGCAATCCCCCTCGATGCATAAAGTTTCATCAAGGGGCTGATTTCGAGCAGATCGTCCATCCGCATCCCGGCGAAGGAACTTGACGGAATGCTGACAAGCGACTGAAATGACGAGATAAAACGAGACGCCCCGGCTACAGCACCTGCAATACGACGAAAAAAGACGTCGCAACAGCACATTCAGCTCCGAAGCAGGAGGGGCACGAATCTGGTAACGCTAGAAAGCAAGGTCCTTAGCCCATGGCGCCTCGGAACCGCTTCTCTCTCACCGGCGACATCCCGGCATGCGGACTTCATCTCTCTTGACATGCGTAAGTTGTTCAACAAAAATAAATCACCAAGGAGACCCTATTGACCAACCAAAATTCCCCCGACCGACCTCTTGTGCTGACGCAGACCGCCGCCGGCCTGCTGCGCGACAAGATTCTGCGTGGTGAGCTGGCGCCCGGCGCGCCGCTGCGTGAGGTCGTGTGGGCGGAAGCGCTGAACGTTTCGCGCAACACGTTGCGCGAGGCGCTGCGGGATCTGGTTGCCGAAGGCTTGATCGAGCACCGCGCGCATTACGGCGCGACGGTGCGGGCGCTGAATTCCACCGAGATCAGCGAGATCTACGCGATCCGCATGACGCTTGAGCTGCGCGGCGTCACCTGCAGCGCCTATGCCTCGCAGGAAGCGATGTCGGAACTCGTTGCCCGCGTCGAAGCGGTACAGCGCGCCGCGCTTGCCAAGGACTGGCAGCAGTGCGGCACCGCATCGTTGGAATTCCACCAGCAGATCGTCGATTTCATCCGCAGCCCGAGATTGAACGACGTGTTCGCGACCGTCGCCGCCCAGGCCCGCCTCGCCTTCTCGATGGCGCCCGATGCCCGCCGATTCCAGGAACCGTGGGTGGCGCGCGACGTCGAAATCTGCGGCCTGCTTTGCGATGGCGATCGCACGGCAGCCACCCGCGCACTCGAACTCTATCTGCAGGAATCCGAACGCGTGGTGCTGGAAGCCGCCCGCGCGCAGAGCCTGCCCCGCCCCAAGAAGACATTGGCGACGCCTGCCGACTGACGGCAGCCCGCCCGGCATATCAGGAGAAAATGAGGGATGAAGCCCCAGCCGATTACCAGCGCACCGGAAGACGCAGCGAGCCGCAAGGCCATCAAGCCGGTCATCTGTTATCCCGTCGAGACGTTGCCTCGGCCGGATCTTGCGGCATACCGCGCGTTGCGCGACGATCTGGAATTCGTCGAGCGCGTGGTCGTCCCGCCGCGTGATGCGGCCTGCTGGACCGTGCCGGCCGGCCATTTCTGCCGCATCCTCTCCAGCGAGGGCTCGCAGGTAGGGGATCTCAACCTCTTCAATGCCAGCAACCTCGAGGAACGCCTCTTCACCGGCAAAACCCGGGCGCTGAACGGCACGCATGTCGGCCTCGGCGACCAGCTCTTCTCCAACATGCCTTATCTGCGCCCGATCGCGACAATCACCCATGACACGCTCGACTGGTATGGCTTCGACGAATTCGGCGGCTCGGTGCACGACGTCATCGGCACGCGCTGCGATCCCTATACGCACAATCTCTTGAGCAATGGCGGCCAGTATCACCACTGCTGCCACTCCAACCTAACCCGCGCCTTCGCCGCGAAGACCGGCAAGTCGCTGCAGGAAGCCGGCACCTACATTCACGACGTGCTCAATGTTTTCATGTGCACCGGCTTCACACGCGACACCGGCCAGTATTTCATGAAGGCAAGCCCGGTCCGCCCTGGCGACTATCTCGAATTCTTCGCCGAGATCGATCTCCTCGGCTGCATGTCGGCCTGCCCGGGCGGCGATTGCTCCTCCGAGCACTCCTCGGATTCCGTCGCCTGCTATCCGCTGGTGGTCGAGCTCTACAAGCCGGCACATCCGCCGGAAGGCTGGAGAGCGCCCGCGGTCAACGGCTACGACGGCACGCACGGGCTCTGACTCCTTCAGGCCGCAACCAAGTCGAGCTCTCGTGACAAATTCACGGGAGTTCTCTCGCCTTTGGGGAGCAGATTCATCGGCATGACCGCCGGGGCGCGAGCCTCAAGCCGCACGGACCTACGGCACGTATCGAGGCTGCCGCTCGGCTCTTCACATTCGCCGCGATGGCGGTAAGGTGGCGCCCGGCAGGGAGGCCGCATGATCGACAAACTGGAATTCTTCATCGCGCTTGCCAATGAAAAGCATTTCGGCCGTGCCGCCGAGGAATGTGGCGTTTCCCAGCCCAGCCTTTCCGCCGCCATCCGTCAGCTCGAAGACCAACTTGGCGTCATCCTCGTACAGCGCGGCTCGCGTTTTCAGGGGCTGACGCCTGAAGGGCAGCGCGTGCTCGAATGGGCGCGCCGGATCGTCGGCGACGCCCGCACCATGCGCCAGGAAATGCGCGCCGCCCGATCGGGCCTCGCGGGCCATATTAGGATCGCTGCCATCCCAACCGCGCTCTCCATGCTGCCGCAGCTGACCGCACCCTTTCAGGAGCGCCATCCCGACGTCACCTTCTCGATCGTCTCGCGCAATTCGCTGCAAGTGCTTAGCATGCTTGAGAATCTCGAGATCGATGCCGGCATAACCTATCTCGAAAACGAGCCGCTCGGGCGCGTCACCAGCGTTCCTCTCTTTGCCGAACAGTATAATCTCATCACGGCGGCCGGCAGCCCATTGTCCGATCGCGAAAGCGTTACCTGGAAAGAGGTCGGCGATATCAGGCTCTGTCTATTGACGGCCGACATGCAGAACCGACGTATTATCAATCAGTTGTTGTCAGAAGCTGGAGTGACGGCTCAGCCCACGCTCGAATCCAATTCGATGATCGTGCTGTTCTCGCACGTGCGCACAGGCCGCTGGGCCAGCATCATGCCGCGCAATGTCGCGAAATCATTCGGCTTTCCGGCCGAAATCCGGATGATCCCGATTGTCGAGCCGCAGGCGCATCATGTCGTCGGCTTGGTCGCGACCCACCGTGAGCCCTTCACGCCGCTGGTCTCGGCGCTCCTGCACGAGGCGCGCATCCTCATAGAGAAGCCGGACCTTCAATAGGAAATTCCTATCGACTGACGAGACAGCTTTATTGATCGCTTCGTCCTTCCCTGAGAAAGTTCTATAATGATTTGACGGTCCCGTATCGTCGGCCAACGGCTTCTGGAGGAGGCTTGCCGAACGTCCGTGAACGTCGCTGCTGGTCTGGGAGGGCCGCTGATGAATATTCGTGTCGCCGACGGCGATATTTCCGACCAGGTGCGTGAGATCGTCGATCGTCTCAAGACGCTCGAAGGCCCGATGCTGCCGATCCTCCACGAGATCCAGGACGTGTTCGGTTACGTCCCGCAGGAGGCGCTTCCCGTCATCGCGCATGGGCTCAACCTGTCGCGGGCCGAAGTGCATGGCGTCGTCACCTTCTATCACGATTATCGCAACCACCCGGCCGGCCGGCATGTGCTGAAGCTCTGTCGCGCCGAATCCTGTCAGTCGATGGGGGGAGACCGTCTGGCCGAGCGGGTGAAGGCGATGCTGGGCATCGATTGGCACGGCACGACGCCCGACGGGGCGATCACGCTGGAACCGGTCTTCTGTCTCGGGCTCTGTTCGTGCTCTCCATCAGCGATGCTTGATGGAGAGGTTCATGGCCGGGTGGATGTCGCCGATATTGAGGAGATGATCGCGGAGGCACGCCGATGAGTGTCCGGATCTTTATCCCGCGCGATGCCGCCGCACTGGCGCTCGGCGCCGACAAGGTGGCCGATGTGGTCGCCAGGGAGATTGCAGATCGCGGCCTCGATGCCGTTATCGTGCGCAACGGCTCGCGCGGCATGCATTGGCTGGAGCCGCTGGTGGAGGTTGAAGTCGCCGGGCAGCGGATCGGCTATGGCGCCGTCAAAGCGCGGGATGTCGCGGGATTGTTCGATGCCGGGCTTATGTCGGGCGGCGATCACCGGCTCTGTCTTGGCGCGGTCGAGGAGATCGCGTTTCTCAAGCGACAGACACGATTGACCTTCGCCCGTTGCGGCTTGATCGATCCGCTGTCGCTTGCCGATTACGAGGCACATGGCGGCTTGGCTGGTCTACGGCGCGCCATTTCCATGCAGCCGGCCGATATCGTCAAGGACGTGACCGATTCCGGTCTGCGCGGCCGCGGCGGCGCGGGGTTCCCGACGGGCATCAAGTGGAAGACGGTGCTCGATGCGCCGGGTGCGCGCAAATATATCGTCTGCAATGCCGACGAGGGCGACAGCGGCACCTTCGCCGACCGGATGATCATGGAGGGTGACCCCTTTGTGCTGATCGAGGGCATGGCGATCGCGGGGCTCGCGACCGGAGCCACCAAGGGCTTCGTCTATATTCGCTCGGAATATCCGCATGCGATTGCAGCCATGACCGAGGCTGTCGAGATCGCGGCGCGTGCCGGCGTGCTCGGTCCGTCGGTGCTCGGCTTCGGCAAGGCGTTCGAGATCGAGATCCGCACCGGCGCCGGCGCCTATGTCTGCGGCGAGGAAACGGCGTTGTTGAACAGCCTGGAGGGCAAGCGTGGGATCGTGCGCGCCAAGCCGCCATTGCCAGCGCACAAGGGCCTGTTCGACTGTCCGACCGTCATCAACAATGTGATCTCGCTCGCATCGGTGCCTGTCATCATGGAGAAGGGCGCTGCGTATTATCGCGATTTCGGCATGGGCCGCTCGCGCGGCACGATCCCGCTGCAGATCGCCGGCAATGTGAAGCATCCCGGCCTCTATGAGGTCGCCTTCGGATTGACGCTGGGTGAGATCGTCGATGAGATCGCCGGTGGCACAGCCTCGGGGCGACCGGTCAAGGCGGTGCAGGTGGGTGGGCCGCTCGGCGCCTACTTCCCACGTGCGCTGTTCGATACGCCGTTCGACTATGAGGCGTTCGCAGCCAGGGACGGGCTTATCGGCCACGCGGGGATCGTCGTCTTCGACGACAGCGCCGACATGCTGAAGCAGGCGCGGTTTGCGATGGAGTTCTGCGCGGTGGAGAGTTGCGGCAAGTGCACGCCGTGCCGCATCGGCTCGACGCGCGGGGTGGAGACGGCAGACAAGATCGCCAGCGGTATCGAGCCGGAGAAGAACCGGGCGCTGCTGGCCGATCTCTGCAACACGATGAAGTTTGGTTCGCTCTGCGCGCTGGGTGGGTTCACGCCATATCCCGTGCTGAGCGCGATGGCGCATTTTCCTGATGATTTCGCGCCGGGGCCGATGGTGGAGGCTGCGGAATGATGAGCGCTGCGGCTTGCGATACCCCCCTCTGCCCTGCCCGGCATCTCCCCCACAGGGGGGGAGATCGACCCGTGGCCTGTGCAGAGCCAAACAATGAAAGTGGAGCGAGCGGCCGCTTCCAGCCAATCTCCCTCCTTGTGGGAGAGATGTCCGGCAGGACAGAGGGGGGTGGCGGCTGGCGCCGAGATCTAAACCCGATCGCATCAAGCAGAACATATCGCTCCAGACAGGAGGTGGCATGAAAGATGCCGCGCCCGTTGAGAGAACGGATCAGTGAGATGCGGGTAATGATCGAGGGACAGTCA
>NZ_JBGLYS010000215.1:0-231 GCF_047304155.1 Rhizobium sp. Rhizsp42 | reverse complement strand
GACCAGCACGGTGCGGCGCGGCCAGCCGCTCGTGAAGATGGCGAGCAGCGGTCCGCCGATCGCATACGTCAATGCGAAGACCGTCACGAGCAGGCCGGCCTGCGTCACGGTCACGGCCAGGTCGGACGCGATGCGCGGCAGCAGGCCCGCGATCATGAAGCTTTCGGTGCCGATGGCGAAGGTGCCCAGCGCCAGCGTGTACAAAAGGCCTCTGGGCAGGGAGGTGGGCTC
>NZ_JBGLYS010000214.1:0-231 GCF_047304155.1 Rhizobium sp. Rhizsp42 | reverse complement strand
ACGAGGCCTAGTTCGACCAGATTGGCGTCGATATCGGCAATGGCCGCCGCATCAAGCTCGGGTGTCGGCGCACGCACACCGACGCCTTCGATCACGCCGCGGCGGGCCAGCACATATTTGGTCAGCCGCATGCGATAGACCGCCTGCAGCACCAAAAGAGGCAGGGTGCGGACATAAATCCGACGAGCCTCCTCCTGCCGCCCGGCAACAAGCGCCCGATCGATGGCAACA
>NZ_JBGLYS010000213.1:0-232 GCF_047304155.1 Rhizobium sp. Rhizsp42 | reverse complement strand
CTGGTATATACCTAATTTCCTGTCTTTTTATCAACGCCCCGGCGCGACGGGAACTATCGGTTTCCACCAGATTCCATGGGACGAAAAGACCAAGAAACCTGCCAAGCCTGTCTACACCTTGGGATTGCCGGTATTTTCAAGTCACGGCTGTTCTCGGCTGGCCCCCAAAGATTCTGAGGCTCTCTACAGATTTGCTCATGAGGGCACAAAGGTGAAAGTGCGGTGAGCCGTC
>NZ_JBGLYS010000212.1:0-232 GCF_047304155.1 Rhizobium sp. Rhizsp42 | reverse complement strand
GTGCAGCACCAGCTCCTTGGCGCGGTCGCGGAAGATGCCGGTCGGGAAGCCATCCTCCTCCCGATCGAAGCTGCCGGCGTAGTTGACGTCGGCGGGCGGATCGGGCGTGCGGGCGTCGATGCCGAGCGCCCGCAGCGCGGCGGTATTGGCGACGAGCTTGTTCCAGACGCGCTGCAGTACGACCGGGTGGTCCGGCGCGACGGCGTCGAGGTCGTGCCGCGTCGGCATCCGC
>NZ_JBGLYS010000211.1:0-233 GCF_047304155.1 Rhizobium sp. Rhizsp42 | reverse complement strand
CTGTACAGCTCTCACGCACGGCTTTCCTCCATCTTCATCGATGCGAGTCCCGTCGGGGCGACGGTGTCCACGATGTTTAGAAAGAGTAATTCGTAACTTGATCTGGGGCAAGTAAGCTGAGCCTGAAAATGGACGGATTTTCGTGGAAAGCTGGTTCCTGATGGGTCAAGGACGCTCCGACGGTGCTGAACAGCTTGGCGGCAGGTCGCTGACCGACTTGCGCGACCATAACC
>NZ_JBGLYS010000210.1:0-233 GCF_047304155.1 Rhizobium sp. Rhizsp42 | reverse complement strand
GATTTTTACGAGGCACTATCTATTCCGTGGGTTCCCAATCTGCATGACGACCAGAACGTCGGTGGCCAGATCACCTGGGCCACCGGCGAGATCCCGATGGCGCTGGTCCTCATCGCGCTGTGCGTGCAGTGGTTCATCTCGGACCGTCGCGACCAGCGGCGGGTCGATGCTTCTGAGGACGCCGACCTTGATGAGTCCCTGGCCGCCTACAACGACATGCTCGCCCGAATGGC
>NZ_JBGLYS010000021.1:0-108796 GCF_047304155.1 Rhizobium sp. Rhizsp42 | reverse complement strand
GTCCTCCTGCCATGTTGAATCATAAAATCGAAGCCAGGGGAATCGTCAGATTCAAAGAAACTGCCCGACGCTCTAGTGCAGCAATGGCATCCGTACGCGGTGTCGGCTGTGGGGTCGTCAACCAGACTGACGTCCCCAAGGCTGTAAGCTGGGTGCGCTGAGTTGCTTCCCGTTCGACGGAACCTGACGACGAAGCTCCAGGCCGATGAATTAGCCAGCTCCTCGACCGCCACCCTTAAGCGCCGCCATATCCCGATCAAGGCCGCCGCTTTGGCTGCCTACTGTAACGCTTGCGGCGGGTTCATGCTCCTTCGGCGCGAACAAGGCATAGTCAACAAACCTCGCCGGCGTCGAGGACAGGCTCGCAAGGAGATCATCCCTTGAAATGCGCTCTTTGAACTTGAGCGCGTGTCGTCCCGATCGCCTGGCGTGTGCAATGGAACCTTATTATCATCGAGAGCTTTCCTGTGCGCGAGCGATCTATTCGTCGCGTCGACAAATCAAGGAAGTTTTAGATGCGCCTGTTAGGCATAAACGTAGCAAGAACGACCGAGGGCACGATCACGGTCGAGTATCACGGGGAAGGCAACGAGCTCGTTAGCGTCCGCATGTCCGCCGATAGTGCCTTGAATGATGAGGAAGCTGTCGCTTTCGCTGAGAAGATGATGGATGACCTAAAGGTAGCTCGGGGAGCATTGAGATCAGGGGACAGTGGCGAAGGTGCTAGCATCGACGAGATGCTTGCTGGGGAGCAACCGCGAAAGCCGAGCAATCCGTAGCATTCATCGTGGGCGAGGGCGACCCTCCTGGGTGGAAGATACCTACCGCTCAGATGGTCTGCCCCGGATTGTGTTAGGCGTGGGCGATCCATTTGTCGATCGACGCACCGAAAGCAAGCTGCGGACAAATGCCAATTTATTTGGTGGGGAACCTTCAATGCTAAGCGAAGTTATCATCGCGAACGGACCTTTTGAACTCGAGGATCTCGTTCCCTCCGCCAACCCTCAACAGCGGAGAAGAAAAGCCCACGCCTCCACGTCGTGGGCTTTTTCTTGTGACGTGATCATCGACTGTCCGTTCTCCGGCACGGTATATCTGAAGCTCCAAGGCTCACGACAGGAAAGCACCGGGCCATTCAAAAGGGGCGTTCAAAGCCCCGATCTTAATCCCGTGGGTGCTCCGCGAGGAGGTGCTTACCGACCTCGGTGAGGATGAGGGTTGGCTCGCCTTTGAAGGCGACCTCCTTGACCAGGGATTTCTGTTCCAAGCGAGCAATCGCCGCCGATGAAACTTGTCTGTTACCCAGCAGCCAGCCTCGGCTGGAACGATGTTGACGGCGAAACCTTGCAATGGCGCCCAACGTATCGAGTGAACTTTTTGGAACGGAAACTTGCTTCGTCATTTGGCCACTTCATATAGCTGTCCCCACTCTGTTGATTTGGCGATTTGTGTCCTTTGTTTCAAGTGTTGACGCTTCCCGATGCGGTGGCGGGACGTCGGCGGTAGTCCAGTATTCTCTTTCCGGTTCCAGCGGGCGCCGACCGCGCGAACCATGAACAGCCGCACCGGCCGCGCGCGGGTCTAACGCGCCGCGGCAAGTCGGAGGAAATCCAGGCAAGGCGGAGGAAGTGAAAGATCGCGCCACCCGGCCGGTGCGTTAGGCGTTTTTACGCCGGTGACCGTCCCGTTGGTGGTAGAGGCAACCAGTCCAGTGCGGTCCGTGCCCGTCGCGAGGCAAGGCATCTCCCGCCAGGAAACAGAGCCAGTGGGAGCCGACAGTGGCCGTCTTCAGTCCTCATGACGGGATAGGGCTCACGGCTCGGAGCATTCCAATGATGCGCTGGATCGCGCCCAACAAGGCCGTGGATGTTCCTGACCTCTCTCACCTGCGAGCCAATGTATTTCGAGCTCTTGTGTCGACCTAATTGGGCACGCGCGTGACCCGTTACCGCAGGTTTCGATTGGGTTGATCTGGCTCGGTATCGAGTGTTCCAGTGACGGTTTCGTCGCAAGCTCGCGCTAGACTGTGGCGGAGGGCGGCGTCGGTCAATTTGCCGTCTTGATAGGCCGCGATAATCTCGGCATGCCGCTCCTGGACATCGGCAACGGAAATCGGGTCAACAATGCCAAGCTCCGCGAGAAGGGCATGGATGGGATTGGTGTTCGGATTATCGCCTTGAGACATTGGAAATCCTATCTTTCAAGAGTTATACAAGTAGGCGACATTCGCCGTTTCCTTTGGATAGCGCCCGCTAGAAACGCGCGACCGGTTCATCCAGCTGGTCCCGTCGCGGGCGCGATGCACTGTCGAGCTTTGTTTTCCTCGCTCAACCTTTTGCCCGTCGAACGTCCGCCTCCACCTGGCGAGCCTTGCCGGCGGTCTTTTGCATTCCCCGAAACCTTCTCAGCCGCGTTACCCACTAGAACGCACCGTGGCGAGCGTTTCGTCCGTGCGATGTGAACCTCCGTTCAAGCAGTTCGTTCCGCACCTTCCGCTCGACATCTCCCCCTGGAACTCAGCCGCCCGGAAAGCGTTCCGGAATAGCAGTTGAGAGGTGGCATGAGACGACGGACATGGCGACCTGGTTTCCCGGTCAAGGTGATGGTGCGCGGTGATCTGAAAAGCAACGATGCTAGACGAGCCGCAAGCATGCCTCATCTCAAAGTGTCGCTCGAATACGTCGATCAACCCTGGACCATGTTTGGTGGTACACGAGACATCGATGTATAGGATGTCATCAGACCTGAACTTGTCTGGTCATGCCAAGACCGCGCGTCTCCGCGCGGCCCGGTTCAATATGAAAACCAAGGCCACCGAGCCTTCGACCGCCACAAGGCAAGCAAACATTGAGCTCTCATAAAGTGATGTGGTTCCTTACCCATGAAAATTCGGGGTAGGCGTGGCGCGTACTAGACATAAATCCCGGTGCTCTGGCTGAGCTCGTCGAATTGCCCTGACGGGAAACCCCCAACCAGACCGGTTCAGTCAGATGCTTGGGTTCCCGCGACGAGTCGCCTGATACCGGTAACGGAAGTAAGCCGATGGACGTGTTCTCATTGACGCGAGAAAAAGGGGCGGCGGGGGACAACCGTGAAATGAAACCGGGGAATGCGACAAATCAAACGCCCTCGGTCACGCGCAATTCCAATAAGTGAGGCTGGGCCATCGATGAATGGACGCGGTTACGGTTTCATAGCGCGGAGCCTCTTTGGTTGGACCAGTATTTGGGGCGGGCCGGGCGTCGGGCGAAGCGCATCTGTTTTCCCGTCTTGATGCACGATGTAGCTCGCGCGAGGAAACCATCGTCGAACATGCCGCCCTCAACGCTGAGGGGACATAGAGGCGGGGGACCTAAGTCCATCGATATAAGCTCATGGCCGGGTAGGGGCACCTGAACCCAGGCCGGACCGATAATCGTGGCGTCTTCACCATCTGATTGAGGCACGGCGCGGATAGGCAACTTGAACCATGGTCGCGCACCGCCAGCCGCCGCTTGCCGCGAACTCAAGCGCGCGACGTGGCGCGGCGCGCGGCCCACACCGTACGGAACCGGACTGATGACAAGACTCGGACCTAAGTCCCAATAGCCGTTTCGGTTGTTGTGATAAATCTGGGAAACGCCCAGGAGGACAGCATGACACTTGCCGCCGACATCAACGATGCCTGCCACGCGCTGCCATTGCTTGATCGACATCATCGCCACTGCCTGATCGAACGGATTCTCGGGCAGTTGGAAACCTATTACGCAACGGCAGTCCAAGGCGTCCCGCCAGACAAACACATTTGGATCGACACTCTCATCTTCACGGTCCGCGGCTCGGTTGACGAAATATCCATGATGGAGACCACCGATCTTCTCGACATACTGCGAGAGTTCGAGAAGCTTATCCACGTGCTCGAATGCATCGCTGCTTCCAAATCCGTCATCCCGACACATCACTAACAATCTGGACACAGAAGAGCTTGAGTGCCGACGGGCAGCCGTGAAAGCGAACACACTGTTTTTGTTGCGGCGGGTTAACGCGGCGGCCGCGCTTTCATGCCAGCCGCCGCGCCTCCGGGGTCCGCCGCCCGCGTTCAAGAAAGCGTGGGGCGGACACTCGCTGCGTCCACCCGATAAAATGCCTCTCGCGGACAAAGGCGGCCAAATCTCGGCAGCCTTTGGAACCCGGGTGGATCCCGGCGACGGGCGCCGGCCAGGCTCCCTTGCGCCGCTTATGCGCACTAGCGGGTCGCACCCCACAAATAAGCAAGGGCAGCCACGATACCGACCGCCGTGAGGGGGCGATCGCGGATCCTGGCCTCCACGTCTGTCCATATCCCGCGGACTTGCGACTTCGCCAGGTGAACACCGCCTTCCGCGACCTCTGACATGGAGTCCGCCACGCGGCCAGCATCGCGACGGAGGCCATCAAGTCCCTCACGCCGAACATCGTGGTCGAAGCCGCTCGATTTCTCGCCTGTCGCGGCGAGGGCGGCGTCGACCAAGGGATAATCGCCCTGCGTCGCGAAGGATGGGTCATCGGCGACGCGAGCTGCTTCATCTGGATCCGTGCGACCCGCGGGGATCGAGGTGGTCGTCGCCGATACCGGGTCCGAGGCGGGGAATGTATCCTCGAGACCCTTGTCGAGGTGACCCTCGCGGGCGCTCTCGCGCTGCTTGGCTTGCTCATTCAGCATTGACTGGACGGCTGGCGATTTCGAGTCTGGCATATCGGCTCCTCCTATTGAGTTCTTCGACTAGGTTTGCGTCTGGGGGCTGTTTGTTGGCGCGCTGGCGGAAGCTAGGAATTCGTCCCCCGCGTCCGGCACCTTGCCATGGGGAGTAAGGTTATCGACAGCGGTGGGAAGGTCGCGGCTAAGGCGGTCGAGGATGTCTCGCGGCGACAATCCTGTCTTGGCCGACAGTTCGTTGATGACTTCCGGACCAAGAGCTTCCGAAAGCTGGTCGTTGTCCATGGTCGCGTTGGGACCAGTTTCGACCCAGCTCCTCGCCTTATCCTCATGGCCGTTCTGTTGGAACGTTTTCAGGAGGTCGCCGAGGCCACCGCTTAGAATTCCGCCAGTCGTCAGTCCGCCAAGAAGATCACCAAGGCCGCCGGGGCCCGTGAAGATGCCTCCCTGCCCACCGGCGGGTTGCGACGTGGTGGATCCAGGTTCCCGTCCACTGGCGTAATCACCCCCCGACCGTGGGCCCTGCAAGCCTCGAATGAATTCCCCGATCTTATCGCGGTTCTGGTACCCCGCGATGACGATAGCGCCTAGAAGCGCTTTCATTGGTCCGCTCATCATGGTCTTTTCCTTTCAGTGGACGGATGCGACACACACCTGTTAGCGCCCTGCTGGATGAAATGAGGATCGGTGATTAGTCGAGAAGATCAGCCGGAACCGTTCCACCATTTTCAGAAAGCTTCTTCATCAGCGCCTTGTGCAAGAAGGTGTTCATTCTCGCGGAGTCGTGCGCATCGCCGGCGTAGCCAAGTTCGCGCGCGAGTTCCGTACGCTCGTCGAGGCTGGCGTCCATTCCCACAGCCTTCATCAGGTCAACGATCGAACGCTTCCAGTCGAGCTTCTGACCTGACTTCGTCACCGCGGCATCCAAGATGGGGACAATGTCGACGGCCCGGGGGGAACTGATCGAGGAAGCGCCAGCGGAGGCCTGTTCCTGGGAAGGAGCTGGGGATGCGATCTGGCCGGACGGTGGTGTCGTGGGTTGGGTGGACACCGGGGAGGGCGTTGGCTTGCCCCCGGACAACGATGAACCAGACTGCGCTGTCGCGCCCGCGGCGGTCGTCCGCCCGATCGGGACCGAAGCACCGCCGCCGCGCTGTTGGGCAGCGTGCGCTTGGCCGAGGATAGCCTGCTTGATGCGGTCAAAGATGCCCACGATGTTGTTCCTTCCGTCTGATTCGCGGCCGACAAGCAGTCGGCGTTGGTGTCCTTGGAATGGCAGTGAAACGTCGAAATTCGCGCGTGGTTCCAGGCCGTTGACGATCGCGATACTGATCCACGCGTCTTACTGGTCGATGCTCCTTAGTCAGCAATAGCGCCCCGCGCTCGTGTCGCGGGCGATCGCGGTTGCCAAGGTTCAGGGAGCAGGGGCACTTAACCGCGCTCTTGATGTTACGCGTCACGCTACGGGATCACGCTCATCCTCGCGGGCACGTTCTCGCGGAGGGAGTGGAAATCCCGTCTGAGACATGCCGCGTCCCTCAGGTCGAGAACGTTGCGATCAACGACGAGGGCAATCCGGCGGGTGAAAAGGCCGCGCAATGGCTCGACGATCGCATACGAGTTCTTCTTCCTCTGACGCTTCCAATGCTCTCCTCTGACCCTCGGCAAAACGGCGGATCAGCAGTCCATCGCGCTTGCCACCATTATCCTCAACAACGAAAAGAGGGACAGCGCGATGACCGGCCAGACCCAAAGACGATCCCCGCGAGCGCCAGCGGACGGATGGTCGCCCGCTTCTTCAAGGGAATATCCAGTGCTGGGCGAGATCGGCGCGCTGGTAGCCGAGCCGATGGCAAGCGCCGGTCGCCAGCCGCCGGCATGGACCACGCCCGCGGCTCCTCTTGAGCATGGTCCGCGAGAAGCGTCCGGAAGGCGATAAACACCCTCATTGCGGGCGTCACTGCACTCCCTGGTCCTCGGTCATCTGCTTTTGCGCCGCGCTAATGGCGGTCTCCAGCGTGACAAACGCCTTTGCGTCAAATTCCAGTCTCAAGGTGCTGCCACCAGCAAGCCGGGCGTACAACGCTGCCCAGCCCGGGGATCCTGGATCAAATTCAACAGCTTCGATTTCGATGATCGAGGCGTTAAGGTCGGCCTCGTCACTTTGTATGTCCCGCATGACGTCCTTCTCTCCAAATCCTCGATTTCACGATAAATGGCGTTCGATCTGGAAAATGCTAGCTCCGTATGTCCGCCGGCTCGTGAGGCTTCGCTGAAAGACCCTGGCGCGGTTCGGCGCTTGGGAACCAAGTGAGTTTTGCACCGGCTCGCGAAATAGGCGAGGCGATAGCAAGGTGGTCGCTGAAATCATCTCTTCGACTGCAAGCTTGGTCGCCAAATCGATCAGTGACTGATCAAGCTTGCGCGGTGGCTGGATCATCAGCGCGGTAACGTACGAACATACATGCAAGTATTGCGATATTTGCATGCTTGGCCGATAGTTCGTGGGCTGGCCGAGTGATACGACTTGGACCCAAACCCAAAGCGCGTGCACATCACATCATTCGGTCAGCGCCCTCGGCATCCGAGATCACACCGCGGCCAGGCGGGGTCGACCGGCAAGTTCGCTTTTCAAGAATCTCCGAGGCGTGAAGAGGTTGAAGGTCGTGGAAAGACCAGCGACTTACTGGGTTTTCAGGAGGTTAACAACGGGCCTTCACGTCGCGAACATCGTTGGGACACGACGGCTTATCTCGGGTCCTCGTCGTCCGAAATCTCTTCCAACGTAACGCCCGCTAGTTCCTCATCAAGAACCGCCATATCCCCGAGCGAAAGTATGCCACATACATTGCCCGCCCGGTCGAAGACCAACAGACGGCGCATCTGCAGCTCAGACATTCCGCGAGAAGCTTCGCGCAGGTCGTCATCCTCAAGACAGCTCTCAACTCCCGAGGTCATGATCTCCGACACCGGGCCGTCAAGATCGAGCCCCTCGGCCACCGCCCTCACTACGATGTCGCGATCAGTCACGATACCGAGAACCTTGTCGTTGACGATGGGGACCGCGCCAGAATCGATTTGTGACATCACCCGCGCAACCTGCCTGATGCTGGCATCGGGCGCCGCGGTCATTACCTGCCTTGTCATAACGTCTCGGACGAACATGCTTGGACCTCCTCTTGGTTCGTCTGACAAATCCGGAGCTTGAGGAAAGTTCCCGTGGTTTTGATCCGTGTATGGGGAAACGGGTCGACGCACGGGCCTTTCACCCGACAACGCCGGATGTTGGCGCGACGCGCCGTGTCCAAAATGAAAGCGGCTCACGGACGTGGGGAGGACGCTTCGGTGTGCTCAATCGGCGATCTTCAACACCGCCGTGAATTTCGTTCCATTGTCTTTCACGAAACGAAACTCACCACCCAGCTGTTGAACGAAAGCCTTGATCAAGCGTGTGCCCATGCCGGGCGAATCCGTGTCTCCATCAAAGCCGATCCCGTCGTCAACGACGGAGAGTTCGGCGAAACCCTCGGCCCCGGATCGAAGACCGACACGGATGGACCCCGCCTCTCGGCCGGCGAAGGCGTATTTCATGCTGTTCGCGATCAACTCATTGACGAGCAGGGCGAAGGGCGTGGCTCGGTCGGGCGCGATCGTCACGTTCTCGACATCAAACGAAACAGTCACGGACTGCCCATGAACGTTTACGAGCGTGCTCACGAAGGACGGGATGAACTCGACCGCGGATACTCCACTAAACTGATCGAAGCCATACATCTGTTCATGCACGGCCGACATCGCGGAGATACGCTCATTGAGCCTTCGCACCACGTCGGGCTCGAACCCCTCCAGGCGAAGCAGTGCCATGACCGTCTGCAAATTGTTTTTGACCCGGTGATGTATCTCGCGCATCAGTGTTTGGTTCGCTGCCAGCGCTTGCGCGAGCTGACGAGTGTGCAACCCATCTACTCTGATTAGTTTTTGGATCCAGAGCGCGGCCGCGATCGCGCCGATAACCGCGAAAAATATCAAAAGGGCAGCGATCTTCGCATCGTCCCAGAATGGTTGCATGAGGACGCCAATGTCGGCCGACGCGATGGCGACGAATGGTGTTCGCTCTATGATACGGTAGCCAACCAGTCGGTCTTGGGCGTCAACAGGCGAATAGGAGCGATAGACACCAGCAGTCGCCTTCCTCATGTAGTCAGTAAAGAGCACGTACCCACCCATGTCGACCGGACCCGGGGGCTCTGGGTGGCGCGCGATGAGCTTGCCGTCGCGCCTGATCAAGCTCACCGTCGAATTTGGTCCGATATCGACAGCATCCCAGATTGGCCTGAGTACATCCGCGTTAAAGGCAATAGCGGCGATACCAGCAAAGTTTCCATTCCGTTCGAGCCGCCGGCTGACGACGAAAATCTGGCGGTCGGTCAAGCGACTGACGATCAAGTCCGATGTGTATTCGTCCGCGCCATTCCTCAGCCGTGTGAAGTAGTCGCGATCGGACACGTCCATCGCTTGTGTCCTGGGGTTGTTGGAAAACAGCGTGAGACCGTCGGCGCCGACCACGTATGCCGTCACCTGCGGCGGGAGGTCCGCGACGGCCGCGTTGAGATCGTGGACCCGTTCCGCATCCGCGGAGAGCACGTTCGACCCCAGGGAATCGTCTATGCGGTGTAGTGTCTCGCGAGCAAGCGAATTGAGCCAGACCGCGTTAGCGGCAACGATTTTCGAAGCAGCGGTTACCTGGGCGTCAGCGCGTTTCACGGTCGCCTGGTAGCTTGAACCGAGCCATAAACCTAGGACGGAGAGCAGCGCCATGAACATCAGGCCAATGATCGCGAGTGACGCGCGCGAAACGGAGCCCGGCTGCAATTCACTGGAACCGCTACTCAATGGTGACATGCAGTTCCCTTGCCCTCGGGTCCGATGCGAATCCATACCCCGCCATGGTGCGCACCGCAATCGATAACGGCGGAATTTTCAGATGTTAGGCGGCGGGCTTCTCATCTCCCATGGGATAGAGCTGAAGGCTTTTCCGCCGCCCGCGAAAAACCGCCGGATCGTGTCCGGCTTGACATTGGTACAGCGGCCCACGCTTGCCCGCCCGTAACTCAGCGAGCGAAACTGGAAACCGCGCGTGATGGGCGACAGATACCACGGCGAAATGAAACTTGCCTCGGGCCTTGTCCGATCAAGCTCTTAGGCATGACGCTCGAACCGGCCGAAACCACCGCGTGCGAAGCAAAGCGGCTCGCCATCCCGCAGCCCGACCCGCAATACCCGCCCAATGACCAGTGAGTGATCGCCAGCATCATAGACAGACTGCTGCTCGCACTCGAACCGGGCAAGCGTTCCAGGGATGATGGGAGCGCCTTCCACGTTATGCTCCCATCCTAGATCCGCGAAGCCTTGGCCGCCCCGCGTAAAGCGGCTGCTAAGCGCTGTTTGCTCCGCGCTCAGGACGTGAATGGAAAAATGTCCGGCGGACGTGAAGAGTGCGTGGCGCGACGAACTCTTGGCTGGCGACCAGAGCACCAGCGGTGGGTCGAGTGAGACCGATGCGAAGCTGTTTACCGTCATGCCAATTGGACCGGCATCGGTGTTCGCGGTCACAACGGTCACGCCCGTTGGGAAAGCGCCGAGCGCGTTGCGGTAGCTGCGCGTGGTCTCGGCATCAGGTATGAACACATGCTCTTCGAAGGATCTCGCGGTTTCGACGATTGTCATCACGGCACCTCATGTCCATTGGCAAGTGAATAGAGCTCGAACCAGGTCTGGCGATCGATTGACACTTTATTCGCGTCGGAGATTGCCGCGATCCGCCGCAAGTTGTTGGTCCCCAGCACCGGTAGGATCGAAGCCGGGTGCGCCAGCAGCCACGCGACCGCGACCGCGGCGACATCGACACCCTGTTCGGCCGCGATCTTGGAAAGTCTCGTGGCGAGCGCACCACCCCGGGTCAACAGAGAACCGCCACCCAGCGGCGACCAGGCCATGACCGGCCGCTTGCGCTCCCGCAGGAAGGCGAGATCGCCGTTGGTAAAGGCGTCGGTGGCGGAGAGGCTGAGCTCGATCTGGTTGGTCACCAAAGGGGTGCTCATCGACGATTGCAGCAGTGCGAAATCCCAGGGCCGGAAATTGGAAACGCCGACCGCTTTCACCTTGCCCGATTTCACGAGTGCATCGAGCGTCGCGCCGGTTTCGTCCGCGTCCATGAATGGGTCCGGGCGATGGATAAGGAGGAGATCAATCCGGTCCGTCGCCATGTCGCGCAGGGACGCCTCGACCGAGGCCCTGATATGGGCGGCGCTGGTATCGTAGTGCTTGACGCGCGAGGCGGCATGCCGGCCAGCGGGCGCCACGATGCCGCATTTGGTAACGATCTCCAGCTTGTCGCGCAGGCCGGGTGACGCCCGAAACGCACCACCAAGAATAGCTTCCGCGGTGTAGCCGCCGTATATATCGGCCTGATCGAGAGTGGTTATGCCCTGGGCGAGGCACGCCTCGACCTTCGCCTGCACATGCGCCGGCGAAGTGTCGGCGTCATCGCCGATGCGCCACATTCCATAGACGAGCCGGCTCAGCGAAACGTCGGCGTTCAGTTCGATGCGTTCCATCAGTGGCGCTTTCCATTTCCAAGGGGAGTGGCTGGGGTCTCGGCGGGAACCCTGCCTCGTACTTCCGGCAGAGAGCAGGTCTTCATCTGCGGCAGAACCTTCGTGCCGAAATGCTCGGCCTCGTCGAGATGCGGATAGCCCGAGAAGATGAAGGCACGGATGCCCATTTTCTGATAGTCTTCGAGTGCGGTCAGCACCTGATCGGTGGACCCCACCAAAGCGGCGCCGCAGCCAGAACGCGCGCGGCCGACCCCGGTCCAGATGTTGGGTTCGACATAGCCGAACTTGTCGGCGAGTTCGCGGGCCCGCGCCTGGTGGGAAACCCCGAGCGAAATGCTGTCATGGGCGCGGTTGCGGATCAGCTGGCCATACTCGTCATCAAGCTTTGACACCAGATGCTCAGCGTACTCGCGGGCTTCGGCTTCGGTGTCACGGACAATCATATGAATGCGCAGGCCGTAATCGAGCGTGCGGCCATGGGCCTCGGCCCGGGCATGGACGGCGCGCATGCGCTCGGCAAGCTGCTCCTTGACCTCGGGCCACATCAGATAAACATCGCACTGGGCGCCGCACAGTTCAAGCGCGTCAGGCGAATAGCCGCCGAAATAAAGCAGCGGCCCGCCGTTCTGCTGATATGGCCTCGCCGGTTCAGTGGAGACGCCCTTGAACTGGTAGATCTCTCCGTCGTGGTCGATCGTGTCGCGCGTCCAGGCCTGGCGCAGGATCTCAACCACCTCGTGGCTGCGGCGATAGCGGTAGGCACTGTCGGCGACCTCGCCAGGGAAGTCGGAGCTGATGACGTTTAGCGTCAGCCGACCCTTCAGCATATGGTCGAGCGTGGCCACAGTTCTAGCCAGCATGATTGGCTGCATTTCGCCGCAGCGGATCGCCGCGAGAAAGTTGATCTTCTCCGTGATCGGCGCGCAACCAGCAACGAAGCTAAGTGTGTCCTGGCCAACCTGGTAGGACGAGGGGCACAGGATGTTGCGGAAGCCAAGCGCTTCCGTCTTTTGAACGATTGACGAGCAATGCGCCCAGCTCGAGCGCAAAGTGTCGTCAGGAACGCCGAGATATGCGTAATCGTCGGAGCACAGCGCGGAAAACCATGATACTTCGGCGGCATCGAGATCGCCTGATGTTATCGGTACAACGGTCATGAAATTCCTCCTCAGCTGCCGAATGACACTTGAATATCATCAGGTTTTTAGTAAATCAATGGTGTATCAATTTTTTGTCTCGCGCCCAAGGAAAGCCTGCAAATGAAGAACGCCCGCGGCAGCCTGCCCATGTATCTCCAGATCGCCGAGCTTCTGGTTCGTGATATCGCGGCGGGGCGGTTGATCGATGGCGAGAAGCTTGCCCCCGAGCGCGAGATGGCCGCCAACCTTGGCATCGCCGTTGGAACGTTGCGCAAGACCCTGGCGGAATTGCAAAACCGCGGCCTTCTGGAGCGCGTTCAAGGCTCGGGCAATTACATCAGGGCGATCAGCGATCCCAAGAGCGTCTACGCCATGTTCCGACTTGAACTGGTCGGCGGCGGCGGGCTTCCGACCGCCGAGGTACTGGATGTATGCCGACTGAAAAAACCCGAGTATTTGCCGACGTTCGGCGCCTCGAGCGAAGGGCATCGCATCCGTCGTTTGCGTCGTCTGTCCGGCAAGGTGGTGGCCGTGGAGGAGATTTGGCTCGACGGATCCTATGTGGAAACGGTCACCGCGGAGGAATTGTCGGAATCTCTTTATCTCTACTACAGGACCAGGCTCGGACTGTGGATAGCGCGCGCCGAGGATCAGATCGGGATGAGTGCCGTTCCCGAATGGGCGCCCGAGGCCTTTGGGCAGAAACCGGGTAGTTCGGTACCCCATGTCGTGCGTATGAGCCAGGCACAGGACGGTGCGACGGCCGAGCTCTCGCATACGTGGTATGATCATGAACTGGCACGTTACGTCAGCCGGCTTCGCTAAGGTTGGACATTATCCTGCTCCGCCAAGGGCCCGGGAAAAACTGACGAAATGCAATTTCCGCATAAACAATGGATGCTCTAAAGTTCAATAGGTTAGGTTGTAAATTAATCGACATAAATAAAATTGATACACTATTGATTTCCTTATCGCGGTCGGTATGATCGCTGCCAAGGTGGCCTTGGTTTGATTTTGGTCAAGGTTGGAGGAGGAACGCATGGCGTCGGTAAGTCTGAGGAAGCTTGACAAAAGTTACGGCGCTCTGCGCATCGTCAAGGGTATCGATCTGGAGATCGCCGACGGCGAGTTCGTCGTTTTCGTTGGTCCGTCCGGCTGCGGAAAATCGACGACACTGCGCATGGTGGCCGGGCTCGAGACCATTTCCGGCGGAGAAATCCGTATCGGAGATCGGGTCGTCAACGCGCTGCCGCCGCGAGAACGCGACATTGCCATGGTCTTCCAGGATTACGCGCTTTATCCGCACAAGACCGTGCGCGAGAACCTGGGCTTCAGCCTCAAGGTGCGCGGAACGAACATTGCCGATTCCAACCGACGCATCGACGAGGCGGCGGAAATCCTCGGCATCTCGCATCTTCTGGATCGCCGGCCGGGGCAATTGTCCGGTGGTCAGCGTCAGCGTGTCGCCATGGGCCGCGCGATCGTGCGCCGCCCGCAGGTGTTTCTGTTCGACGAGCCGCTGTCGAACCTCGATGCCAAACTTCGCGGACAGGTGCGCACCGAGATCAAGCGTCTGCATCAGCAGATCGGCACGACCATCATCTACGTCACGCACGATCAGGTGGAGGCGATGACGCTGGCGGACCGCATCGTCATTCTGCGCGGCGGCGATATCGAGCAGGTCGGCACACCCGATGAAGTCTACAACCGGCCGAACAGCGTCTTCGTCGGTGGCTTCGTTGGTTCTCCGGCGATGAATTTCGCAAAAGCCGCGATCAAGGGCGACCGTCTCTTCTTCGCCGACGGCAACCAGCTGCCATGTGCCGCTGTCCGTTCAGGTCAAGGAACGCTGGACGAAGGCCGGGAAGTGATCGTCGGCATTCGGCCCGAGCATTTCACGCCGGTCGCGGCATCCGATGTCCAACTGGCCGTGAAGGTTCAGGTCGTCGAGCCGCTCGGCTCCGACACACTGGTCCATTTCCAGTTGGGCGGCGACGTCTTGACCGCACGTATGCCGCCTGATGTTCGCACGCATGCCGGCGAGGAAATCAGGATCGGCGTCAACCCTTCAAGGATTCATCTGTTCGACGCCGCGACGCAGCGCGCGATCGCCTGAAGCTCTTTGCGCGGCGGAGGATTGAGGTCCGCGCTTATGATCACTGGGAGGAAAACATGATCAGCAGGCCACTTATCGGCTTGGCGCTTTGCGCCAGCATTCTGGGCTCGGCCGTTCCGGCTTTCGCAGATACGAAACTCAAGATCTTCGTGTCGAGCCAGCATCATCCCGATGTATGGCGCAAGGTATTCGACCAATACGAAGCCAAGACGCCAGGGGTGAAGGTCACCATCGAGGCTGGCGGCAACACGTCGGAGGCTCAGGCTCAGTACCTGAACACCGTGATGTCGGCCAAGGACACTAATCTCGACGTCCTGATGCTCGATGTCATCCGGCCGGCTCAATATGCCAAGGCCGGCTGGACCAGCGACTTCTCCGACAAGGATATGTCGAAGTTCCTGCCGACCTACACGGAAGCAAATACCGTCGATGGCAAGGTGGTCGCCATCCCGGCATTCGCCGATGCGATGTTCCTCTACTATCGCAAGGATCTGCTCGACAAGTACGGCATCCAGCCCCCAAAGACGTGGGATGAATTGACGGCAGCGGCCAAGAAAATCACCCAGGGTGAAGGGCGTCCAGATCTTCAGGGCCTGTCATTCCAGGGCAAGGCGATCGAGGGTGCGGTCTGCACTTTCCTGCTGCCTTACTGGAGCCAGGGCAAGACGCTCGTCGAGAACGGCAAGCTGACTTTCGATCACGATGCCGCGGTCAAGTCGCTGGCGCTGTGGAAGAGCTTCGTCGATGATGGCGTCGCCAAGAAGAACATTTCCGAAGTGGCGACCGATGACACTCGCAAGGAATTCCAGGCTGGCAACGTCGTGTTCGCCATCAACTGGTCCTATGGCTGGTCCAGCTTCCAGGGCAAGGATTCGGCCGTTGTCGGCAAGGTCGATGTTGCCACGCTTCCGTCAGTGACCGGCGGCGAGCAAGCAAGCTGCCTGGGCGGTTGGGAGTTCGGCGTGTCCGCCTACTCCACGCATCAGGAAGAGGCAAGGAAGCTTGTCGAGTTCCTGTCCAGCCCTGAAGTCTCGAAGTTCATGGCGGTCAATGGCGCGCTGTTGCCGACCTATGCCGATCTCTACAAGGATGCCGACGTCACCAAGGCGGCGCCGTGGTTCGCCCGCGCTCTGCCGGTGGTTGAAACCGCGAAGGCCCGCCCTGTCACCCCTCGCTACAACGAGGTCAGCGAGACGATCCGCACCACCATCAATGCCGTGCTGGCCGGTGTCAGCACGCCGGAAGAAGGCGCTTCGCAGATCGAAGCGCGGCTGAAGCGGATCTTGCGATAATCCGCCTTTGCGCACCATGCGCTGACCTGCGGTGCATCGTGTTTCAGCGTTGCAGGTCGCGCTGACCGCGCCCCGACAGAAAGGGATATGACATGAACACGCACAGCAGGAGCGCTCGCCGTGAGTATATCAATCATGCCGCTCACTGACGCGGATGAAGAGCAATTGCCGCGGTGGAGCAAATGGCTCGACCTGAGCGACCGCGCGCTGGCCGTTCTCTTGCTGGCGCCCGCAGCCATCCTGCTGTCGCTGATCATCGTCTATCCGGTTGGGCGGCTGGTTTACACCAGCTTCTTCAACCTGTCGCTAACTTCCGGCTTGCCGGCGGAGTTCGTCGGCATCGATAATTACCGCGCGATGATTGACGATCCGGTGTTCTGGCAGACGCTGTGGAACACGGTGCTGATCACCATCATCACGGTACCTGGCGCCCTGTTGGTCGGCCTCGGACTTGCGCTTCTCGCCAATCTGCCCTTTGCCATGCAATGGCCGGTGCGGTTGTCGCTGCTCATCCCCTGGGCGCTGCCGCTGTCCTTCGCGGGTCTGATCTTCGCGTGGTTCTTCCACTCGGAATACGGTGTAGTGAACGATGTGCTCACGCGTCTCGGCTTCGGCAGTATCATCTGGTTCAATTCCCCGAACTGGGCTTTCGCCGCAATCTGCCTGACGATCGTGTGGAAGACGTCGTCCTTCATGGCGCTGATGATCCTTGCTGGCCTTCAGACCATTCCACGTTCTCTCTATGAGGCGGCCGATGTCGATGGGGCAGGGCGTATCCGACAGTTCTTCGAGATCACCCTGCCGCTGCTCAAGCCCTCGATCGTCGTCGCTCTGATTTTCCGCACCATTACCGCGCTGCAGACTTTCGATATCCCATTCATGATGACGGGCGGTGGTCCGGGTACGTCGACGGCGACGCTTGCCATGTACATCCACCAAAACACCGTGTCGTTCCTCGACCTCGGTTACGGATCGGCGCTCGCCGTTGTCATGTTCGCGCTGTCGATGGTCGTCACCGCGGTCTATCTCCGCATCATCAGGACAAAGGAATAGGTCATGAGCGCCGTCGTCGTTCCCAGCCCCGCGTCGTTCCTGACCGGTAAACCTCTGCGCTTCATTGCCGCCGCGATCCTGCTCGTCAACGGGCTGTTCCCGGCACTGTGGATCTTGTTCACGTCGCTGAAGACGGAGAGCGAACTGACGCTGAAACCGATCACCTGGCTGCCGCATCAAGCCACGCTCGCAAACTACATGCAGGCTTTCTCCGACCAGCCGCTGCATCTGTTCCTGTTCAACAGCTTCATGGTGGCGCTGCTGTCGACGCTGCTCACGCTCTTCGTATCGGTTCTCGCCGCATACGCGTTGGCGCGGCTCAACCTGCGTTTCCGTGGACTGATCCTGGCGCTGATTGTCGCCGTCTCCACCTTCCCACTGGTGACCCTGCTCGTACCGCTTTTCGAGATCATGCGCTCGCTCAATCTCTTGAACACGTGGGTTGCACTGATCCTACCCTATACGGTGCTGTCCCTGCCGATCTGCACGCTGATGCTGATCTCTTTCTTCGAGGGCATCCCGCGCGATCTCGAAAATGCGGCGATGATCGACGGCTGCACCCGGCTTGGCGCCCTTTTCAAGGTCGTCGTTCCCCTTTGCGCGCCCGGCGTCTTCACCGCGGGCATCCTCGCCTTCGTCAACGCCTGGGACGAGTTCCTGCTGGCATTGTCATTCAACTCCAATCCGTCGCTCCGTACCCTCCCTGTCGGTATCCAGCTCTATCAGGGCGAGTTCGCCTTTCCCTGGCCGGTCATCTCGTCCGCGCTCGTCGTCGGCATCGTTCCGGTGGCAATCCTGATCGTCATCTTCCAGGAGCGTGTCGTGTCCGGCCTGACCTCGGGAGGCATCAAGGGATGAGCCACGCCACAGCAATGCAGCGACATCATATGTTTACCGATTCAACACTCGAACGTCCGGCGCCGACTGAACTCAGGCACGCGAGCGGGACCGGAGAACGCATCGTGCTCGAGGCGACTGCTTCGGGCTTCACCGTGTCCCTCGACGGGCGCGTCGTTCTCAACCACACAAGCAGCGCACCCGCGATCTTCGTTGGCATTGGCGAAGAGCGCATGGACATGTATCGCGGCAATTTCGACATCGAGGACTATGTGATCGAGCGCAGCAGATTGGCGCATGCCGAGATCGACGGGCGCCGGATCGCCTTGTCGGAACGCGCTGGCCAGCCGCCACGCCTCGTCCTGACCCTCACCGACAGCGCCATCGAGATCCAAGCCCTCGATCCGCTGATCAACCGCTTCTGGATGCGGGTCGCCGCCGACCATGACGAGCATGTCTGGGGTGGCGGCGAGCAGATGTCTTATTTCGACATGCGCGGCAGGCGTTTTCCGCTCTGGACGTCCGAGCCGGGCGTCGGCCGCGACAAGACCAGCGAGATTACCTTCAAGTCCAACATCAAGGATCGCGCCGGCGGCGACTACTTCAATACCAACTACCCGCAGCCGACCTATGTCTCGTCGGCACGCTACGCACTGCATGTGGAGACGACCGCCTATTCGGTCTTCGACTTCCGCCACAAGAGCTTCCACGAGATCGAGGCCTGGGCGATCCCCGAACGGATCGAGCTCTTCGCGGCGCCCAGTTTCGTAGAGCTCGTCCGCCAGCTTTCCCAGCGCTTCGGCCGCCAGCCGCGCCTACCCGAGTGGGTCTATAAGGGTGCGATCATTGGCCTGAAAGACGGTGTCAACTCCTTCGCCAGGCTGCAGGCGATGCGGGACGCCGGCGTACAGGTCTCCGGTCTCTGGTGTGAGGACTGGGTCGGGCTTAGGCAGACCTCCTTCGGCGCAAGACTGTTTTGGGACTGGCAGGCTAACGAGGAGCGCTATCCGGGTCTACGCCAGAAGATGGCCGAGCTGAATGACGCGGGCATCCGCTTTCTGGGCTATGTGAACCCCTACCTATGCGTTGATGGTCCGCTCTTCCCGGAGGCTGAACGTGCCGGTTATTTTGCCAAGACCGCGGAAGGCGCGACAGCCCTGGTCGATTTCGGCGAGTTCGATTGCGGCGTCGTCGATTTCACCAATCCGGAAGCGGCCGAATGGTTTGCGGAAGAGGTCATCGGCAAGAAGATGCTGGATTTCGGTCTATCCGGCTGGATGGCGGATTTTGGCGAATACCTGCCGATCGATGTCAATCTGGACAATGGCATCGACGCCAAGCTGATGCACAATGCGTGGCCGACCCTTTGGGCCGAGGTCAATGCCAATGCCGTCGCCTCGCGTGGCATGACTGGTGAAGCGCTGTTCTTCATGCGGGCAGGCTTCACCGGCGTCCAAGCGCATTGCCCTTTGCTATGGGGGGGAGACCAATCGGTTGACTTTTCGCGCCATGACGGTCTCGTGACCGTCATCTCGGCGGCACTATCGTCAGGATTGCTCGGCAACGCCTACCATCACTCCGATATCGGCGGGTACACCAGCTTGTTCGGAAACGTACGGACCCCTGAACTGTTGATGCGTTGGGCGGAGATGTCGGTCTTCACCTCGGTCATGCGCACGCATGAGGGAAATCGGCCCCGTGACAACGTCCAGATTGACCTGGATCCACAAGTGTTGGCGCATTTCGCGCGCATGACGCGCCTCTACGTGCATCTGGCACCCTATCTCCGCACACTGTCGGCAGCCGCCGAGGAAACAGGCCTTCCGGTGCAGAGACCACTCTTCCTGCATCATGAAGACGACCGCGACACCTATGCGATCCAGGACAGCTACCTTTATGGCAAGGAACTGCTTGTCGCGCCTGTCTGGCAAGCCGGACAGCAAGAACGATTGCTCTATCTGCCAAACGGCGTTGACTGGATACACGTATGGAGCGGCGAGGCGTATGCCGGCGGTCAGGAAATCAGTATTGCCGCGCCGGTCGGTGAGCCGCCGGTCTTTTATCGCGCCGACGCATCGTTCGCCGCGACCTTTGCGACGCTGGCTGAGCTTTGAGCGGCAGCTAGAGCTTTTTGACGCGGCACATCTCGATCAAAGTCGAGGCGGCCCTGCTGTTGTGCCGCTCCTTGTGGTTCAGAAGGCGAAATTCACGGACCGGCCGGCAAAAATCGACCTCGATCAGTTTGCCGGCCTCGATGTGTTGCTGAGCGGCGAGACGGGAAACGGAGGCGGCGCACAGGCTGTCCTCGAGTGCCGCCAAGATTGCCTCGTTGGATGGCAGCACCATCGCGATCGTCAAATCCCCGACCGTTATACCCATCTCGACAAGCGCGTCCTCGAATACGGAACGGGTCCCCGAGCCAATCTCGCGCATCACCCAAGGTGCGGCGACAAGCTCGTCGTTCGGTGGTGTTCCGCCGCGCGCCCAAGGATGCGACGCACTAACGACCACCACCAGTTCGTCTTGCGCGACGACCGAGGCGGCGAGCGCCGGCTCGTCGATGTCGCCTTCCACGAAGCCGACATCAGCCTCGCCGGATATGACCGCGTCGGCGACCGTTCGGGTGTTGCCAATCGTCAGAGTGAGGTCAATGCCCGGGTGTGACGCGTGGAACCGCATGAGGCGGGAAGGGAGCCAATAGCTGGCGATCGTCTGGCTGGCGAACACACTCAACGCTCCGCGCCGCATTCCGCCGAGTTCACTGAGCACGAGCTCGGCCGCGCGCGCTCTCGAGAGCAATGACTTCGCTTCGCCGAGGAAGATCCGTCCCGATTCCGTCAGCTCGATGCGGCGGCCGACGCGGTGAAAAAGCTCGACGCCATAATGGTGCTCGAGATTCTTGATCGCGGTGCTGACAGCCGATGGCGTGAGATTGATCGAGGCCGCCGCCTTGGTCAAATGTTCGCGTTCCGCCACCGCGACGAAAATTGCAAGCTGTTCAAAGGTCATGGGAAATCATTCTATTTTGTCGAATGAAATGTAGAAGAATATTCGATGGAAGTCGACGCGATTAGCTGAAAAATCTGTCAAGCAATCATTAGAATTCCAGGTGCCCGATGACCCTCCAAAACTGTTACAACCATGGTCGCCAGATCGTTCCCGGCTTGCTTGCCTGCATCGCGGTGGCTGCGGCCGCCTATCTGTTCGAGCGACTGGAACATGCCGTATTCGGGGTTGGGCTTCTCGAAGCACTGGTCTTTGCGATCGTGATCGGGATCATCACGCGGACAGCTTTACCCGGCAAAACATCATGGCAGCCGGGCATCGGTTTCAGCTCCAAGACATTGCTCGAGATCGCGATCGTGCTTCTGGGCGCTTCCTTGAGTTTGGGAACGCTACGAAGCGCCGGTGCGACGCTGGTCGTCTGCGTGGTGGCGATCGTTGTCATCTCGATCTGCGCCAGCTTTCTCGTTGCCCGCTTTTGCGGATTGTCGAGCCGGCTTGCCCTGTTGATCGCCTGCGGAAACTCGATCTGTGGCAATTCCGCGATCGTTGCGGTTGCTCCGGTGATCGAAGCGGATTCGGACGAAGTTGCCGCCGCGCTGGGCTTTACAGCGGTTCTGGGTGTCGCCTCGGTTCTCATCCTTCCGCTAGTTTATCTCTATGCGGGCATGACGGTAACGCAATACGGCGCCTTGGCCGGCTTGACGGTCTACGCCGTGCCGCAAGTTCTTGCGGCAGCCGCCCCCGCGGGCCTAGTCGCGGTGCAAACCGGGACGCTCATCAAGCTGCTGCGCGTCCTGATGTTGGGGCCGGTCATCTTCGTCCTTGGAATTCTTCAGAAGGACCGCGGTGATCGCGCCCATTCGCAACGGGGTCTCGTTCCGTGGTTTATCATAGGCTTCATCATTGTGGTGATCGCTCGTTCGATGGGGCTCATACCAGCCGCGATCATCCCGTTCTTGCTAACGCTATCGAGCGCGTTGACCGTCCTAGCAATGGCGGCGCTCGGTCTTTCGGTGAACATTCGCACCGTCGCCAGCGCGGGCGGGCGCGTCATTCTCGCGGCATCCGCGTCGCTTCTGCTTTTGACGGCGATGAGCTATTGCGGTGTTATCACCGTTCTCGCTCGCTGATGACAAGCGAGTGGCTTCGGATGAGCGTTTTGACCGACCCGTCCAAGAAGATCGCGCTACCGTTGTCAGCGCGATCACCTTGAAAGCTCCGTTGGAGGCGGTAGCCTCGCGTCGAGAGGGCCATCGCCCTGATCCGACGAGAAGATAACATCGGCGTGACCGACCCGCGATGTGAGCTCCAGTTATGACGATGCGGCTCAAATCCGCTCTGGCAACGTCGCGCGCCGCGAGAAGCTGGTCAACGTCGTGCCCGACAATCGTCAGGGAGCTGGACCGCCATGGCGGGCACAGGGGTGAAACGCGGCTTCCCGCTGTCCGCGAAAGGCCTTTCGATGCGCGCTGCCTCGCCGCGCAGAGACACCTGAACCTATTCCCCTCTGCATTGCCGGTTCGCTCTTGTGGCCGGTTGATACTGGATCGCGCCGAGTTCCTCGTCAGCGCTTCCATCGCCAATTCCTGATCTCCGGCATATCCTCTCCATACCGTTCGACGTGGGCACGATGTTCCGCGAGCTTCTCCCGTAGGCGGTTCGCGACATCCGGCACCTTCTCCGCCAGCCCCGGCACGCGGGCTATCGCCCCGAGCGCCAGATGGAACCTGTCCAGCTCGTTCAGCACCGTCATGTCGAACGGCGTCGTCGTGGTGCCTTCCTCGATAAAACCGCGCACGTGGAAGTTCTGGTGGTTCGTCCGGCGATAGGTCAGCCGATGTATGAGATATGGATAGCCGTGGTACGCGAAAACGACGGGCTTGTCCTTGGTGAAGATGCGGTCGAACGCCGCGTTATCGATGCCATGGGGGTGCTGTTCGGGATCTTGCAGCGCGAGTAGGTCCACGACATTGACGGTGCGGATCTTGAGGTCAGGTATCGCTTCGTGCAGCAACATCACCGCCGCCAACGTCTCCATCGTCGGCACATCACCGGCGCAGGCCATGACCACATCGGGCGCGATCGTGTCTTCCTCGTAGCTCGCCCAGTCCCAGACGCTGGCGCCTGCCTTGCAATGGGCCTCGGCTTCCTCGATGGAAAGCCATTGTGGCTCCGGCTGCTTGCCCGCGACAATCACGTTGATGCGGTCATAGGTCTTCAGGCAGTGGTCGCCGACCCAAAGGAGCGTGTTGGCGTCCGGCGGCAGATAGATGCGGACGATGTCCGCCTTCTTGTTGGCGACGAGATCAACGAAGCCCGGATCCTGATGTGAGAAACCATTGTGATCCTGCCGCCACACGTGCGATGTCAAAAGGTAGTTCAGCGAGGAGATCGGCGCCCGCCATTCCAGTTCGCGTGTGACCTTCAGCCACTTGGCGTGCTGGTTGAACATGGAGTCAATAATATGGATGAAAGCCTCGTAACAGGAAAAGAGGCCGTGTCGTCCCGTTAGCAGATAGCCTTCCAGCCACCCCTGGCAAAGATGTTCGGACAACACCTCCATCACCCGGCCATCGCGTGACAGATGCACGTCATAATCCTCGATGGCCTGCATCCACACCCGCTGTGTCTCATCGAAGACGCTTCCCAGGCGATTGCTTTCGGTCTCGTCGGGACCAAAGACGCGGAAGTTCTTGTTGCCGGCATTGAGCTTGACGACCTCCCTGAGGTAATGGCCGAAGATCTCCGTGGTCTGGACCTGTTGAGAGCCGCGCTCGCCAATCTCGACGGCGAAATCCTTGATGGGTCGCGCCAGCAATTCCTTGCGAAGCAGGCCCCCATTGGCGAACGGCGTTGCCCCCATCCTCTTCGTTCCCGTGGGAGCCAGGGCGCGAAGCTCCTCCTTCATCCGTCCTTCGTGGTCGAAGAGATCGTCGGGGTCGTACGACCGCATCCATTCCTCGAGAATCCCTCGATGCCCGTCGTCGCCCCGGCAATTGGCGACCGGAACTTGATGCGCGCGCCAAAAGCCCTCGACTTTCTTACCATCGACCTCCTTCGGGCCCGTCCATCCCTTAGGGCTTCTCAGGACGATCATCGGCCAGCGGGGAACGCCTGGCGAGGATGCGTTGGCGCGAGCCTCGTCCCGGAGTTCGCGGATCCTTTCGAAGACATACTCCATTATCTCCGCCATCTTCCGGTGCATAAAATGAGGATCCTCACCCTCGATGAAGATTGGCTCATACCCGTAACCTCGAAATAGACTGGTGAGATCTTCGTCGCTGCTCCGGGCGAGGATCGTGGGGTTGGCGATCTTGTAGCCATTGAGATGAAGGATTGGCAGCACGACGCCGTCGCGGGACGGATTGAGGAACTTCGTCGAGTGCCAAGCAGCGGCGAGTGGACCGGTTTCCGCTTCACCATCACCGACAACGCAGGCAGCGATCAGGTTCGGATTGTCGAATACCGCTCCGAAGGCATGCACCAGGGCGTAGCCGAGCTCGCCGCCCTCGTGGATCGAGCCGGGTGTCTCCGGCGCGACGTGACTTGGAATGCCGCCGGGGAAGGAGAACTGCTTGAACAGCTTCCGCAGACCTTCCGTGCTTTCGGGGATGTCTGGGTAGACCTCGCTGTAGGTGCCCTCGAGATAGGTGTTCGCAACCATGCCTGGGCCGCCGTGGCCCGGGCCGCAAACGTACAGAATGTCGAGGTCGCGCTTCCTGATGACCCGATTGAGGTGCGCGTAGATGAAGTTCAGCCCGGGTGTCGTGCCCCAGTGACCGAGAAGTCGCGGTTTGATGTGTTCCGCCTTCAGCGGTTCGCGCAGGAGCGGGTTGTCCATGAGGTAGATCTGCCCGACCGATAGGTAGTTGGCTGCCCGCCAATAACGGTCGATCAGGGCAAGTTCGGCATCATCGATGACATTCATGGCGACATCGTTCACGATCTTCTCCTTCACAGCCTATGACGCGAGACGACGGAAAGGGCCTCGCTCGCGATGACCTGTTCCTCGTCGGTGGGGATGACGAAAACCGTGATCCGGCTCTTCGCCGTGCTGATGATCTGGTTGTTAGCTTCATTGCGGCCGTCGTCCAAGTCAAGGCCCAGCCAGCCCAGCCGCGCCGCGATCCGGCCGCGGATGTCGGGTTGGTTCTCGCCGATCCCTGCGGTGAAAACCACGGCGTCGAGTCCGCCGAGCGTGGCCACCTGCCGCGATATCTCGCCCGCCACACGCAGGCAGAAAAGGTCGATGGCCTCGGCAGCCTCGCGACTTGGGTCCTTGAGTAGAACCCGCGTGTCGCCGCTGATGCCCGAGACACCGAGCAAGCCACATTCATGGTAGAGGAACCGCTCCAGCCGCTCCGGCTGGATCATGCCTTTTCGCATGAGATGGAGCAAGGCGCCGGGATCAATCCAGCCGGGCCGCGTCGCCATCGGAATTCCGTCAAGAGCCGAGAACCCCATGCTGACATCGACGCTCCGGCCACCGATCATGCCGCAAATGCTGGCCCCGCTTCCCAAATGGCATGCCACGACGCGACCCGCCGCGGCTCGCGGATCAATCCGCGCGATCGCGTGAGCGATGTAGGCATAGGAAAGGCCGTGAAACCCGTATCGCCTAACGCCTTCGTCGTGCATCGCTCGCGGGATCGCGAGGCGGCGGACGAGATCGCTCTGCGAGGCATGGAAGGCCGTATCGAACGAGGCTGTTTGCGCGATCGCGGGATGGCTGTCCCTCACGGCGCGGATCACCCCCAAGGCAGCGGGCTGGTGGAGTGGCGCGAACGGTATCAAGCCTTCAATGTCAGTGACGACTTGATCACCAAGCAGAACCGGAGCGTCGAACGTCATGCCGCCATGGACGACGCGATGCCCCGCGGCAATGATCTTGCCCGGTAAGACGGCATGCAGATGATCGATCACCTGCGCGACGACATCACCCAGGTCGGCTTTTGGATCGCCAACAAGTTCTCGTTCGAAGGCCAGGCCGCCAATCTTGCCAGACAGCCGGGGAGGGCCGGTCTCGAGGTCGATCTTCGCCCGCCCCGCTGAACGCGCCACGCCCGACGCCATTTCGAAGACGCCGATCTTCAAGGAGGATGAGCCAGCATTGAATGTCACGAGTGTGTCTTCCGTCATGAAATCTCCCCGGTTATGCGCGGCAAGGCTTCCTTCCACGTAGCGCCCGGGGCATCCTCGGCCTCGGGCCCTCCGCGCTAAATCCGCTCAGGTTTCCGCTTCGATGACGGCATGATCAACGGTCACGCCGGATCGTCCTTGGCGGAGCCCAGATCTGGGCGCGGTCGACCGCGCGTCGCTACGATTACCTCTTCTCCAAATATGCCAGCCCTCGGTGACGCGAACGTGGTGGCGCGCGGCGTTTTACCCCGGCTAACGATATGTTTTTGCCGCCAATCCCCCGTGCTGATCTGGATCGCGTGGCACGCGCCTGGCGTCTACGCTGAGCGGACCCACGGATTTATGCGTCAAGGACCCTTCAGCCGGGAAACCATGATGATTGCTATTTCAGCCCGGTATCTCGACCTTATGGTTGATCGCTGGCTGGATCAATAACGCTCTTCTCGACGGAAGCGATAGCCTCCCCTTGATCGACGCATCGCTTTGACGATCGCTTTATTGATATCATCGAGATTACAGGCTTCCGGATGGAATTTGCGACCGCCCCATCGTCGCATATCCTTGTGTTCCTCGTGCTCGGGATCGAGCCAGGCCTCAAGGAAGTCGGCATAACCAGAGGTTCCGCCCACATCCTCTGGAGGTCCGGAGCGTTTACCGGCGATGCAGCGGGGATATTTCACACCCTCCTCGCGAGGAACGCGGATCAAGCGAAGGAGGTGGCGCCAACCGTCTCCGAAGTCATACTCGTAGAGGAAGGTCAGCGCGTCCTCGTTGCCGCCATGGGGAAAATGAAAATCAGTCATCCTCACTTCGGTGGCCTCGAAGGTCGTGTTGTCGGACAGACCATCCTCATCGAACTCCGGCGCGCCATAAATCAGGCCGCCGATATTGAACTGATGCAGATGACTATCAGTCCATCCGAACGCAGCCTGCAGCACTTCGTGCAGTTGAGCGAGGTTGAGGCTGATCGGCAGCTCGAGAACACGGCTGATCTCGGGTTCGATGTCTAGGATACGAACCTCGGCGCGCACGATGAAATTGTCTGGATCAAAAAGGTTCAGCATACCACCAATCATGCCGCATGAGAGGATCGCGGGCAACATGTGAAGACAGTTCTCCTCGCGGAACATGGACGAACGGAGTTTCCCACGACGCTCCCCTCGGGCTCGCGGGCGCGCGGACAACGGCGGCGTGCCGGCCAGCGGGTCTCGCGCGCTCGAACCGCCCACTCGGCGCGCGCGAGAAGAATGGCTAGCCAACCGAAACGCGTCGGCGCGGTCCGAGGGAAGAGGCAGGCATCCATGTCGGGCTCTAATGTCGCGCGGAGCCTTCCGCATCGATGACATAAGTGGACCGCCGATGCACCAGGGATGGGCGCTAGGATCGCTCGGCCCGTTCTTGTCATCAGCCCGTGCGTTGTAATGCGCAAAGGAGATCAAACAACGACACCGCGAAACGCCAGTGCTTCGTCGCGAGCCGGGAGCAGGGAGCCGGGAGCCGGGAGCCGGGAGCCGGCCAACGTTTGCCAGCTCGCGCTATCCGCGATCGACCGCTTCTTGACGATTTCAAACTCGATTGAACGGTTTGTCTTCTTTCGCGTTTTCTCCACCAGAACAATTTGGCATCTGGAAAACGTCATGAAGACCATCACATCTCTCGCTTGCGGACTGGCCTGCGCGGTTGGCGCGTCGCTTGGAGTAGCGTCCGTCACTGCAGTCGTAGAAGGCTCCGACAGGTCGGCGTCGATGACAATGGAGGGGTCGGATTTGTGGACCTCGGCGCCGGTCAAGATCGATCGGTCCGCGCAAACCTTCGAGCGGATACCCGCCGTTCTTTCGACATACGCCTCGGCACCTGTTCGGACCGCCGGGACAAAGGCGCCGGAGGAACAGGAAGTCGCGGCTTCGGTGTCTCCCGCGGCCAGCGCTGAGCCCTTGTCGGCGGACCATCTCCATTGGTGCGCCAGCCGATATCGTTCGTTCAATCCCGCGACGAATTCCTACCGCTCGTTTAGCGGCGAGGTCAGAACCTGTTCGCCGCCGCTTGAAACCACCGCGCCCGTCTCGAAATACTCGAAAGGCCAAGCCGCGCGATCGTCCTCCGTGGGGGAGCGCGTGGCGACTTGGTGCGCATCGCGTTACCGGTCCTATAGGCCTGAAGACAACACCTACCAGCCTCATGGCGGGACACGGCGGGTTTGCCAAGGTCCAAGGGCAGCGGACGAGATGGCGCTGCGCTGATCGGATCCTCCGCCGGTCTGGTTTTTTGAAACTGTCACATTGAAGGAGATGGAGTTGGATAAGCTTTCCAAAATCGTCGAGGTAGCTGTCACATCGGATGGTGATCGAATTCCCCTTGGCTTGATGAACGCTGAACAAGCACTCGAGCTTCCGGAAGAAATCGAAATCGAGGTTTCGCACCCTGATCACGAGGCGGGATCGACGGACACCTTCATCAGCAAGGGCGAGCTTGCCGAGCACGTGGCCGCGGACAAGCCATGATACGCGGCTCGGAAAGCGAGCGGACGAACGACTGGCGGGCGAGGAGCAGTCGTTCGATCTCGTCGAAGCGACCGCCGACATGGCCGTGGAAAACGGTTCCCTTGAACAGGTTCCACCAGACCTGAACCACGCGCCTGAACCGTCATTCGATATTGACCCTGCTCCCAAGGTCATCACGTTTGATTGCTAAGGGACTCTCGTGCGGTGGTACGAAGTGCTCCTGGACTAAGTAGGTAGGACGCTTGCAGCCGGCGATCGAACGGGTGTCGACGCCGGACAGATCCTCGAAAGCTTTTCAAGGGAAGCAAGGGCGAACGACGGCGGAGAAGCCTCATCGGCCTTACGAGGATACTCCGCGGTCCGGCTTTCTCGCGGCGTTCCGAACGCATCACGTGGAGCTGGACAATGATGATCTCGAGCATATCGCGAACTCGCCTAGGACGATGGACCGCACCCGGACGTTCCAGACGCGCTGCGGCGGCTCGGTGAACGCTACAAGCTGGCCATCCATCTTGACGAATTCCGATGACGACCTGATCGCCCCCACGGTCGAACGCATCGGCGCCCCATTCGATCACGTTATCACCGCCCAACAGGCGCAAGCCTACAAGCCCTCGAGAAAGTTCCTCGAGCATGCCTATCGCGCCATCGGGGTGACCGCGGACGAGACTGTCCATGTGGCCATGGGCATGTATTGGGATATGAAAGCCCGCCACGCGCTAGGTTTTCGCGGCATCTGGGTTAACCGGCCGAATGAGAAGGGCAATCCTGACTAGCTTCCCTACGTCGAGGTCGCGGACGTTCGAGGCGCGGCCGACCCTTTGCTTTCGTCTTGACAGGCGCCGTCTATGCATCGGCTCGGAATAACCGTCGGCGTCCACGCCTCGTGCAAGTACCGTCAAGCCCAGTCTTGGCTATCCAGACGGTCACCCGCTCAGGTTCCTCAAGTTCACACTGGATTTCAAGGGATCGGGCCCCTGGCACCAATGGAAGGCTGAAAATGGAGACCTGGAAGAGCGACAACGCGGCGAGCAAGCCGGGAAGAGAGGCTGAGAGAAGTTCGCGATATTGATCATCGGCAATCGCCCCGGGGAAGGCGTCTACGGTCATGCAAGGCGCGAACGATGCGTCCAACAGTGAACGTGGTGGCCGATCAGCGACAGACAATTACGCGCCATCGACATTGTCCCTGACCCAATGGGAAAAGATCTCACCGCATGTTGGTCAGCCAGCCATGGTGACTTCGCCCTCCGCGTTTGTACGGCGCACGACAGTCGCGTAATCGCGGGAACATCGGTCAACGAACGCCGTTCCCCAACATTGTCCAACGTACAAGGAGAGCATGATGGTCACGATGGTCGGACACGAGTCAAGTATCGAGGAATTGGTAAAGGATCTGATCTACCTCGAGCACGATGCGATCGCCGCCTACGATTCTTGCATCGAGCGTCTCGATAATCGAGAATTCAGCACTCAGATCGCCAGGTTCAAGGAGGACCACGTTGAACATCTGCGCGTGCTGAGCACGATGGCTCGCGAGCTCGGGATCGAGGCCCCGACCAAGGGCGATATGAAGCAGATGCTCACCACCGGTAAAATCGCGCTCGCCGGTCTCATTGGCGATACCGCGATCCTCAAGGCGATGAAGACCAATGAAGACGATACAGTCACGGCTTATGAGCGGGCGGCCCGACACGAGGATGCGATCCCCGCCTCCAAGGCCTTCTTCATGCAGGCGCGACAAGATGAAGAACGGCATCGCGCGTGGATGAGCACCACCGCTGACACTTTATCCTGACGAGGCACGCGGCGCGCAGGGTCCGAGTCCTAGCGAACGCGTGCAAACATCTCGAAGGCGGGCGAAAAGACAGGCGGCAACTCACCTTCCGGCAGCAACTGAAGCGCTCCGGCAACGTCGCCGCCCAATCGATCGAGAAGCGCGAAGTCATTACCTGGTGAAACGCCCAGAGCCTGTGCCGCAACTAGACGCGGGCTCTCTTCAGGTGGAAGCCCCCGAAAAATGGGCGGCATTCGCGACGTGAGAATTGCTCCGGCCGCTTCGGTAAAGAGGCGGAAAGCGGCGGGCCAGCCTGGTCGCCAAGCCTTCAGCTGCTCCGCGGTCGACGTCTCGCGGCTCTCACCCAGCTTCGCGGCCGACTCCTTTGTTCGGGTCAACATCGTTAGGTCGCCAAGTGCCATCAGCAAAAGAACAATGTCCGCCCGACCAACTTGTTGTCTTTCCACACGGCATGGGCTCCGTCGCGGGATCGGCTCTTGACGCTCGCGTCGTCCTGGCCGGGAACACTTCCATCGCAAATCACTCTTCACGTCGAACCGACCCGGGCAATCGCCTCGATTGTCGGGCGCACCACCTTGGCGAGGCCATGAATCGCTTCGAGCGCGACAATTCCAAACCTCCCCTAGGAACAAGGACATCGTCTGGAAGTTTCGATGGCTCTGGTCAAGGAACCTGGCGCTGAACGCGCCCGCTCGTGGAGACACCACCGATGATACCTCCGAGCCGCGCCGAAAGCTCGAGACCCCGCATATATTATGTCAATCCACTCGACCTGCCCGACGAGATGAGCTGGCTCGCCATGTTCGATCATGCCGCCTCATTGAACTTCAACGCGGTACTGACGGGTCCATTTTTTCAAAGGCATGATCCGGGAGGAAGCATTTTTGCTTCCGTCGACTACGACTCCATCGATCCGGCGTTACGATTTACGGGTGGGGTTGAAGAAAGCGCCGCGTTTTTGTGTGAAGCCGCAAGATCGCGGGGCGTCGCTCTCATGATGGATGTCGCGTTCACCGCGAGCGGATCAAGCCTCGGCGATGGGCCGGGTTCGCTCGATCCGCGACGTTCGCCATCCGCGCCTTGGCGGCATTCGGTTAAAGCGCCCGATATAGACGGCCTCAACGACGTTGTGTCGCGGCTATCTTCTCTTGGCGTCTCCGGATTTCGCTACATGGGCCTTGATGCATTGAGCGACGCGGATCTTCATCGCGTTGCTCGATCGGCAACGGGCACGGCTCAGTCGTTGCGGCTGGTTTACACGCCCGGCACCGATTTCGCCTTTCGCGGAAAGTTACGGGACCTTGGCTTCGACGGTGTGTTCTCCTCGCTCGCGTGGTGGAACATGCGCGATGGCTGGTTTCTAGAGGAACACCGTTTGCAACAGCGACTTGGCATGCAAGTCGCCTTTCCCGAAGCACCGTTCGCGACCAGGCTCGCGCATGGAACCGATAGCCAAGAGATACGCCAGCGCAAGTCCCTTCGCTCGCTCTGGCTCTCCGCGAGACTTGGCGACGGCATCATGATCCCCATGGGATTCGAATTCGGCGCCGTCTTGCCACAAGACGCGACCCGAGGCGCGGGCCAAAACGTGCGTATGATGCGTTCAAACGGCGGGTTCGATATTTCCGCCGCGGTTAGAGAGGCCAACGAGGTGATGGCATCGCGAAAAACGGTCGCGCCTTTCGCCCATGAAACTTCCGCTCGAGTGACCGTCATCACCCTCTCGGACGCCGCGGATCTTCGCGTGGCGAAGCATGTGGAATTGCTCGCCATTAACCGCGATCTTCGCAATCCTTCCTCGTACCCCATTGACATCATATCGGCGGCCGCCCCGCCATTCTTTCCCGATCAAGAAGCCACGAGCGGCGTGCTTTCGCCCGGCGATGTCGCGTTGCTCCCCGCGGCCGCGAGCGCCGTGATCGCGAATGAGATCGTTACCTCGCCGGGGAAGGCAACAGACCAATCAGCACGAATCGCGATAGAAAACATTGAGCCTAGGGTCGAAGGCGGACGTTTTCCCGCCAAGCGGGTCGTCGGCGATTTGGTCTCCGTTCAAGCCGACATTTTCGCCGACGGTCACGATCGAATAGAGGCAGCCCTGCTGTATCGAGCGGTGGACGATGATGCGTGGCGGGGGGCACCGTTGGCGCTTGATGGCAACGATCGATGGGTCGGCGCGTTTCGACTGGACAGGATTGGCCGGTTTGAATTTTGCGTTGAAGCCTGGAAGAATCCATTCGCCATATATCGCCATGAGCTCTCCAAGAAAGCGCAGGCCGGTCTCGATCTCACCCTGGAACTGATCGAGGGAGAGACCCTGGTCGGTAAAGCCACCGCCGCGATGACCGGTGGGACGAGCGACCCCGCGCTGCGCGAAAGGCTTCTCGGGATCGTTGCTAGTCTCGATGACGCGGACGCAACCGAGAAGACGCGGCTGCTTTTGTCATCTCGTCTATCGGATCTGATGCTTGAAGCCGGCGCGCGATTATTCCGGGTGCGGTCAACGCCTTCGTTGATAGATGCGGAACGCGTGGAGGCATCGTTTGCTAGCTGGTACCAGGTGTTTCCGCGATCGCAAAGTGGAGACGTGAACCGGCACGGCACTTTTGACGACGTCATCGCTCGATTACCCGCGATCCGCGCGATGGGATTTGATGTCCTTTATTTTCCACCGATCCATCCGATCGGAAGCACGAACCGGAAAGGTCGAAACAACAGTCTTTTGGCCGCGCCAGATGATCCGGGGAGCCCCTACGCGATTGGCTCGGCGGATGGCGGGCATGATGCGATCCACCCTCGGCTTGGCGGGTTCGATTCCTTTCGACGGTTGATCGCGGCGACCAGGCAGGAAGGTCTGGAACTGGCGTTGGATCTTGCAATTCAGGCGTCACCAGACCACCCTTGGCTGAAGGAGCACCCGGGCTGGTTTGAATGGCGGCCGGATGGGACGATTCGTTACGCCGAAAACCCGCCAAAAAAATACGAGGACATTGTCAACGTCGACTTCTACGCGCGAGACGCTTTGCCAGCGCTTTGGGAGGAGTTGAGAGATATCGTCCAACTATGGGTCAACGAGGGCGTCAAGCTCTTTCGCGTGGACAACCCGCATACAAAGCCGTTTCCCTTCTGGGAATGGCTGATCGGTGACATTCGCGCCCGACATCCCGACGTTGTGTTTCTTTCGGAAGCGTTCACCAGACCCAAGGTGATGTATCGGCTGGCTAAAGTGGGCTTTTCGCAGTCGTATACCTATTTTACATGGCGCGACAGCCGGTGGGAGCTCGAGCAGTACATGCTCGAGATCACTCAGACCGAGGCACGGGAATACTTTCGGCCCCACTTTTTCGTCAACACGCACGACATCAATCCGGACTTTCTCCAAGACGCCCCGCGGCCAGCGTTTGTCATTCGCGCCGCCCTGGCCGCCACGCTTTCCGGTCTGTGGGGCGTTTACAACGGATTTGAGCTTTGCGAGGGCCGACCAGACGTCAAGCGCAAGGAATACGCCGACAGCGAGAAATACGAGATCCGCGCCTGGGACTATGACCGCCCCGGCAACATCAAGGCGGAAATAACGATGTTGAACCGGATCCGACGAGATAATTCCGCGCTCCATTCCCATCTTGGGCTCACGCTTCTCAGCTCATCAAATCCAAATGTGATCTTCTTCGAAAAAGCCGCGCCCGGCCGCCATAACGTTCTCCTTATCGGGATCTGCCTGAACCCGCATGGCGTGGAGGAAAGCACTGTTGAAATTCCCCTATGGAAATCGGGCAAGGACGACGGTGGAACGATCGACGTGGAAGACTTGGTCAGCGGCGGCCGGTTCTCGCTAACGGGGAAGTGGCGGACGCTCAGGCTCGATCCATCGCATTTGCCGTTCGCCATCTGGCGCGTCGAAACAGGAGAGATTTGATATGGACGACGTGTCAATAGGCGCAAGCGCCACGCAGACCGCGGACGTCACTTCGTGGTACAAGGACGCCATCATCTATCAACTGCATATAAAGTCCTTTTACGACGCCAACGGTGACGGAATAGGCGATTTCCAAGGCCTTTTCGAGAAGCTCGATCACATCGCGGCGTTGGGTGCGACCGCCATCTGGCTCCTGCCGTTCTTTCCCTCACCCAGACGAGACGATGGTTACGACATCGCGGACTACGGCAGCGTCAGTTCCGATTACGGGACCATCGACGATTTCCGCAAATTCGTCTCAGCGGCCCATCAACGCAATATTCGAGTGATCATGGAGCTGGTCATCAACCACACCTCCGACCAACATCCATGGTTTCAAAGGGCGAGGCTAGCGCCTCCGGATAGTCCGGAGCGCGATTTCTATGTCTGGTCGGACAATGACCAAAAGTTTCCCGAGACCCGCATCATTTTCCTTGATACCGAAAAGTCTAACTGGACGTGGGATCAGACGGCGGGTGCGTACTATTGGCACCGCTTCTATTCGCACCAGCCAGACCTGAATTTCGACAATCCTCTCGTCATGAAGGAACTCCTGTCAGTGATGCGCTTTTGGCTTGAGACCGGGATAGACGGTTTTCGTTTGGATGCCATTCCCTACCTGGTCGAACGCGAGGGGACCAACAACGAGAACCTACCTGAAACGCACGCGATCCTGAAGCGCATCCGAGCAGCTCTCGACGAGACCCATCCCGGCGTCATGTTACTCGCCGAGGCAAACCAGTGGCCCGAGGATACCCGCGAGTATTTCGGAGAGGGCGACGAGTGTCACATGGCGTTCCATTTCCCTCTCATGCCGCGCATGTACATGGCCATCGCCAAGGAAGATCGTTTCCCGATCACGGACATCATGCGGCAAACGCCGGATATCCCCGACACCTGCCAGTGGGCGATCTTCCTCAGAAATCATGACGAATTGACGCTCGAGATGGTGACGGACGCGGAACGCGATTACCTCTGGGACACCTACGCGTCCGACAAGAGGGCACGCATAAATCTCGGAATCCGTCGGCGCCTGGCGCCTCTGATGGAGCGCGATCGCAGACGGATCGAGCTGATGAACGCGCTTCTGCTATCGATGCCCGGCACGCCCGTGCTTTACTACGGCGACGAGATCGGGATGGGTGACAACATCTATCTCGGCGATCGTGACGGCGTCCGCACGCCGATGCAGTGGTCTCCCGATCGCAATGGCGGTTTTTCCAAGGCCAATCCCGCGCGCCTGGTCCTTCCGCCAGTATCGGACGCTCAATACGGTTACGAGGCCCTCAACGTCGAATCCCAGACCTCCGACGCGCACTCGTTGTTGAACTGGACCCGGCGCATGCTGGCGCTGCGCGGCCGGCACCCCGCCTTCGGTAGGGGATCGCTCCGATTTCTGACGCCGGACAACAGGCGCATCCTTGCCTATCTTCGTGAATACGCGGGCGAGGTGATCCTGTGCGTCGCCAATCTGTCGAGAGTACCCCAAGCCGTCGAGCTCGACCTCTCGACCTTCGAGGGAAGAGTGCCCGTCGAAATGACGGGCATGTCGCCTTTCCCGCCGATTGGACAGCTCACCTATCTTCTGACGCTGCCGCCATATGGCTTTTTCTGGTTTCAACTCACCGATCAATCGGACGGTCCAGCGTGGCGCACCGCTCCGCCCGAGCAACTTCCAGATTTTCACACGGTCGTCATACGCCGAAGCCTCACGGAGCTCGTGGACGAACCCCGGCACGAACGGGTTTTGAGCGGCGACATCCTTCCAGCATATCTATCCAGACGGCGTTGGTTTGGCGCCAAGGACCAATCGCTTCAATCGGCAAGGCTGGTTTCAGCCACCCCGATCCCCTTCGCCGATGGCGTCGTGCTCGGCGAGCTGGAAGCCGTCCTACCTGATCACGTCGAGAGCTATCAACTTCCACTCGCCGTGGAATGGGACGACGCAACGACCAACATCCTTGGCCAGCAGCTTGCCTTGGCAAGGATTAGACAGGGGCGGCGTGTCGGATTTCTGACGGACGGCTTTACCGTGGAATCCATGGGGCGAGGGATAATCGAGGGCCTGAAAAACAGATCGATGATTACCGGTCGTTCCGGTACGATCGAATATATTGGCACCGAGCATCTTGACCGCCTCGAGATCACCGACGAAATGGAAATCAGGTGGCTTTCGGCCGAACAGTCCAATAGTTCGCTCATCATCGGCGACGTCGCGATGATCAAGCTCATCAGGCACGTGTTCGAGGGTATTCACCCCGAAGTCGAGATGACCCGCTTTCTTACAGAGCGAGGCTATGAACATACCGCGCCCCTTCTTGGCGAGGTCGCTCGCACCGATGGAGAAGGTCGACGGTCGACCCTCGTCGTGGTTCAAGGCGCGATCCGCAATCAAGGCGACGCGTGGAACTGGATGCTGGCCAATCTGAGGCGGATCGCGGACGAGGTGGCGACCACGGAAGCCGGCCTGGATCTTGCCGACGACCAGCTAGACCCGCTCCTCAATTTCGTTGCCATGATTGGCCAACGCCTTGGTGAGCTGCACGTGCTCCTGGCCAAACCGACCGATGACCAATCGTTCGCGCCACGACACGCCTCGTCGACTGACGTCGATACCATCAAGACAGCGGTCACCGGTGAGATCGCGTACGCTTTCTCGAAATTGCGGGAACTGGGCGACACTGGCGATAACGCGGTCGACGAAGGCGTTCGCGACTTACTCTCTCGCAAGGAGCAGATTCTCGAGCTTGCCGCCCAGCGTTCGGAGAAATCCGCGGCAACGTTGTTGACACGCGCGCACGGCGATTTCCATCTCGGGCAGATCCTGGTGTCGGAGGGCGACGCTGTCATCATCGACTTCGAGGGCGAACCAGCGCGAAATCTCGCCGAACGTCGCGCCAAGACAAGCCCACTGCGGGACGCGGCGGGCCTGCTGCGTTCGCTCGACTACCTCGTGGCGACGGCGACCCTGGAGAACGACGCGGTGTCCGATCATCACGACGAGCGTCGGCGGCTCGTCATCAGTCGGTTCGGAGGCTCCGCCGAAAAAGCGTTCCTTGAAAACTATACCCGAGCCCTTTCGGCGTCACCGGAGCTGCCGAGCGATCCGAAAACCGTCGGCGAGCTTCTCGACATTTTCCTCCTGGAAAAGGCAGCCTATGAAATCGCCTACGAAGCGCGCAATCGACCAAAATGGCTGCCAATACCACTGTTTGGATTTTCGAAAATCGTTTCACCTTGGCGGGGGGATCGCGCATGATGGAGACCGAGGTGGTGATGACATCGGATCTAGATCCAGGCGAACTCGCCGCGATCGTCGAGGGCAGGCACGGCGACCCCTTCGCGGTTCTTGGACCTCACCCGGCGCTGGACGGCAAGGTAAAAATCCGTACCTTTGCTCCTGGAGCGCTAGGCGTCGAATTGCTTGATCGTGGCGACGGATCGGTCTTGGCGGTATCGTTGCTGGTTGACGCCGGGGGATTGTTCGAGGCGGCCCTGGAGGGCGGAGCATCATACAGGCTGAGGATTATCTGGCCTCAAGGGTCACAAGAGACGGAGGATCCCTACAGCTTCGCACCGCTATTGGGTGATCTCGATCTGCATTTGATATCGCAGGGCACTCATTACCGCCTTTCGTCGGCGCTTGGCGCCAACCCGCTTGTCGTCGACGGCGTCGAGGGCGTCCGCTTCGCCGTTTGGGCGCCGAACGCGCGCAGGGTCTCCGTCGTGGGGGATTTCAACAGTTGGGACGGTCGCAGACATCCAATGAGACTAAGGCGTGAAGCAGGGGTTTGGGAACTCTTCATTCCTGGCTTGACCGTCGGCGAGCGCTACAAGTTCGAGATTGTCGACAGTCACGGCAACCTGCTAGCCCAGAAAGCCGACCCAGTGGCACGCAGTGCCGAGGCCGCCCCTTCCACCGCTTCCGTGGTCGCATCGCCGGAACCTGTCAGGTGGCGCGACGCTTCATGGATGGAGAAACGCGCGACGACGGATGTCATGGATCGGCCGATCTCGATCTACGAGGTTCATCCAGGGTCTTGGCTGAGGGAGATGTCCGACGGCGGAAGGTCGCTCGACTGGTTCGAGCTTTCGCAACGACTGGTGCCGTATGTCAAGGAGATGGGGTTCACCCATATGGAGCTCATGCCGATCATGGAGTATCCGTTCGGCGGATCGTGGGGATATCAACCCTTGGGACTTTTCGCGCCCACGGGAAGATACGGCACGCCCGAGGACTTTGGATATTTCGTCAACCGATGCCATGAGAGCGACATTGGCGTTATCTTGGACTGGGTTCCGGCCCATTTCCCAAGCGACGTATGGGGACTGGCCCGCTTCGACGGTACCGCCCTGTACGAGCACGAGGACCCACGGGAAGGGTATCACCGGGACTGGAACACACTGATATACAATCTTGGACGATCCGAGGTGAAAAACTTCCTGATCGCCAGCGCTCTCGAGTGGTTGGAACGGTATCATGTCGATGGTCTGCGCGTCGACGCGGTGGCCTCGATGCTTTATCGGGACTACAGCCGCCCTGAAGGGGAGTGGATCCCCAACCGGTTTGGTGGTCGAGAGAACCTGGAAGCGATCGAGTTTTTCAAGCACCTCAACAGCGTCGTTCACGAACGCCATCCCAACGTGTTGATGATTGCCGAGGAATCCACCGCCTTTCCGAAAGTGACGGGATCGCCCGCCCACGGAGGTCTGGGTTTCGACATGAAATGGAACATGGGGTGGATGCATGACACTCTTCACTACATGTCGGATGATCCGGTCTATCGAAAATACCACCACGGTTCCATGACGTTCGGCATGATCTACGCATATGACGAGCGGTTCGTGTTGCCGTTTTCCCATGACGAGGTGGTGCACGGAAAAGGCTCGATGCTGGGAAAGATGCCGGGCGACGAATGGGGCAAACTCGCTAATCTAAGAGCGCTGTTCGCTTTCATGTGGGGCCATCCAGGCAAAAAGCTGCTGTTCATGGGTTGCGAAATTGGCCAGCGAAGTGAATGGAACCACGAGGGTTCGGTCGAATGGGATCTGCTCGACGATCCTCGTCATCGAGGGCTCCAGCGATTGGTAAGGGACCTGAATCGGGTATATTCGCATTTTCCGAGCCTTCAGCACGGCGATCTGAATTCGGATGGGTTCGAGTGGGCGGTCGCCGACGATTCCGAGCGATCCGTCCTGGCCATGGTCCGGTACGATAAGACGCGGAGCAGCGCTTGCCTCGTTGTATCGAACCTTACTCCCGTGCCTCGCCACGCCTACAGGATAGGCGTGCCCTTGGATGGCTTGTGGCGTAGGATACTGAGCACGGACGATGTGGTCTATGGTGGGTCGGGAATGGACGCTCTCGATGCCACGGGCCAACCCGTACCCGCTCACGGTCGTTCATTCTCGATCGAAGCCGACTTGCCGCCGTTATCCACGCTCATGTTCATCAAGGAATAGGAGTTGACGAGCGCGGAAGCAAAAAAATCCCGTGGCAAGTCGCGCGACTATTACCTCATGACTAAATCCCAAAGGTGGCTCAAATAACGCGAGCCGACACGTCGTGAGTATCTCTATGTGTTGGCTAATCCCTGGACACGAGCTAAATGCATGCGCGGGTCCGGCATCATCGCATGGCGAGTTCCTCAAGGAACCGTCTCCGGACCGTCCCTCTGATACGCCTCGAACATTTCGAATGTCTGCTGATGAGCGATCATTTGCGTCGAGAGACACGCCAGGTCCAGATTAGCGGCGTCGCTCGCTCGTAACGCGTCGAGTTTTTCCATGCTCCAAGTCGAGCGATCGCGCGACGGTCACAGCATCGCTCCTGGCGGCTTCCGAGAGCGGCGTCGCTGCTTGGCCGTGGTTCCGCGGCATATCCTGGGCGAACGTGGCATCGTTCGCTCGCCCCCTGGCGACTTCGACTTTCGCCGCATCCATCTCGAGCAGATTTGACGTGATGACCTTTCGCGCGAATTCCTGCTTCGCGCGCGTCATCGGAAGTCGCGGCGGGTAGCGCGGTCAGGCAGACAGAAAGGCTGGAAAATATCCTTCATCGCTCATCCGGCGAGGCGGGCCGAAGCCCGCCATTTTATCAAAGTTGCTCGGCTTGCGCGCCGCTGTTCGGCTTCGCGGATCCAAGATTGGGTGTCTCGCCCATCGGCGATAGAGATCGCATCGAGTACGTTCCCTTGCCATCGACCGATGGCCCTTCCGACCACCGACCCGTGGCCGGGGCGCTGCCGTCGGCTTGAAAGCCGAGATAGGTGTAGCTGAATTCCTGAAGTTCCTTTTCTTGGGGAAAGCTGTTGGGGATTGGAAAAACGCCGGTGGGACCACCAAGCTCCTCGAGCGCGGCCAACCACTGGTTCTGGTGCATCGTGTCGCGCGCGATGAGGTAGGAAAGCATTTCCTTCATGCCCGCGTCGTTTGTCAGATTGAAGAGACGCACCGCTAGTACCCGCCCAGTGGATTCCGCCGCGACGTTCGCGGTCATGTCGGCCGCGATGTTCCCGCTGGCGTAGATGTGCGACATATCGAACGGGACGCCGTCGGAATCGACGGGCATCGCGGAAAGCCCAGCCGACAGCAGGTTCTTCATGTTGAGGCCGCCGAGCACCGCGCTCGCCACCGGGTCCGCCGCGACCTCGTCCTTGACCGAGACCGGCGCCCCTTCCAAATTGAGCGCGACGGCGGTCGCCAGCATCTCTATATGTCCCAGCTCCTCCGCGGCCGTGTTCATCAAGAGGTCGCGGAACTTTGGATTGCCACGGGCTCCACAGGCCTGGAAAAAGTACTGCATGGCGACGCGAATTTCTCCCTCAACCCCGCCGATCGCCTGCTGCAAGGCTCGCGCGAATTGTGGGTCGGGCGTCTCAACGCGCACGGGGAATTGCAGTTTCCCGTCAGTATAGAACATTTTCGATCTCCATGTGTTTTGGTTGCACCCACCCAACCCTGGCTTTCGCCACGGGTTCCCAACCGGATGGCTCGTGTCCGTTAGCGCACGAACCGACCGGTGGAGGAACTTGGCGGCCCGGGCGTGGTTTGTCGGCAAAGATGTCAAGAAAGGAGCCCCTCATGGAAAGGATTATTGACGTGGACTTCCACGTTACCTGGGAGACGCCCGTTTTCGTGAGGATAGGAACAGGGTTCCGCGAACGGATAGACGGGCCCGACGCGGCACTCTCGGAGCTTCTTCGCCGCTGGCCATCCAATACTTACCCGGAATACGCGATCGCCAAGCGCCGTTGCGTGGACGCCATCGCCCGCCACGGCAGCCCGGAGCTCGCTCGACGGGCATTCGTGGAGGCCGCCGTGGTGGCCAAGGTACTTGCATGACAGCAACGCGGAGGATTCCAAGCGCTGACTTTCCAATCGCCGCTGGCCCGCGACTTGGAACCGGGCTTGCCCGTCCATTCAACGCAATCCTGCCGCGCCAACGGCTCCAGTCGCATCACGGATCAGGTCTTGTTCATCCAGCCAACGCCCCCGGCCGGGGAACCCGGATCAATGTCACGGGTTCCTGACGACCATCTACATTATTGGAGGCTAGAAATGACGCCACCAGCAGCGCTTGTCACCGGAGCCGGCCTGGCGATTGGGAGGGCCGCGGCGTTGGCACGTGCCGCTGAAGGGTTGAAGGTCGGAGCACTCGCGCGCGACCGGGATGTGTGCGCCAAGCCATCCAGCTTCATGCGGACATTTCGCACGAGCACGCGATGCGGAAGCGATCGGACAGCTCGTTGCGGGGTTTGGCGGAGTATGCAACCAACGCTCGACGCCAACACGAGCACCGGAAAGCGAAGGAGCCGGGATACGCGTCGGTCGCCCGAAGGCCGGTCACCCATCAAGAACCGGCACCACGGCCGGGCAAGGACGGTGAGGACGTGATCGTCTTTTCGCGTCTCAAGTATCTCGGCACGTCCGGTTCGTCCACCTTGGTCGAACGTCGGGCGGGAGTGCCGCGTCGGTTTCAACATGTATTTGGATAACGAGGTGATGTCGTGATGGATTATTCCTTTGGCCCTCGGTTTCTTGACGACGGCGTCGAGTTTCGGCTTTGGGCCCCCTTCATGGATAAGGTTCTCTTGAGCGTCGACGGCCGTGAGCCCTGGCGAATGGAGCGGGATGATGACGGTTGGCATCGATGCCGCGTCGCTGAAGTGGGACCCGGTGACCTCTACAGGTTCATTTTACCGGACGGAACGGCGGTCCCCGATCCCGCCTCGCGCCATCAGCCCCACGACGTTCACGGCCCAAGTGAACTCGTCGACCTGAAGGCCCACCGATGGAACACGAATTCATGGCCGGGCCGGCCTTGGGAGGAAGTCGTTCTGTACGAGGCCCATATCGGCTCGTTCACCGCGCAGGGGACGTTCCGAGCCGCGATCGAAAAACTGGACCATCTGGCGAGCCTTGGTGTTACCGCCATTCAAATCATGCCTGTCAGTGACTTCCCTGGCCGCTGCAACTGGGGCTATGACGGCGTCCTCCCCTATGCCCCCGACGCCACCTATGGCCGCCCGGAGGATTTGATGGCGCTGGTGGATGCCGCTCACCAACGCGGCATTTGCATCTTCATGGATGTCGTCTACAACCACTTCGGGCCGGACGGGAACTATCTTCCCAATTACGCGCCGCTTTTCACCGAACATCACAAGACGCCCTGGGGTAACGGTCTTAATTATGACGGCGAGGCTTCGGCCGCCGTTCGGGAATTCATGATTCAGAACGCGATTTTCTGGATTACGGAATTTCGCCTTGACGGTTTGCGTCTTGACGCCGTGCACGCCATCAAGGACGACAGCGAGGAACATCTTTTGCACGAGCTTGCGCGCCGTGTTCGGTGGGCGGCCGACAAACGGCATGTTCACCTCGTCGTCGAGAACGAAGACAACGACAGCGATCTCCTAAAGCGTGACGAGACTGGACGCGCCACCTTATTCACCGCTCAGTGGAACGACGATATGCACCATGTGCTGCACATCGCGGCGACAGGCGAAACGTTCGGCTACTATCAGGATTATGCCGATGAGCCTGACAAGCTCGGGCGGGCGCTCGCGCAGGGTTTCGTGTTTCAAGGCGAACATATGCCATATCGTGGCGGAAATCGCGGCAAGCCGACACGCGACCTACCACCGACCGCCTTCGTTTCCTTCATTCAAAATCATGATCAGATTGGGAATCGGGCGCTCGGCGACCGCATGATCACATACCGGCCGCTCGACCGGCTCAAGGCCATCGCGACGCTCTATTTGTTGTCGCCACAGATCCCTATGCTGTTCATGGGCGAGGAATGGGGCGCGCGCGAGCCGTTTCCATATTTTTGTGATTTCAATGAAGAATTGAACGGAAAGGTGAGGGAGGGACGCCGAAAGGAGCTGTCTCGTCTTCCCGGCTTCGACACCGATGAGCTTCTCGATCCGACCGCGATGTCGACGTTCGAAATGGCCAGGCTCGACTGGTCCAGGCTCGCCGAACCACAAGCGCTGGAAATGCTCGCGCTTTATCGGTCACTTCTCACGCTGCGGCATCAACGGATTGTTCCCTTGCTCAAGGGGACCGGTGGCGGGGTGGGAAGGCACCACCGACATGGGAGCATGACCGTTGCCGAGTGGGTGCTGAACAATGGGTCAACGCTACGTCTGCTCGCGAACCTTTCGGATAAGACAGGAACACCGCCATCACCACCCTCTGGCGAAGTCATTTTCTCACGTGGTGCGGCCACCGACGAGATTTTCGGGCCATGGGCCGTGACAGCCATCATTAGTCCGGCGGCCAATTGAGATGCGAGAGCGTATTCCAGAAAGAAAAATATTGGAACCGAATCTTGACCAGCTTGCGCGAGAACACGGGATCAGCCTCACAAGGCCGAGCCCGGAGAATGTGGAGGTGCCGATCACGGACGCTACCAAGCGAAAAATTCTGGCCGCGTTAGGGGTCGAGACCGACCCCGCCCGCCAAACCGCCCCCAAGCCCACACCAAGGCAAGTAGTGGAAAAGATCGTTCCCAAGTCGTTTCTGCCCGGCTTTCTCGAGGGAAAGCGGGTCTGGGGGATCAGCCTGCAGCTCTATGAGCTTCGCTCGGCGCGCAACTGGGGCATGGGCGACTTCGACGATCTTGTTCAAATGATCACGATCGCTGCTTCCCAGGGCGCTGACTTCGTTGGCCTTAATCCACTGCATGCGCCATTCCTGGCCGACCCGGAGCGATGCAGTCCCTATGAACCCTCGAACCGGCAAATGCTCAATCCGTTATATATAGCAGCCGACAAGATCACGGGTTTTGAAAGCAATCCAGAATTGGACGCGAGATTGGAGGCGCTAAGGCAAACCGACCTCGTGGACTATCTCGGCGTCGCCGAGACGAAGATAAAGGTGCTGCGTGATCTATGGAAAAAATTCCAGGCGGCGAGGGGCGAGTTTGCGGATGAATGGCGGGCGTTCGACGCTTTCGTCATGGAAGGAGGTGAAAGTCTTCGACGGCACGCCATGTTCGAAACCCTGTCGTCGCACATGGGCGGGCTTGGACGGGGCACGGGCTGGAAATCATGGCCGATCCATTACCAGCGCGCCACCAGCTCCGAGGCTGCCGTTTTCGCCAAGGAACACGCCGAAACAATCGACTTTCACATGTGGCTGCAATGGCATGCGCATCAGCAACTGATGACTGCCGCGCGGGCCGCGCGCCAAGAGGGTCTCCGGATTGGCCTCTATCTCGATCTGGCTGTCGGCGAGGCGATCGATGGGTCGGCCACCTGGGGTGAGCGCGACGCCTACATCTCCGACGCGACCATCGGAAGCCCCCCTGACCCGTTCGCGACGCAAGGACAGGATTGGCATCTGGCGGCCTTTCATCCCGCCGCCATGGCGTCAGGAGGCGAGGCGCCTTTTCGGCGCATGCTGTCCTCGGCGATGCGCTACGCGGGAGCCATCAGGATCGATCACGCCGCGGCGCTCCGACGTCTGTTTCTCGTGCCGATCGAATGCACGCCGGATCAGGGCGCTTACGTCGACTATCCGCGAGATGAACTGCTGCGAATTCTGGCCGAGACCTCCAAAAGGTTTCGGTGTATCGTCATCGGGGAAGATCTTGGGGTGCTCCCCGACGGCCTTCGGGAAGATCTGGCCGCGGCTGGAGTTTTATCCTACCGAATTTTGTCCTACGAGCGTGGAGAGCACGGCTTCAAGCCCGCCGACGCCTATCCTCGGCTGTCTATCGCGTGCATTTCGACCCATGATCATCAAACGTTGGCTGGCTGGTGGCGTGGCGCCGATATTCAAGCGCGACTGCGACACGGGATCGTCCCCCCGGATGTGACGAAAGCCCATGTCGAGGAGCGGCGTCACGAACGGGAGGATCTCAAGAACGCGCTGGACATTACCGGCACGCACCCGCCCGCTGATCCGCCAGCGGTGACCACCAACGACAAAAAGTTGGAGGAATTGGTCGTGAGCGCGCACGAATTCATCGCCAAGACCTCCTCGATGCTCGCCGCTGTTCGGTTGGCCGACATGACTGACGAAAAGCGCCCAACCAACATTCCCGGCACGAGCGACAGTTACCCAAACTGGAAGCCAAAGCTGTCTGTCGATTTGGATCAGCTATCCAAGCTCCCCCTGCTATTGAAAATCTGCGAGGCGATGCGCGAGGGGCGATCAAACCCCTGACTTGGCTGGAAGATCGTCGCCTCGCGAATAAGCCGTGGCGGTGTCTCCGGCAACCCCGCGATGACCGCTCGAAATCACCAACAATGCGTGCCTGTCTGTACGGTCGGAGACGAAACGTCGTGTCGATGGAACGACTGCCCGCAAGGGATGTTCATCCGACAAGGGAGAGCAACGATGTTGGATGATCGCGCGACTGGTTTCACTGAAGCCGAACTCATGGCAATTCTGCCCGCGTTACAGCAATTCGCTCGGCGATTTCATCGGGGGGCGAGCGACGTCGACGATCTTGTTCAGGAAACCTTGACGAAGGCAATCGGGAGCTCGCACCGGTTCCAGCGCGGTTCGAACCTTCGCTCCTGGCTCTTCACGATAATGCGCAACACCTTCTGCACGAAATACAAGCTCTCAAGGAGGGAACAGGTCGGCGGCCTGGATGACTGCGCTGGCGAGGTTTGGTCACCACCGACCCAGGATTTGGAGCTGCGAGCCCATGAATTGGAGCGGGCCATTGACACGCTGCCGCGAGATTTTCGCTTGGTCGTGGATCTGGTGCTGATCCAGGGGATGAGCTACGAACTCGCCGCCGAGCGTTGCGACGTTCCTGTCGGCACCATCAAGAGCAGGGTGAGCCGCGCCCGCGCGCGCCTGGCCGGCATGCTCGGATAGACGGTGTCAGTGAAGGTCCACCGGACCATTGCCGAACAAAGCCTCGGCGATGGTGCCGAGTTCCGTTGGCTTCCCGCAAAGCGCGAAACCGGTAAACTTCAAGGGCAGGATCGAAGGGTCGTATCCCGTGGCGAATACAAAGGGAATTTCTCGTCGTTCAAGTTCCTCGGCGACCGGGAACACGAGTTCGTCGGCGAGATGGATATCCAGTATGGCGGCGTCGACCTGTTCCGTTTCGAGCAACTCCAAGGCGGCGCCGACAGTGCCCACCGGCCCCACGACGACGGCCCCATTGCTTTCCAGTTCTCGCCGGGTCTCATCGGCTAGGAAATACTCGTCTTCAACGATCAAGACACGTTTTCCGACAAGCAGTCTCAGGGCGGGCCGTCGCACTAGGCTTCTCTCCAGTGGTTAAACAGTCAGCAGCCAAGAAAATATTTCGCTGGCGTGGCAAGTCCCAACACCATTCATGAAGGATAGTTCCACGGGACTGGTGTGGTTACGTTCCACGGCCCAACGTTAGTTTAGGCACGCTTCCCGCTCGTCTGTCGGCCAATCTTACCATCGAGCGAGGCTGCGTGGAGCCGCCCCGGCTTCGATACGCGGACCACCCCATGACCATCGGGAACAAACGGCACGTTTCGTGGTTTGCCGACAAAAGAGGGACCGCCATGTCTGCGAAACCAGGCCATCCACCCAAGATCAAGCGTTACGGAGGACCCGCCGGGGGCTGGGGATCGGCCAAATCCGTCGCCGAAATATTGCTCCGGGAGCACAAGGTTGCCTTAGGCGCTAGAAGGCTATCGGAGCAAAACAAGCCGCAAGGTTACATGTGCGTGAGCTGTGCATGGGCCAAGCCCGCGAAAACCCATCCCCTCGAGTTCTGCGAAAATGGAGCAAAGGCGACCGCATGGGAAATCACCGATCGCCGAGCTGACAGGGCATTCTTCGCATCCCACACATTGAGCGAGCTTGAGCGATGGCGCGATCACGATCTCGAGGAGCAGGGTCGCTTGACCCATCCGATGCGCTGGGATCCTTCGACGGACAAGTATGTCCCGGTTTCATGGAAGGAAGCATTCGCGGAAATAGGCAAGGAACTCCGGGGCTTCGAGCCAAGGCAAGTCGACTTCTACACCTCGGGCCGCGCGTCCCTCGAGGCGAGCTACATGTATCAGTTGTTCGCGCGCATCTATGGCAGCAACAATCTGCCCGACAGCTCCAACATGTGCCACGAGAGTTCGTCGGTAGCGCTGCCGGAAAGTATCGGCGCCTCCGTCGGGACAGCGATCCTGTCGGACTTTGAAAACACCGATTGCATATTTTACATCGGCCAGAATGTTGGGACATCGTCGCCGAGGCTCCTCCATGACCTGCAGGACGCGGTCGATCGAGGCGTCCCGATCGTGACCTTCAACATGCTTCGGGAAAGGGGGCTTGAGCGCTTCGTGAACCCGCAATCGCCGACGCAAATGCTAGGCGGCCCTGAAACCAAGATCTCGTCGAGCTACCACCAGGTGCGCAACGGAGGAGATATCGCGGCGCTGTTTGGTATATGCAAGGCCTTGATCGAGGCGGACGATGCCCTTCGCGCCGAAACCAGCACAAAAGTGGCGGGAAATGACGGTCAACCCGCCGATCCCTCGAACGCCGCGATGGTAGCGTTCGCGGCTTCGATGGCGGCCGTGGATAAGAAACATGTGCTGGATCACGACTTCATAGCGGAGCATACGGCGGGCTTCGAGGAATTCTCCGCCGCGGCTCGCGGCCATGACTGGAGCGAACTGGAAAAAATCTCAGGTCTCTCACGTCAAGAGATGGAGCAGGCCGCGACCATATACGCTAACGCCAAGGCGGTTCTACTCGTCTACGGGATGGGTCTCACTCAACATCTCATGGGCGTTCAGACGGTCCACATGGTCGCCAATCTAGCCTTGCTTCGTGGCAACATCGGAAAGCCCGGCGCGAACATATGCGCGGTGAGGGGACACTCCAATGTGCAGGGGCAACGAACCGTGGGCATAACCGAGAAGCCAGGTCTGGTACCCTTGGACAAGCTCTCCGAGCTCTACCACTTCGAACCGCCTCGATGGACTGGCCGCACGACAGTGGAGACCTGTCAGGCGATCTTGGGGGGGGAGGCGCGCGCCTTCCTCGGTCTCGGAGGCAATTTCCTGAGGGCGGCGCCGGAAACCGACGCAATGGAACGAGCCTGGCGAAAAATGCGACTGACCGTGCAGATCGCGACGAAACTCAATCGAAGCCACGTCGTCCACGGAGAAATCGCGTACCTCTTGCCCTGCCTGGGCAGGATCGAGATCGATCAACAGGCCACGGGTCCCCAGGCCGTGTCGATCGAAAGTTCGATCGCTCACTTCCACGGCTCCGTTGGCAAAATGAAACCGGCGAGCGGGGAGCTGCTCTCGGAACCCGCGATCATCGCGGGGCTGGCCAAGGCCACGTTGCGATCAGATAGCGTTCCTTGGGACGAGTGGACAAACGACTACGCCAAGATCAGGGATGCGATCGAGGAGACATATCCCGAAACCTTCAGGGACTTCAACAAGCGGCTTTTCAAGCCGGGAGGATTTCCTCGACCCGTTCCGGCGCGCGAACGAAAGTGGGTCACCGCGAACGGCAAGGCGAATTTCTTGACGCCGCGGAGGCTTTTCCCGGACCTGTCAACGCAGGGACGGACCGACGTTCTTCACTTGGCCACTCTTCGGTCCAATGATCAATTCAATACGACCGTGTATGGCTACAGCGATCGCTTTCGGGGCGTGGATGGAACGAGGCGAGTTGTATTCATGAATGCCGCCGACATCGCGGCCCTTGGTCTTGAGAACGGGATGTCGGTCGATCTTGTCACCGCGATCGACCCATCAAGCAAACGCATGGTCCACGGGTTTCGAATTGTCAAGTACGACATCCCGAGAGGCTCGTGCGCCGCCTATTTTCCGGAGGCCAACCCGCTATTTCCCTTGGACCACCATGACCCAAGGTCCAAAACCCCGTCCTACAAGCTGCTTCCTGTCACGGTCACCCGATCCTCGGAGGCACCTCGCGACTAACGTGAAGATTAAGAAGGATGATCATAACATCTTCCAGGCTTATAAACGGGCTTACGATGCTGCTGGTTGGGGTGGCCTTGTTCGTGACGTGGCGCCCAGCCCGCCGAGGATTTTCGGGCGTGGCGCGCGCTCCACGCGGCGATCGCGATCAACCCGTGGACTGTCGTGATCAAAGTTCGCCGATCCGGCATGCCGTCACTTGGTCGCATGTCATCTCTTGGTCGGGTGTTGCCGCCGCGCTTATCGTAGGCGCCGGCGTGATGGGCTGGATCGACGAAGGCAGAAGGTTCCGGCTCGATCCGCCCGTTAATTCCGAACTGGACGGTTTCAGGCTGATGCCGAACGGCATAAGTGGAGCGCCGCCCGAGATAGACTTCGCGCGCGGCCAACCATACGAAAACGACGCTTATAACCTGAGCCAAGGCAAGCGCCTTTATACTTGGTTCGGCTGCCCCACATGTCATGGCGACGGACGAGGTGGGCAAGGCCCGTCTTTCCTGGATGGCTGGTGGCTTTATGGCCCGGAGATGGTTTCGATCGTTGCGTCAATCCGTGACGGACGGCCGCACGGCATGCCGCCTTTCCGTGAACGCATCCCGATCGAGCAGATCTGGCAGCTCGCCGGCTATGTTCAGTCCATGGGGTCCTACACACCGAAAGTCAGTGCTCCCGGACGAGATGACGCCAAGCATGCGCGGCCCGCGGAAAACCGCGGGCCGGCGGTCATGTTGTTCGAAGAGGGTCCGATAGGTGTCCACCCGCGGCAAGGGCCAAGCCCGTGAATGGAAAGATACCCCTCATATTTGTCATCGGGACACTTGCCGGCTGCGCGGGAACACAGTCAGCGCTCGACGTTCATGGCGAGCCCGCGGTCCACCTAAGGCAGCTCATGCTGATCCTCATCTTCGTGGGCGTGACGGTGTGGGTCATTGTCGTGGCGGCTCTCGCCTACGCGGTTCTTCATCATCGGTCCTCTCCGATCGACCGCGCCGCCCGCTCGGACAGACGTGCCAGGTTCATCGTGACCTCGTTGGTCGTCGCCACGGCGGTGATTATCGCTGGCCTGACGGTGGCGAGCTTCTACACCACGCGGCTGATCGACGGTATCGGGGAGCCGGAGATGACGGTGGTCGTTCGAGGCGAGCAATGGTGGTGGCGCGTCACCTATCTCCAAGATGGCCAATCGGCATTCCAAACGGCGAACGAGATACATATTCCCGTGGGCACCCGTGTGCGGCTACAACTCGAGAGCGCGGACGTCGTCCACTCCTTCTGGGTCCCAAGCCTGGCCGGCAAGCAGGATCTGGTACCAGGGCGAACCAACACCCTGACAATTCACGCGGATCGACCAGGTGTCTACCGCGGCCAGTGCGCTGAATTCTGCGGTCTTCAGCACAGCCACATGGCGCTGTTGGTCATGGCCGACGATGAAGCTTCATATCGTCGGTGGTATGCGAGCCAACTTGCTGAAAGTCTCGTGCCAGATCAGCCGGAGCTGGCGCGCGGCAAGGCTGCTTTCCTGCGAAAGCCTTGCGCGGCCTGCCACCGCGTTCGCGGGACCACCGCGGACGGGACGACCGGCCCCGACCTCACGCATGTCGGAAGCCGCGGGACGATTGGCGCGGGTCTATTCGACCGGACGAGGGGTACGTTGGCCGCGTGGATCGCCGACCCTCAAACACTTAAACCTGGCAACAACATGCCTGCGGTCCCTCTCACCAGCGACGAGTTGCGATCCGTCTCGGCCTACCTGGAGAGCCTCAAATGACGGCTCATGACCGTGCGAACGATCTTCGTGACACCGACCTTGACCTGGCCGACGTCGACCGGCACCTGACAGCGATCTGGCGTACGCCTCGGAGCTTCTGGGGTGCCTTGTCCACGGTCGACCATAAGATCATAGGTCGCCGCTATATCGTGACGGCGTTCGTGTTTCTGTTCCTGGGCGGAATTTTATCACTCTTGATGAGACTGCAGTTGTCGCGAGCCGAAGCGCGATTCATTGGACCAGACCGGTACAACCAAATATTCACGATGCACGGCACCAACATGATGTTTCTGTTTGCCGTACCGGTCATGGAAGCGATTGCGGTCTATCTCGTGCCGCTGATGGTTGGGACCCGTAACATCGCCTTTCCCCGGCTCAATGCGTTCTCGTACTGGATGTTCCTGGCCGGCGGAATTGTTTTATGGGCTGCATTCATAATCGATGCCGGTCCCGACGTGGGATGGTTCGCCTACGTGCCGCTGTCGGGCCCCCAATATGGCGTTGGAAAGCGGGCTGACATCTGGGCGCAGATGATTACCTTCACCGAAGTGTCGGCACTTGCCGTTTCCGTTGAACTCGTTGTCACTATCCTCAAGCAGCGCGCCCCTGGCATGTCTCTCGACCGCGTTCCGCTGTTCGTATGGTCGATGCTGGTGACGTCGTTCATGGTGATCCTCGCCATGCCGGCAGTGATGATCGCCAGTACCTCGCTGATCCTCGACAGACTGGTGGGAACGCAGTTTTTCAATCCCGCCGAGGGTGGCGACGTCCTGCTGTGGCAGCATCTCTTCTGGTTCTTCGGTCACCCCGAAGTCTACATCATATTTCTTCCGGCGGTCGGAATGGTATCGACCATCGTGACGACTTTCACGCGGCGGCCGGTTTTCGGTTACCTGTCAATGGTGATGGCACTGGTTTCAACAGGCGTCCTGGCCTTCGGCCTATGGGTTCATCATATGTTCGTTGCCGGATTGCCACGGTTAGGGGAGAGCTTTTTCACCGCTTCCAGCATGGCGATCGCCGTTCCCGCGGGATTGCAAATATTCTGTTGGCTGGCGACAATCTGGCTGGGTCGGCCCGTCTGCAAAACGCCGCTGCTTTTTGTTTTCGGCTTCATCATAACCTTCGTGATCGGCGGGATGACCGGAGTGATGGTCGCCTCGGTGCCGTTCGACACGCAGGTTCACGACACGTATTTCGTCGTGGCGCATTTCCACTACGTGCTCGTGGGCGGCGCGGTGTTTCCCCTGCTCGGCGCGATCTACTATTGGTTTCCAAAATTCACTGGTCGGACAATGAGCGAGAATTTAGGCCGTTGGGTCTTCGCGCTCGTGTTCACGGGATTTCATCTCACCTTCTTTCCCATGCACGTCCTTGGACTGGCCGGGATGCCTCGTCGCGTATACACCTACCAACCCGAGCTTGCCTGGAGTGGTCTGAACCTCATGATCAGCCTTAGCGCGCTGGTCCTGGCGTCCGGCTTTCTCCTGTTTGCGATCGATGTCGTTCGAAGCGCGCGAACCGGCCCGGTCGCCGGCCCAAATCCATGGGGAGCCCCGACGCTGGAATGGGCGACGGCCTCTCCGCCGGCGCCTTACAACTTCGCGCGGATTCCGGTCGTGCGTTCAGGCGAGCCCCTCTGGGACGATGAGGAACTTTGTGTCGCCACGGGCCTTTGTGTCGATCGACGCGAGTTGCTCGTCACCACCGTGGCGTCATCGACGCCGCAAGCAAGGGAGTCATCGCCGCGCGATTCCATTTGGCCGCTCCTTGCCGCGGTGGCCGCATCCATGGTTCTGGTTTGGTCGATATTCACCCCGTGGGCGGTTGTGTGGGGCTCGATCCCCATCGCGATTGCCTTGATAGGCTGGTTCTGGCCAAAAGGCGTGCCGGAGGACGGGTGATGAAGGAGAGAGTGGTTTGTGACGTTTCCACGCTCACGTCGCACGCAAGCGGAGCCGCTAGCCCCGCATGGTGGGGTACCCTGGCATTCATGGTGATCGAGGGCACGGGCTTCGCGCTCGCCATCGTCATGTATCTCTATTTGATGAGCATTGCCCCCGCATGGCCCATTGACGCGCCGCGACCGGATCTTTGGGCGGGAACCGCCATCACCGTCTTGTTGTTGGCCAGCCTCGTTCCAAATTTCCTGGTGTCACGCTGGGCAAAGCGGCGGGACCTGCCGAAGGCAAGAGCTGGTCTCTTGGTTATGTCTTGCCTCGGCATAGCGCCACTTCTCATAAGAATTCATGAGTTTCCAGCACTGCACGTGGGATGGGATCGCAATGCCTACGGCTCTATCGTCTGGTTGCTGCTAGGTCTTCATACCAGCCATGTTCTAACCGATCTCGCCGAAACCTTGGTTCTCACTTGCTTGATGTTCACAAGGCACTCGGACAACGCGCGTCGCCATGACGACGTGGCGGACAACGCCATGTACTGGAACTTCGTTGTCGTGGCTTGGCTGCCAATCTACGGCTGCATCTATTGGGTCCCACGCCTATGACCCCAAGCTCCATTCGATTTGTTGGCCTTGCCGTCGCGCCGATAGCCTGGGCCGCCACGACGCAGCTCGGACAGATACTTCCGTGGCGCGACTGCGCCGCGCGTTCGAGCTGGACGCTCGTCTCGTTCGCCGCGGCGATTGCCCTGAGCGCCTCCGGATCGATTTTCGGTCTAGGGCGTAGGCAAGAATTGGGAACCCCTGGCGAAAAGGTTGGTCGCGCGCTCCAGCTTCTCGAGGCCATGTTCATGTTCGCGATCAGTCTACAGGGAGCCGCGATAATGTTGGTCGACCCATGCGCACGTTGATTGCCTTCGCCGTTCTGATCGCCGTGTCCGGCAATGCCTTCGCACATGGTGGAGAAACGCACGCGCGCTCATATCCGTGGACCTTCGACCCCCTGGTCATCGTCCCCATCTGCGTGGCCGCGACAGCGTCCATCATAGGTAGCCGCCGATTGCTAAAACGCGTTTGCGTCAACAGGCGCTCGCCGGTTCTTCGAATCCTGGCATTCCATGCCGGCCTCATCTCCCTGGCCGCCGCCTTGATATCGCCGATCCATTGGCTGGGAGAACATCTTTTCGCCGTGCACATGATCGAGCACGAGATCGTGATGGCCGTATCGGCGCCTCTTATCGTCCTTTCGCGGCCGGCGGCATTTATGGTGTGGTCGCTTCCGCGAGCCGGGCGTCTGGCGGCGAGCCGGATGTTCAACGCTGCCCCGCTTCGTGTCGCATGGACGTCGCTAACTGGCGGCTTGCTAGCGACGCTGCTGCACGGCGCGGCGATATGGGTCTGGCACGCACCCGTGCTGCTGGACACCTCCATCGCGGACACGACGGCGCATCGGGCCCAGCATCTGACGTTTTTCATTACGGCGATCTTCTTCTGGTGGGCGATGATTTGGCGCAGCGAACGGGGTGTCGCGGCTTGGCATCTCTTCGTCACGATGATGCATACGAGCGTGTTGGGCGCGTTGATCGCGCTCTCGCCGCGTGTTCTTTATGTCGCTCAGACCGCCGACGCCCGCGAGTGGGGAATTTCGCCCCTGCAAGATCAGCAAATGGCGGGGCTTTTAATGTGGATCCCGGCGGGCACGGTCTATGCGGGAGCCGCGATTTTTCTCCTATCGGCTTGGATCAAGCAATCGAGCACAAGGATCGAAAATGCGTAGGTTGACGGGTTACCCCGCTTTGCTGACATGCCTTCTGTGCACGGCGCTGGCAGTGTCGTTCCTGACGGTCAATCGCATCAAGACGCGCCATGAAATAGGCGAGACCGCGGCTTTGATGACCGGAGGAAAGCTGGACCGGGCACCCGCCATTTTTCGACGTTACGGTTGCGCTGGCTGTCATACGATCCCTGGCGTGCCTGGCGCCGATGGTCAGGTTGGGCCGGCGCTGTCGGGGTTGCGGGCGCGCGTTTACATAGCCGGGACCCTGCCCAACAACGCGGAAAACGCGCGGCGCTGGATTGTTGGGCCAGAGCAGTACGCTCAAGGAACGGCGATGCCGGCGAGTGGCATAAGTCCCGACGAAGCCAGTGACCTGGTCGCCTATCTTTATACCCACTAAGCTCAAGGTCGCGGCGAGGGAATCGCTCCCAACGTTTTAATGTAATGAGCTATCGCTTCGCGATCGCTTTCCGGGAGGCGAGCTGTGTTCTCCACGACGTCGGACATTGAGGAACCGACCCGGCCATGGTTGGGCGTCTCGCCCGTCGTCAACATCCGCACGAGATCCTCCTCGCTCCAATCCGCGATACGAGCGGCCGTGATGTTCGGAACGTAGCCCGTGCCTTGGGGATCAATTCCGCCCGCAAATCGTGTTTCCGGGATTATCGCGCCCACGACGTTTCGACTGGAATGACACTCCGCGCAGTGCGCCAGCGTCTCGACGAGATAATAGCCGCGGGCAAGCAGCTTGTCCGCCTTGGCTGGCGGGGCGGCGGAGCGACCCTTACTGAAAAAAAGAAGCTTCCATGCTCCGACGGACCTCCTGATCGCGAAGAGAAGGCTGGGATGATGCGGTGGAGCGCGGCCCTTAACCCAGGGAACAGTCCTGAGATAGGCATGAAGGTCGCGTATGTCGCCCGGTGTCATCGAAGTATAGCTGGTGTAGGGGAAGGCCGGATAGTAATGGGCGCCGGTGGGGGAGATCCCCGCCACCAGTGCGTTCGCCAAATCCGAGACGTCCCAATTTCCGATTCCATCAATCGGGTCGGCCGATATGTTCGGAGGCCTGAATGTACCGAAGGTCGATGCCAAGGCTAGCCCGCCTCCAAGGTGAAGGCGGTCGGTTTGACCGGGAGTGGCGTGGCAAGAGGAGCAATCCGCGGCCGTGAAGATCTGTTCTCCTCGACGGATATCCCCTGGGCCGGCCAGTCGAGGGTCTCCAGGAAGAAACTCCCCTTGGGGTGCGGTCGCGATCCACGCGGCTGTCGTACACAGGCCCGCGCAGCATGCAATCAATACCAAAACACCAAGCACCCTCATTGCCGACACCTTCGTGAGCGACCTCCCGCCCCCGGCGCCTTGAGCCGGATGAAGAGCGGGCGGCGCGAGGACCTAATTGAGGAAAGACCGTTACTTCCCAGGCAACTCCTTGGTATGGGTGGGGCCGGCCGGCAGCTTTTCCTCGGAATGCTCCCTGTCGGCGGCGCGGATCGGTGCTGTCGCGAAGGATGACACGAAAAGGGCAACTCCAAGCGCAACCACCGCGAAGAGGACCGCGACGCCGATCGAAAACGCCGTACGTCTCGGATCCTCTTTCATCATTCCAAACGCGAGCGCGAATCCCAGTAGGGCGGCACCTCCCGCGACGGCGATAAGCCAGATATGGTTCAAGGATACTCTCCAATACGTTTGACACCGAGGGAGGAGCGCTCCCGATCCTTTGCGATGCGATCATCGTCGCGCCAGTTGAACGACGTGGGCTCCGGTGTTGCGCCGCTCGCAAGGCAAAAGGTGGCGCGGACCGGGCAAGGTCCGCCGGGCGGTCGCTGCTATGTGGCGCGCGACGTCCCTGACGAGCCGGGCGCGCCAACCCCGTCTGGAGCGTCTTCCCCGTCAACGTTTCCTTTTTCCTTGAAATCGCTAACTGCCCGCTCCCAATGCTCGACGTGGCGCCCTTCGGGCCGGCCCGCTTGCTCCCACAACGAGTAAGCTCGCTTGCTAATCCACTCGTCGCGCTCTCGCTCGTGGACAGATACCGTTTCATCCTCGCTCTTGAACACGCTAGGCTCGCTAGGTGACGTCATCTCCCCTTCATTGGGCGCGGGGGCCAGGCCTTCCCGCGCGCCGGGATCCTCTGTCGGCCGTTCCAGGCCAGAACGCTGCCGCGATGCGTTAATCGGATTTCGAACCTTTTTCATTAGCTTTCCTATACATTTCTAGGCGGGTTGGAAAAGTCGCTCACAACGATCGGTGGGACTTGCCGCCGGGGTCGCCCTTCACCGGAGCCGGCTCCCCGAGCACAGGGTGTTTCCTTTCGTTGTGGAACCCATGAACCTCGAAAACCTCGTGTTGTTCCCAATAAAAGACGCCTATCGCGCTAATCGTCGGGCAGGCTTTTGAAACCGGGGCCATCCGAATCTGACATCGAATGAACTTTCGTGCCGAGTGCGCCCTTCCGAGGAGGATTCGTCGCGGTCCGAGTGTCGACGGCGTTCAACGTCAGTGGTCTTGACCGGACCATGGTAATACTGAGGCCGAGCCCGGCCTGGTCGCTGCCGCTCTCGGGGCTCGATTGGGAAGGGGCAAGCGCGCCGGACCACGCCTGACGGAACCTTTGGGTGCCAGCGCGGTTTGCAATGCATCCCTCCTCAAACAGACGAGAGGCATAGGATGACTGGATCGAAACAGGCCGGAACCGACGATCGCCGCGTCTCGGATGGCGCCGACGAGCGGCGTGAGGAGCTGGCGAAAAAAGCCGCGAAAGGACTGCGTTCGGCAATGCGTGGAGACGATGCCGATCCGGATGCGCCTTCGGCCACGGGCGATTTGAGGAAAACTCCGTCGTCGGAAGCGCTGGGTACTCCCGCGAAAGGAGCCGTCGAAGACGGCGAGGGCCCAGGGAGCCAGTGACTGCTTGCCCAATCGAAATGCCCGGATCGCCGTCGCGCTGGCCGCTTGCGTCCTGGTGACAACCCGCCCTCCGTGAAGTCGTTCGCCTTCAACGGGACCTACATCATTGGCACGCGTGCGACGGAGTGCACATCGTCACGTCTGGCATCCCAGGGACCGGTTCCAACGGCGTCGAGCCTGGAGGCGAAGGTTAAACTGTACCATCGAACGCTACGTCGCGATGGAACGAATGACACGCTCGAATGCGTCGATACCAAAACGCCGTGGATTTCCTGGTCCACGGCGTTTTGAATCCGATATCCGAGACTACTTATTCAAGTCCTTGGCCATCGTCAGATGATGTTCCAACGCGGGTCGGGTTTTCGCGGCCCATGCCTTCAACTCCGCGTTCTCGCCTTCATCGCCGTACCGTTTGAAAAGATCGACGGCGTCTTCATGGGCATCTTCCTGATCCGAGTGGTACCGCTTGGTGAAATCGTCCCCGTTGAGCTTCTTCAGATCGTCCAGCATGCTCTGTTGCGCGGAGCTCATCGCGCTCGGGATCGCGGCCTTGACCTTGCCACCATCGATCATCGCCTTCAGCTCCGCGGACGTCTTCATGTGATCGCTGATCATCTGCTGCGCGAATGTCTTCGTCGCGGCGTCCTGCGAGCGTTCGACGGCAAGCTTGCTGGATTCGATTTCGAACATGTCGGAGCTCGCCACCTCGGTGACGAAGTCCTCGGTCCTTGGAGCAACGCCCATGACCGAGTTGACCCCAGTCTTTTCGGCCGCGGATTGGGCGAGGACGGGCGAAGTAAATAGGATTGCAAGTCCAGCGAGGGCGAGGGCGGTTCTCATTTTGATGGTGCTCCTTTGGCGAGTTGAGACCACTAAACTTATTGGTCGCCTGATCGTTCCTGTCCTGGCGTCTTTAATTGGGGACGTTCGGTTCGTGGCCATCGCGTAAGCGGGGAGATTGGTTGATGGCGCGAGCGAGCCCCGCCCCCCGCCAAGTCCCCATCCGCTCCCGCGACCAAAATGGCCTTGTCGCCATCGTGGAAAACCTGGAAGGCCGCGACACTCTCAATCGCTTTTGGAAAAGGAACGAGACACTAGATTGTCTCTCTCGGATCAAACCAAACATCATGATCAACCCGGAACAAGTGATGTTTTGCGAGGTTACCCATTCACCACAAGGAGTTTTACAATGGGTATGAGCAAGCAAAGTGAAGGTGCTCCCGGCACCACCGACCAATCGCCCCGATGGGAAGGACCGCGGGAAAATATCCCGCCTGGCTACCTTCCCGCCGAGGACAATCCCGACACGGCCAAGGATGCCAACGGTGAAACCAACGCCGATCCCGAGGTCAAGAAGATCTCCGATGGCCTTAAGCAGAAAGGCGAATGACATGTCGGACATCGAGAAGGACGCCAAGGGTCAATTTGCCAAGTCCGTCGCTGATCGCAAGGCCACGGGGGTGCACAGCGCTAAGCCCACCGTGATAACAGGCTCCGAGGACGCGACCGAACATAAGACACCTCCAGGAAGAAAGCCGGTCAAGGATTGGGACATCAACTTCGATCCCGCGGAGGAAAATGAGGGAAAGATGCGATAGGACCAGGGCACTGCCCACGGGGCCTGGTTTGACAGGCTCCCGCGAGCACCGTTTCCACCGCGATCCGAGGCTCTCGCAAGCCGCCGAATACGGTGCTTACTTACTGCCATCGAACTCGGAAAAACACCAATCGGTTTTCAAGCAGCCACGCTTGGTGACGGCTGGTGAAGGGTCGATCACCTGTCGCCACCAGATGACGTGATGACGCAAGTTGCCCGTGGCTACGTCGATATAGCGCGAACCGGTCTTGCCCGAATCCTCCAAGGCTTCACGGGCATATTGACCATGCCACGAGCCCGAGGATGACAACAAAGCTAACGGGGACCGCGAGAAATCGGGCCATGCCGAGATTGGTGTTGGTATGGCCCACCCAGGCGAACCACCAGGCAGGGCCTTGATTTCCGTCGGACATGGTTGTCTCCATGGGGGTTGCGTGTCGAAAGGCTTGATCGGAGAAATCTCGAGGAAAGAGTATGGATTATAGATAAAGCCTGTCACCCGAACCTTTGCTTCGAGCAATAGTTCCCTTATCTTCGCTGGCGTAGGGGATCAAGGATGCTAAACCGTCACCGGTAAAGCTTCGGCGAGAACAGGGCGTAACATGCTGACGGCCATTGTGGTTTCCATCCGTCAACCAATCACTCACCCTTTTTGCCGGGTTCACCCCTTGGCGGATAGCAGCACAAGGCTGCGCGGAGAGAGTAGATAGGACTCCGTCTCGCCGATATCTTGTTCCCCAATGATCGGATCGGCGGTCGTCAAAGTAACCACCCAGCCCTTGCCCGAACTCTCGGGCAGGCTGAACTCCACGTCACCATCATGCGGGTTGAACAGAATGATGACGTCATTCATCCCTTCCGTGTCCGAACTTGCCGTCAGACGCAAGCCTATGGTCGTGCTCCCTTGATCGGCCCAATGCTCTTGCGTCTGTTCGCCGCCGCCTGGATTAAGCCACGTCACCAGGATGCCATCGCGCCAGCTCTCCCGCCGAAGAATTCGATTGGACTGACGCAGGCTGATCAACCTCTTCACGAAGCCCCGAAGGCTATCGGCGGAGACCGGGAGGTTTTCCCAATGGACCCAACTAAGCTCGCTGTCTTGGCAATAACCATTGTTGTTGCCCATCTGGCTGCGACCGAATTCGTCGCCAGCGAGCAGCATAGGCGTGCCATGGGATAGGAACAGGGTTGCCAGGAAGTTGCGCTTTTGTCGTTCTCGAACATCTATCACGTCTTGGTCATCCGTTGGACCCTCGACGCCGTGATTATGGCTTCGGTTGTCGCCATGACCATCCTTGTTGTCTTCGCCATTATCGTCATTGTGCTTCTCATCGTAGGAAACGACGTCATTCAACGTGAAACCATCATGCGCCGTGATGAAATTCACACTGGCCCACGGTCTGCGACCACGAAGGTCGTACACGTCTCCAGACCCAAGCACACGCGCCGCGAAATCCCCCGTGGTGCCATCGGTGTCCTTCCAGTAATCGCGCGCCGTATCCCGATACTTGTCATTCCATTCGGCCCACCCCGGCGGAAAGCCACCAACCTGATACCCCCCTGGACCGATGTCCCACGGCTCCCCGATAAGCTTCAATCGAGACAGAACGGGGTCCTGCCCGACCGCGTCAAAAAATCCGCCTCGTTGATCAAAGCCTTCCGGTTCACGGCCGAGGATAGTACCGAGATCAAAACGGAAGCCATCCACATGCATCTCTTCAGCCCAATATCGGAGGCTGTCGGTTATCAACTGCAGGACGCGAGGATGGGAGGTGTTAACAGTGTTTCCAGTTCCTGTGTCGTTGATGTAGTAGCGAGGCTGCTCAGGCATCGTGCGGTAATAGGAAAAGTTGTCGATCCCCTTGAACGACAGCGTGGGACCGAGTTCGTTGCCTTCAGCGGTATGGTTGTAGACCACGTCGAGAATAACCTCGACGCCGGCGTCATGGAAGGCGCGGACCATGTCCCGGAAGCCAACAATGCCCTTCGGGCCGTAGTAACGGGCAGTTGGCGCGAAGAAGCCTAGGGAATTGTATCCCCAATAGTTTTTAAGACCCTTGTCGAGCAGGTGCGCGTCATCTGGAAACCAGTGGACGGGGAGAAGCTCGACGGACGTGACCCCGAGGTTGCGGATGTAGTCCACGACCTCTCGGTGCCCCAATCCTTCGAAGGATCCGCGCAGCTCCTCGGGAACGGCGGGGTGGAGCTTGGTGAAACCTTTCACGTGGGTCTCGTAGAAGATCGTGTTCGACCAGGCAACCCGCGGCTTCGTGTCCCCTTGCCAGTCGTAACTGGACGGGTCAATCACGCGGCATTTAGGCATTGACTGGGCGCTGTCGGTCTCATCGAACGACATGTCCTTTTCCTCGGCGTCCAACTTATACGCGAACTGCGCTTGGCTCCATTCGACGTCCCCCACCAGCTCGCGCGCATATGGATCGATCAGCAACTTGTTCGGGTTGAAACGATGGCCGCTCTCCGGGTCGTAAGGCCCGTGGACCCTGTACGCGTAAAGTGCTCCGGGCTTCAGACCCGGCACGTAGCCGTGCCAAACCTCGTTCGTGAATTCCGGAAGCACGACGCGGTCGGTCTCTATTATTCCCGTCTCGTCAAATAGGCACAGCTCGACGCGCTCGGCGTGCGCACTGAATATCGCGAAGTTCACTCCATCGCCATCGAAGTTCGCGCCGAGACGCGTCCAGTCGCCGGCTACAATTTGCTTACCGCCGTGAGAATTCGTCATGTCAGCCCTCGAAGGAATTTTTCCATTTTGAAACTCCAAGGGTGAGTGTTCGTTCCCGTTACCGCGCTAAATCGCTTCAAGCGGGGCGTACTTGGGTGTTGCGGGTTGGAGCAGGCCTAGCCTCGTCGGGCACCGGTCACCATCGCCAGCTGTCGGCTCGCGCGCCAATCGATCAGCATCAAATCAATATCTCACGAGAATGTCGCTTCGCCATGTTCGCGACGGGAACCTCGCGACATTAACGAGGTTTGAGCCGCCGAGAGACAAACGAAGGCCGTCGATGGAAACGCGGGTTCGGCTCTGTCCAGGCCGGAGCTGCTTTGATCCGAGGAGGTTTGGCTAATAGTTCGCGCAATCCGGATCATGGGGAGGTTGGAATGGAAAATCGTGGCGAATGGATCGCCAGGCGTGCCTATGCTTTGTGGGAGGAGGCCGGCCGGCCCTTCGGACAGGATAAATATCACTGGGATCAGGCATCCGCCGAGTACGATTTATTGGAGGCGACGCGCGCATCAAGTGATGGGCGCGAGGTCCTCGTAAAACTGCGTGGCGAATTTGCTTGCCAAGACAACCGGAGCGATGCCAAAAACAGAAACATTCTGATTGTCGAGGACGAGCCGCGGATACGCCGCGACACGGTGGACTTCCTGGACAGAGCCGGCTTCCGAACGCTTGAAGCTCGCCAACGCTGCCGAGGCACTTGTTCTTCTTGAGACCAACATCGTCGACACGCTGTTCACGGACACTGACATGCCCGGATCGATGGACGGGCTGGGACTCGTCGCCACCGTGCGGAGCCGGTGGCCGAGCATTCGGATCATCGTGACGTCGGGGCTAATCAAGTTCGCGCGCCGAGATCCGCGCAATGAAATGGCGTTCATGTCTGAACCCACGACCCGCCTTGAGCTTATCAACCTTATATCGCGGTCTCGTTGATCAGATTGAATATGCGGGCCTCCTCGAGCAAAAAGCCGCCACGACCCGAATTCAGCTTCCAATGACGGGACGGATTTTCCGCCGCCGAGCCCCCGTGAAGTAGGCTTCCGAGCTTGGCCGTCGGTAGCGCTTATCCGATCGAGCCTCTCCGGGGGGAGGGCGCCTGATATCGCGCACTTGCGTTCGGTGGGGGCGCCTCCCGCCTTCGGCATATGTTGGACACTGACGGGACCGACATCTACATCTTCCGATCCCGTGTTGCTTCTGGCATGGATGAGCGAGGTTGCGAACCGCGTCTCAGTCTGGTTGCACCGGCCTGATGGTATCAACCGAGATCTCGCCCTTGATCACTCCGCGGGCGATATCGGTCCGCCCTCGCTCGACCTCGATCACGGTGTAGAGCTTATCGTCGCGAAAAGCGCTTGCGTTGAACGTCGTCACATCCTCAGCGGGCGCGGCATCCACTTCCATGAAGTCGAGTTCGCGACTCGCGGCCACGATCCTAGCGTCCCCCGACGTTCGGGCCGCGACCATGACGACCCCGTGGCCGGGCGAGTTCACCCACCGCGGATCACCCGGTGCCGCGATTGGCTCCAGCCGATATATTGAAAGCTTTTCCGCTTCACCCCCCGATGCTCCCGCGGCCGCCGCGTCCGAAATCTGCGCCTGGCTCTCGACTGATGAACCGAATGTGTTGCGAGTTGTGGCATTGTTGTGGTCGTCGCCACCTGCTTTTGACACGTTAGACATGAACGTCCTCCCTTTCACCTTTGGATTAACGCTCGAAAGCGGGCTTTGTTGCCTCGGCGCCGCCATTGGAAACTCGTCCGGGACCGGTGCAGGCGTCTGAGCGAACAGCGAGGCCAGATCGGTGCCAAAATCCAAGAGCCGCGGGCGCGGATAGCCAGTGTCCGGGATGGAATCCGTGGCCGGGGTTTGGAAGACGTATCCCACGGTCCATGGCCACTCCCGCCACGCGCCACGCGCCCGCTTGCGGGAGTAGACAGGGCATGCCGGGGCAAAAGGCTCTGTCCAATGGCGCGATCTCGCGAAAGCAACCAGCATCCATCCATCCGGAACCTAGCCGCGTGATCATCGTTGACTATCGCCTTTTCGCCCGCCTCCAAGATACATGGTAAGGATCGATGCCAGTAGCCCCTCAAAACCAACATAGCGCCGCGAATTCATCATTTATCGCTAGCGAGCTCGCGCGCCAGGTCGGCGCTGAGCACGGCGACGACATCGTCTTCGTCGCACGCTCGGACGGACGTGCGAAGCGCATCATCGAGGCGTGCGAATGCCTCTCGCTCGGGAGCAAACTCTTTTATCTGCCCGCGTGGGACTGTCTTCCATTTGATAGGGTACCGCCATCGCGAGCTTCAATGGGAATGAGAATGGATGCCTTGCGCGAGTGGCTGGCGACGCGGCCGGGCGGACGATTGTGTGTGACATCACTTGAAGCCTTGCTTCAGCGAATTCCACCCGCGGACGTCATCCAGTCTGCATGCTTCGAAGTCGCTGTCGGCGGCCGGTTTGATCTGTCGTCGTTTGAAGCCTTCCTTTCGCGGACAGGCTACGCGGTGGACGGTGTTGTCGATGAACCAGGTGAGGTCGCTATCCTTAACGGCGTCGTTGATATATTTCCCGCCGGCGGCAACCTCCCCATGCGATGCTATCTGAACGAGGACGGCATCGTCGAGGAACTCTGGTTTTACGATCCGGCGACACAGCGCACGCAAGCGAGTGTCAAAGAGATGCTGTTCGGACCAGCTTCAGAAATAATCCTTGCCCCTGGCGAGCTCGACGAACCCTCCGATGGCCAGGCGGTATACACACGGATGTTGAGAAATTACAGCGCGCTCGAAACAGTGTTTGACGTGCTTAAACCCGCCACCTTCCTTATCGAGGACGACGTCGACCGGAGAGTGGACGAGTATCTCGACATCATGGAGGACGCGCGAATATCCTCCGGGGCGCCCTTGACGCAGCGCTCACTCTACCTCGATCGCGAGGCTTGGGACGACGCGCGCTCGGGGCCCGGCTGGTCACTGCTTGATACGGATGGATACCTGCCGCTGGAAGCGGGTCGGAAAGGGTTCGGAGCTCTAACGGAGCTTGTCAACAATGTCGCCACAAATGGCACCCATCTCGCGATAGTGGGAGACGAACCCCAGTTGAGCCGATTGACGGATCGGGTGAGCAAATCGCTGAACACGAACGTCGTGCCAGCCACGACTTGGCAAGAGCTGTTGGAGACGGGATCGAGCGTTCGAAGCGGAAGGATCCCGTGGACGGAAGGGTATGTGGATCGTGGACGAAATCTTGTTGTTGTGGCTTGCCAGGACATTCTTGGGCCGCCCATCGGCGACCAACGCGACCATACCCGGTCGACGCTGCGGGCGCCGGATCTCCAGATCGGGGATGTTGTTGTCCATGAAGAACATGGGGTCGCGATCTTGCGGGCGATCGAAACCACCGTTGTCGAAGGCGTGGAATTTGACTCCGCGCGGCTTGAGTATCACGGGGGCGCCTCGATCATCGTTCCGATGAAGGATTTTGGCCTCCTTTGGCGATACGGCGCCGAAGCCTCATCCGTTACCCTGGACCGGCTCAATACAAATGGATGGGCACGCAAGCGAAATGACCTCCAGCGGGATATCCGCTCCGCGGCCAAGCATCTCGTTGACGTTGCCCGTCGACGTTCGGAAACTAAAACGAAACCGATAGTGCCGCCGCAAGACGAGTATCGGAAATTCTGCGCGCGCTTCCCCTACGGTCTCACCACCGATCAAATGAGCGCGATAGATGAATGTCTCGCCGACATGGCGAGTGGCCGTCCCATGGATCGCCTGATTTGCGGGGATGTCGGGTTCGGAAAGACCGAGATCGCCCTGAGAGCAGCGGCGGCCGTCGCGATGTCCAATCTGCAGGTGACGGTCGTGGCGCCTACAACTGTTCTGGCCAGACAACATCATGACGTGTTCAAGAAGCGATTTGAGAAGTCTGGGCTCTCGGTCGGCCTGCTGTCTCGCGCGGTGAGGAACGACGAGGTCACGCGCACGCGCGATGAGATAAGTGCAGGGACCGTCGATATTGTTATCGCGACCCACGCAATCCTTGGAAAGAACGTGAGCTTCCAGAGACTGGGACTGGTCGTCATCGACGAGGAGCATCGTTTCGGCGCCGCTGACAAGGCCGCCATGCGAGCGCTTTCGCCGAACGTCCACGTCCTGGCGCTGTCCGCGACGCCTATCCCGCGCACATTGCAATCCGCTCTCATCGGCGTTCCAGACGTGAGCCTGCTTACCACCGCACCATCTCGGCGCCGCCCCATCAGGACCTCGATCCTCCAAATCGACGCGGCAACGATCCGCGCGGCCTTGCTGCGCGAGAGACGTCGTGGCGGGCAGTCCTTTTTCGTCGCCCCACGGGTCGCCGACATCGATCCGCTCCAGGCAATGCTCGCGGAGATAGTGCCGGAACTCTCGGTCCTGGTGGCGCATGGCAAGATGTCGGTGGACAAGATGGATGACGCGGTTGTCCGCTTTTCAGAAGGCGAGGCCGACATTCTGCTGTCAACCAATATCGTTGAAAGCGGTCTCGATGTCCCTCGCGCGAACACGATTTTTGTCTGGCGTTCCGATCAATTCGGCCTGGCGCAGCTTCACCAGTTGCGGGGCCGCGTTGGAAGGGGCCGATCGCAAGGGCTCGCCTACATGCTGACCGAGCCAGGTGAGAAGGAAAGCGATGATAGTCGTCAGCGCCTATCCTTACTGCTCAAGTTCGATCGTCTGGGATCGGGAGCCGACGTGGCGATGAATGACCTTGAACTGCGTGGCGGCGGTAGCGTGGTGGGCGAGGAACAGGCGGGACACATAAAGGTTCTCGGAACTGGTCTCTACCAGGAGCTTCTCGCAAAGGCGGTCAGCTCGCTTCGCGGCCGAAAAGCCGCTTTCCCTGATCTTCCTGACTTCGAGGTCGGCGTAACCGGCTTCATTCCCTCCGATTTCGTCCCGGATCCAACCGTTAGACTAGGCTTTTACACACGTCTGTCGAAGATGAGGTTGAAGGAAGAGTTCGATGAGTTGGAGGAGGAGATGTTGGATCGCTTCGGTGACCTCCCCCACCCAGTGGCGGCGTTGCTTCGAACGGCCCGCATTCGAGCGTGGGCAGGTCTTCTCGGCATCGCGTCGCTGCGAGTGGGGCCAGACGGCGCCGCGGTCGAATTTCATGAGCGCGCTAGCGCAGCGATACTTGCGGAGTGGAAAAAGTTAGCGAGAGCAACCGCTAAGGGCAAGCGGATTCTATTTGACTTGAGGACCGGGTTTGAAGACCGCCTGCCATTTCTTGAAGCTCTTCTAGCCGCCGCCGCCAGTGTTGACACCGGCAGCCAATCAGGTCGAAGCGGTGTTTCGTGATGCGTTGCAGCGCCGCGGGATTGCGAGGGCGCGCGAGGGCGCGGCGCGGGATCTTATCTGATCGGCGGTTTCGCGCGGGCGGCTTGGCGGACTGACGCGGGTGGAGTCGGCCAGCAGCCTAGGCTGGCGCGCCCCGCCAGACGCTGAATGAGTGGTCGGGGCTATCGCCGCGGGCCATTCAGAGCTTTGCTCACCGCATCAACGATATCGCGGAGCGCGATCGGCTTCCTCACGATATCCGCGAGTTGGCCCGGAATGATGTGTGGATCGTAGCCCGTCAACAAAAGCCCTTGTGGGGCACGCGCGTTCGACCCCGTCAGAGCGAGTTGTCCGGGATAATAAAGTCGCCGTCCAGACGATCAAGGTTCTCGCAAAACAAAACCGGGCATGATTGGTCGCGCGTCGGAATCCGCTTCCATTCGGCATACTCGTTCGCGTCGCAATAGCGGCTGTTCCGCACGAAGCGGTCATACAGCGGAAGTCCCCTGGGCGACGACCAGCGAAAAATCACGGCGCCTTGGTTGTGAACGGTTGCGCGCGCCTGTTCGCACGTCATCTTGAGCGGGCTCAGGCGTGAGATCGCGACCGCGGGAGAAGTCGCCAACAGCGCGGTGATGACGATCGCTATGGTTTTCATGATCAAGCTTCTCATGATCAAACCTCGACAAATTTTCTAGAAAACGTCTCCAACGCCGATGTGTTCCGGGATACGCGGTTTATCAATCCAACTCCGTCAATGGAGCAAGCCAGCGAGATCGACTTCCTCCCATCCGCGCAGCTTCGTGGCCGCGCGTCATCCGTCTTCTCACTCGCCGATTTCAGAGCTTCCCTAACTTGCTTAAGCGACAGAGGAAGCTTTGCCTTGTAGGCCGCCTGTCTGCGTTTTTCGGCCTTTGTCACCGCATCCTCCTCGCGCCATTCGTCCACGGCTCCTCGATCCAGCAGATCCTCCACCATCCTTGGATCGAAAACGTAAAAGGTAAACCTCCGGGCGCGGCCTCTCCTGTTTCCAGGTTTCGAGAGAAGTGGCCCGTCGAGAAATCGGGGCGGATCGCATTCCCCGAAACCGTCACATGTTGTAGGCAACCGTAGTTATTGATGCGAATTCGGCTGTCCTCGGCCGCCCTAATTCCAGGTTGTTGTGGACGCTCGGGCCCGGAAATAGTCGCAAGACCATCACGTCATGTCTCGCCTTGCTCGGCCGACGGCAGGGAACACCCCCTAAGCCGGCAGCCGTGCGTGTGCCTGTCAGTCTCGAAACCTCGTGCCGAATGAAAATATAGGTCATCTCTTCGTACGACCGATATAGGATAGCGTTGGTAACCTCGCGTAAGAAATACAGCGATCGCATCGGCGCCGACCTGAATCCCTGTATGGATGGCTCCTGCGAGCAAAGGACAAGATCGGTTCCGGTAAATAGGTCGGTTCCGGCCATGTATACGGCGTCTGATATGCAGCGAAACCGCTGCGAGCCCTGATGAATATCCGCTTGGAGAACAGGTCCCACTCAATCGAGCGCTCTCGAAGAGCTTCGGATTCATCGGGGTGTCCTGGTTCTTCTTCTCCGCTTGTTTGCCATCACCTCACGTTGCCCTGACCATTCCAGGAGCCGTCAGGCGACCCGCGGCTCGTATCGAGACCCGTCCCCGAGGACGGCAAAAATCATTCGTGCCATGCGATGCGCCAAGGCAATCGCGACAATCTTCGTCTTCTTGCGCATGAGCATGCCCGACAGCCAGTCCGCTCCTGGCTCCCGCTTGAGGCGACGTCGGAGCATGATCCGCGCCATGGCGCCGAGATACAGCAGGCGCCCCATGTACCGATTACCCATCTTCGATACAGCGCCCACTCTTTGCTTGCCTCCGGCGGAATGAGGCTTGGGCGCGAGGCCGAGCCAAGCGGCATAATCCCTCGCGCAGTCGAAATTGTCGACATCAGAGGTCGTTGCCGCGATAATCGTCGCCGACAGTACCCCCACACCGGGGATCGTCGCCAGACGCTGACTTGTCTCGCTTTGCGAATGGGTCTCTTCGATCTCGTCGGTCAGCCGCTCGATCCGCGTGTTCGTCTCGGACGTTTGGTCTAATAGTAAGATCAAGGGCATCCGAACCGCTTGCGGTAATTGATCCACTTGTTCCTTCAGCCGCTCGACATTTTGCACGCCCTTCGCGGTTATGATGCCGAATTCTGTCATATGCGCTCGGATCGCATTGCCGATTTGCGTGCGCTGGCGAACCAGAAAGTCCCGCGTGCGGTGAAGAACCATTACCCACGAGCAGGCCTCGCTCTTGATGGCGACGAACCGCATCGAGGACCGCGTCACAGCCTCGCAGATGGCGGCCGCGTCCGCGGCGTCGGTCTTTCCGCGACGTAGGGCTTTACATTACGATGGCGGCATCAGCCGGACATCATGTCCCAGTTACTGAAGCTTGCGTGCCCAGTCATGAGCACCAGCGCAAGCCTCCATGCCGATGAGGCACCGGGGACGGTTCTGGAAAAACGCAAGCAATTGGCTGCGGCGAAGCTGCCGTCGCACAAGGACCAGACCGTTTCGTCTACACCATGGATCTGGAAGACGCTCTTTGCGAGGTCGATACCGACTGTGGCAAGTTCTGACATGGATCGCTCCTTTGCTTCAGGCAATGACACCGAAACCATGCCGGAATACGCCGGCGGAAGAAGGAGCCATCCACACCATCAATCGAGGCCAAATCGAAAAAAGAGAAGCGACCGGTCCCTGGAAAACTATCGGTTGACTTTCGGCGTAAAGCCTCTAACTATGACTTCATCGATCTTTTGCTTGCCGAGCTTTGTCTACCGCGCGATTGGCACCGCGCTCTATTCGAACCTTCTCTCTCAAAAATAGTCGTATCACCGTCCGCGAAGCGTCGCTTCCGCGGTCCCTCACTCTATGCTTTGAAAGGGTTCATTATGACCACGGGCACAGTAAAATGGTTCAATTCCACAAAGGGCTTCGGCTTCATTCAGCCGGATAACGGCGGCGCTGATGCGTTCGTCCATATCTCCGCCGTCGAGCGTGCGGGAATGCGCGAAATCGTCGAGGGCCAGAAGATCGGCTATGATCTCGAGCGCGACGCCAAGTCCGGCAAGATGTCTGCCTGCAACCTGCAAGCTGCATGATTGAACGGGCCGCCCCATTGACCACGGATGTACTGGCAATGGGGCAGCGCGTCTGAAGGGCCGGGCAATGTTGTCCGGCCTTTTCGCTTCATAGCCCCGAAACCCAAGGAGGTTTCATGACCCACAGCAAGTCCAGGCAGCAGGCCGAAGCCGCATTCGACCGCGTCCAATCCCAATTCTTCGCACACGGTCAAGCCGTCGAGGAACTTCAGACCGAGGAACAGGCGCGACAAGCTAAGACTCAACGGCTTCGCGAAGCGCGGATCGCGCGTGACGAGGCCAGCGATCAAACTCGCTGAGCTAGCTTCGATCGCGAATTCCAGCGGCGCATTGCCATCATTCCAGCTGTGGTAGCGACAGTAGGGGACCTAGTCATGTCAGAAGAGAAGCACTCACTATCCGTAGTCGTTCGATCCGATTACAAGGGTCATTGGGTGGAATGGAACAACGACGGCGCCACCGGGTCACTCGGACCATACAAGAGCGAAAAGATGTCCGTTGACGTGCGGTTAGCCAAGGAACGAGAGTTCACTGAAAACGCGGGTCACATCGACGACGCTTGACCAGCGCGAATAGCGGCTGGATGGCTTGATGGCTTGATGGCTTGATGGCTTTTCTACGGCCAAGCCCGTGTCAACCCATTAATAGCCCACGGATCATAGTCGCGACGTCGGTGGAAGCATAAGGCTTTGTCAAGAAGGGCGAGCCCTGCGGAAGCTGGCCAATTTCCGGCTGGCGGTAGCCCGACGTCACGATGATTTTGATCGGCGGCCAACGATCGCGTACGAACGCTGCGAGTTTCAGCCCGTCCATGCTTCCTGGCATGTCGACGTCCGTGAACACGAGCCGGATTTCCGGATGCCGCTCGAGGGTCGCTATCGCCTCGTCCGCCGTGCCAGCTTCAAACACGACGAAGCCCTCGTCTTCCAACTCGGCCGAGATCGACAGGCGAAGAATAAGCTCGTCGTCCACGACAAGCACGACTATCTGGTCCGTGGGCATGCGGGGCTCGCTTCTCTGAAAGAGTATGCTCCCGAGACTTAGCGCGAGCTTTGTACGTTAGCGGACATAACTATCGCCATCGTCTCTAATTTCAAGTGGTGGGACTCGAGATGTCATCGACTTCGACGCCCGCCGATCACGCTTCCACGCAAACCGCGAGGTGGTTTCACTCTTCACGTGTTCTGCCTCCCATGACGTGGCACCCGCGGTGACGCGAAGTCTTCGCCCCGGTTACTCCTGGCGCTCCTGTTCGGCGTGGGAAGAGCCCACCAGATTGTTGCGCGCAGATAAGGCATCGGTCGGCCCTGAAGGACGCACGAGGGTCAAGGCCCGCGGGAGATTGCACGTCCCTGGTATGTAGCGGCAACTACACTGGCTCCCAGAACCTCGTCGAAACCGCTGCCAAAATCTCGCGGGCAGCTCACACCCTGGAACCTTTCCGTTGCCGATGCCTTCCACCACCATCATCAATCTGCTGATGGGAGCAACGCCTTGATCAACGACCTTTGGTACAAGAACGCGGTCGTCTACTGCCTATCGGTGGAGACGTTCATGGATTCCAACGGAGACGGAATCGGCGATTTCCAAGGCCTGCAACGTCGCTTGGACTACTTGGCTGGGCTTGGCGTCACCGCGATTTGGTTGATGCCATTCCAGGCATCGCCTGGTCGCGATGACGGCTACGACGTCTCCGACTATTATAACGTTGATCCGCGCTATGGGACCTTGGGGGATTTCGTCGAGTTCACGCATGGCGCAAAGCAGCGCGGAATCCGAGTTCTCATCGACCTTGTTGTCAACCATACCTCAGACGAACATCCCTGGTTCAAGGAGGCCAGGGCTGACAAAACCTCAAAGTACCGGGACTGGTATGTCTGGTCCAGGACAAAGCCGAAAAACGCAAGCGAGGGCATGGTCTTCCCCGGTGTACAAAAATCCACTTGGACGCGCGACACGCATTCCGGCGAATATTACTTCCACCGCTTCTACGATTTCCAGCCTGACCTTAATACCGCCAACCCGCTTGTTCAGGCCGAGATCCTTAAAATCATGGGCTTCTGGATCCAACTCGGGGTTTCCGGGTTTCGAATGGACGCCGTGCCTTTCGTAATCGCCGAAAAGGGCGCGGACGTGAAAAAGCCCAAGGAATACTTCGACATGCTGCGCGCTTTTCGCGAATTTCTTCAGTGGCGAAAGGGCGATAGCATCATCCTGGCGGAAGCCAACGTCGTCCCGAGGGAAAATATGCAGTACTTCGGGCACGACGGCGAGCGCCTGCAGATGATGTTCAATTTCCACGTTAACCAGTCGCTCTTCTATGCGCTAGCGAGCGCGGACACCCGTCCGCTTGCAAGGGCAATGCGGGACACGGAGAAGCTCCCGCGTACTGGCCAATGGGGCGTATTTCTACGCAACCATGACGAACTTGATCTTGGGCGGCTATCAAAGAATGAAAGGGAAGCAGTCTTCTCCGCCTTTGGGCCAGACGAGGACATGCAGCTATACGATCGCGGAATTCGCAGACGCCTAGCTCCGATGCTGGGAGGAGACATCCGTCGTCTCAAGCTCGCCTACAGCCTCATGTACTCTTTGCCCGGCACACCGGTTCTTCGCTACGGCGATGAGATTGGCATGGGCGATGACTTATCGCTGCCCGAGCGTAACTGCGCGCGTACTCCAATGCAGTGGTCAAACGAGCCCCAAGGTGGCTTCACGAAAGGTCAGAAACCCGTATTACCGCTGATTTCACAGGGTCCATACGGGTACGAGAATGTGAACGTGGCTTTTCAGCGCCGTGATAGTGACTCGATGCTGAACTGGACCGAGCGAATGATAAGAATGCGCAAGGAAGCTCCAGAGATCGGATGGGGCACTTGCACCGTGATCGACTGCCAGGATCCAGGTGTTCTGATCATGCGGTACGAATGGCGCGAAAACGTCGTCGTCATCATCCATAATTTCCACGACAAGCCCGTCGAAATCAGTTTCAGCCTCAACAATAAGGGCAATCCGGGAATGTTGATTGACATTCTCGACGGACACGACAGCCAGGCAACGGGAACTTACGAGCATCACATAGTGCTAGAGCCCTATGGGTTTCGCTGGTATCGGGCAGGTGGCCTGGACTACCTGCTGAAGCGAAGCGAGGTATAGCGGCGCCGGACTGTTGCTGGAGGATGGATCGCCTCCAAGCATCCGCCGTGGCCCAAACGTCTTGTCGTCTCGCGCTCCCGCGCCTCGAATGCTACCATAACGCGTCGGCGACAAGGAGGGCTGGTTCCGGCTGCACGAGTGTCTGCTTGCGTCCCACGGCGATACGTCTCCCAGTCCGCAAACGATAGTTACATCACACTCAACTAAGGGTTAGATTGTCGTCGTGCCACCGCCCCCGGAAAAGAGCCGTACGATGCTGCGTCACAGCCTGCGTCGATACGTTTTCATGTTTCCAGGAGAGCCGTCATGGATGCTCGGGTTGTGGGACGGTCAGAGTTGGGCCCGAGCGGGGGCGCATTCTTGAAGTGTGCGATCGAGTTTGACACAACCACCGTTCCAGCAACAGATTCGAGTTCTTCCGTCACTGGCATTTGTCCATCATTGACGCGCGGCTGAATGCTGTGATCCAGAAGCCTTCGAGGCTACTGAAAAGGTCCGACAACCTGGGGATTTCGCGTTTGCCGTCATCGACGCTTCCACGGATCACTGGAAGCTCGAAGTTGTCGGCAAGAACTGCCGGTTCCCCCGGACCCAAATCGACATCTAAGGCAACGGAAACCCGCCCCCCCCCGCGGCCCAAGCCGCCTGAAAGCCGAACTGCTGGCGCAGGTGCGGCAAGGTCCCCGGCATGGTCGATGACTGGCAGGCATGCCGCGCGCGTCCCCGCGTCCCTCGAATGGTAAGTTCATTGTTCGCCACCGTACGCTTGGGCTCGAACGGGGCTTGATCGCGTAGTCTATGTTTTGTTCGAAGGCGGAACCACGGAGGGCAATCATGATCGCTTCAACACTTGACGTCAGATACATGACCGTACCGGAGCGCCAGGCAATCATTGAGCTGCTTGCCACGCCAATTGAAAGTAATGCGGATGTAGCGACGGAAAAGGGCGACGATGCCCTTGGGATGATACTGCGATCCGTCAGCAGCGCGATGTCTTCAGCGGCGGGCGAACTTGCTGTGGCGGATATCATCCTAACCGAGAGCGTGGTCCTGCGTGCGCTAGGCCTGCTGACTGCGTTTCAGTGCCGTCATGCACGATACCCGGTCGGGGCGGTCCTCCACTGATTGGTCTTAGCGGAAAAATTGAGTGACGCCCTCTTGATGGCGTGGATCAGAGGGCCGATCCGCTCCATCGTCAACGTCCATCGCGGGAGAATTGTACAGTCCTCTCGTCTCGGTCAGCCAAGGGAAGGCAGCCTTCAATAACATGTGAAAATCCTCGAACTTCACAGAGGGCGATTTAAATAGTTGCTTTTTTTAGGAGAGTGTCATGCGAGTTTTAATAGTCGAGGACGAAGCGCTTATTGCCTTGGAGCTTGAGCGAATTGTTGCCGAAGTGGGGCACACAGCAGTTGGGCCTGTCACTACCGTGGAGCAGGCTCTTGCTCACGCACCCCGCGTTGATGTGGCGTTAGTGGATCTGGGGCTCGCCGATGGCATGAGTGGAGCAGCCCTTGCCCGTCGTCTCACGGACCGTTTTGGAGTAAGCGTGGTCTTCGTTACGGCATCTCCGGGTGACGTGGGGCATGGCCTGGATGGCGCGGTCGACATAATTGGTAAGCCATTTTCCGATGATCGAATTAAGCAAGGGCTGGAAAAGGCCGACGCCGCATCAAAAGGACGCGCTTGGAACTCCGCGACAGGCTGGTGATGTAAAGATTTTAATCAGTTGATTTGAGGTGGCCGCGCAAGGACGCGGTCATCTCTTAACGCATTTAAGCTCCCCGTGCTTGGCTCGTTTCCCGCATTATTCGACGGCGCGCGGCTAAACGGCGCCAGTGCCGACGGCGCTGGAGAGATGCATCTCCTCTAAGCGATGCTATCAATCTCGAAGATCGCAGTGCTATCCTGGACCTCACGAAGGCCGTTGTATGAAGCGTGGCGCGGATCGCCATCATCCGTCCAACCACGGAACAATGCTCCTCGCCTTGATAAGGAACCACCGGTCGCTTGGCCTTCAGCTTGTCGAGGGTCTGGCTGCTGACAGCCACGTCTCCCATAGCTGCCAAGATACGCTCAACCGAACCGCTCTTGCTGATTTCTCATCAAATCGTGCTCCGCATGGACCTCTCCAATGACAATATATCGGAAGAGCAGGCACTCTTCTGCAACCGGTTATTAAGCCGCACTGCGCCGAGGTCCTGTCCTTAACCCACGAAGGCCCTCTGCAGGATCCACTGTTTTGCAACCCGGCCAGAAGCGTACACGTTCATGTCGAAGTTTGGCTGGGAATGGTTTGATCCAACTGAGCCTGGTCGCGGTCCAGATGCAGTTCAACGGCTTCGGAAAGCTGCAATCAGGACAGTGTGAGTGGTTACCGCCCCGCGGCGAAGGCCCGGCCCTCGCATGCCACCTCAACAATGAAGCTGGGCGCAATCTCAAAAGCAAGCCAACTCGCGGGCACGACCCGCATACTTGGTGTTTGCCAATCGGTGGTGAGCCAAGCCGACGAAGAGCACTAGATCATGATCTCGCCACCCGTCACCGGGACCACGGCGCCGGTCATGTAACTGCCGAGTTCTGAAGCCAGCAGAACGTAAGCCCCAGCTAACTCAGCCGGTTGCCCCGCGCGACCGATCAGGGTCTGCTGGCCGAACTTGGCAGCCTTTTCCGCTGGCATCGTCGACGGGATGAGCGGTGTCCAAATCGGCCCGGGTGCAACCGCGTTTACTCGGATACCCTTCTCGGCAACCATTTCAGCGAGACCCGCCGTGAAGTTTGAGATCGCGCCCTTCGTGGACGCGTAGGCCAGCAGCGGCGGTGAGGGCTGCCGCGACTGGATCGACGTCGTGTTGATGATCGAGCTTCCTGGACGCATGTACGGGATTGCCGCCTTTGACAGGAAGAAAGGTGCGTAGATGTTCGTGCGGAACGTCCGGTCCCATTCCTCGACGGGTATTTCCGATATGTCGGAATAGGTTCGCTGGAAGGCGGCATTGTTGACGAGAACGTCGATGCCTCCCAACTCGCGGACAGCTCGTTGGACGAGTTCCTGGCAATGCTCCTCATAGGTGATATCGCCCGGGGCGGCAATTGCTCGACGGCCTGCCTGCTCAACCCACTTCACAGTATCAGCGGCATCGTCGTCTTCGCTCAAGTAGGAAATCACGACATCTGCTCCTTCGCGAGCAAACGCGATTGCTACCGCCTTGCCGATGCCTGAGTCCGCGCCGGTGATCAGGGCGACCTTACCCTCAAGCCTGCCGCTGCCCTTGTATGACTGCTCACCGTGGTCAGGAACCGGTTGCATCGCCTCGGTCTTGCCTGGCGGTTCCTGATGCTGCTTGGGGTAGGGTGGCGTCGGGCGACGTGCTTCTTCGGTCATATCAATCTCCGGTTTTGCTCCAACGCAAACCAAGAAGGTCGCTGACGGTTCCCACATCAGTTCCTAAGAATCGGACGAAGTGGGGCAGCGGAGACTCGATAGCTATAAATACAGGGACAGCGACGACGGAAAGAACGATGATGACTTCGATCTAGTTCGACATAGGGAACCTTGGAAGAAGTAAGCTGTCTCTGACCGGCGCTCGCAGGGTTAACTTCCGACCGCCTTGCCCGGGCGCGTTGTCAAGGTCAGTTTTGGTAACGAACTTGGGACGGTGAGATGCTAGGACGGCTCGGGCGGTAAGCGCTAAGTAGCGGTCGGGGGCCTTCTTGTTTTGGAGAGCCTTACCACAAGGCATTGCCGACGAAGCTCTTCAAGGTTGTCGGAAAGATCGGCATGTATGAGTACGGCACCCGGCATGCTCATGCACGATTCCGGACCAAGAGCGCTGGTTACATCGACCCCGGCCAGTCGTTCCCGTGCTGCGTAAGCGGCAAGTCGCGTCATCCGCCGTGCCCATCAGACGCGCCAGGGCGACGAATGCTTCAAACACGAGTATGTCGCCGAGACTTTGAGGTCTCGGAGCCCAACCCTGCAAGCACTGAGACCTGGCGGGTTTGATGCGAGCCCATCCAAGATCGCGAGCACCAGGGCCAGGGCCATCGCCGTGACACTAGGCCCGCCCCCCGCGTTCCATGGCCTGCCTCGCCAGGGAGCTGTTGGATCGTTGCTCGGATGTCGCGTTTGGTGGGCACATACATTGGAACTTCGATGCCAAGGACAATTGGCTCAACGCGAACAGCCTCGGCAGCTTTCCAATCATGACTTTCGGCCCCGCGCCGCCGTCTTCGATAAATGGGTCGGTGTACAACAACCCAAGTTGCCTTGCTCCGGCGATCAATATCGACCACAGCGTAACGCATTCGTATCCTTCAGACCAAAAGCTAGCCCGTGGCCGATTCTTGCTCCTGCTATCAGAGACGAGTGTTGTCGCGAATTTGTCACGCGGCATGAAAGTTATTACCGCTGAATGTCGGAAGACTTGCCAGGAATCGCGGTAAGTTTTGAGATAGGCTGCAAAACGTAATCAGGGCAATGGGATGTTCAGGGTAATCGAAGGTGGCCTAACCGAAACCAAGTCTGTCGCTCAAAGCAAGAATGCGTCGATCGCGGCCGAGGGGGAAAGGCGTCTGCGGGAGGCGGGCGTGGGCCGTTTTCTGGCACGCGAGAAACTCACTGGCATCGCTATGCCTAGCCCGATGCGGGCATTCATGCTGCAGGTGGAGTTTACGGTGGAAGCGTTATCGAGACTTTCGCCGACCCCAATGAACATCACGGAGGACGGCTACTGGCCGACATACGATAGGGCTGCCCCTTTTGGGGCAGCCCTGACCAAGCGTTAGGCTGCTTTCGTGGCCTTGGCGTTCGCCGCCGCCTCGGCAAGCCGCGTTAGTTTCTGATCCGTCGCTTCCTCTTCTTCGAGGTTTGCCTGGAGCAGCGGGATTGCATCCTTCATGCCAAGCTGGGTCGCCCAGGCTATAAGCGTGCCGTAACGAGCGATCTCGTAGTGTTCGACAGCCTGAGCCGATGAAATCAATCCTGCGTCAAGGGCAGGGGAACCCTTGAACTCTTCCATGATTTCCTCGCCTTCGGAGATGATCCCCTGGATCGCTTCGCACGTCTTGCCACGGGCGGGCTTGCCAAGGAGTTCGAAAACCTGTTCCAGGCGTTCGATCTGACCCTGCGTCTCATCTCGATGCTGAAGGAAACCCGCCTTGCCTTCTTCGGACTGTGCAGCGCGGGCCATCTTTGGTAGAGCTTTTAAAATCTGCTTCTCGGCGAAGTAGATATCCTTCAGCGTATCAAGGAACAAATCATCAAGTGTCTTCGTGTTGGTCTTGGTGGTAGCCATCGTGTCCTCCTATGAAATGACGTTTGAAAACACGTCGGGCAGCTGGAGGTTCCAATTCTCAGGCAAGATCCGACCCATCTTGCATGCTTTGTACCTTAGCGTACACGGGGGTTGGGGGAACATCAGGGCCAGGTCCGCATTTCCAAATTCGAGATCGCGAGCGTGCTAACCGGACGCGACAGGGATGGTGAACATGGTGGTTTTGCCGGTTTCTCGCCATGGCTAACGAAATGGCAGCCCAGCGCGCGATCTGTCCGCAGCGATCTCATACTGGGAGGCCCTGGGATCGAAGGCTTGGCGAGAGCATACTTTGAGGGTCTGCCGAATTCCAAGAAAATCATCTGCTTAACCCCGAGTGGGACAAAAATCCCATTTTACAAGATCATGGTTTAGCAAGCTGCCGTCCCACTTTTTTCGACCGTTTCCGCCTCTTCTTTGAAAGACCGGAGCCTCTTCCATCGGAGGCGCCCTTGGGGCCGGCAGCGTCCTGAACCTCTGTTCCCTCCGCCACGGCAATTCCTGCCACGATTTGATTTAGCGGGAACAACACCCGGCGGTAGAGGTTAGCGAGTTGGGCATGTCCGCCCACATGCCGACGGGATGAAGATGACATTTCAATCTAAATTTTCGATCAGCCGACGATCAATATTTTCCGCGGCGAGCGCGACGCTCGTGCTCTTCGTCGGGAAGGTAGTTGATGGCAACGCCCGCGCCCTCGCGGGCATAGGCGATGGCTGCCGTCCGGACGCCGCTTCAGGTCAGCGGCGGCGCGACAATGGAAAAGCTCGAGAAGTTCGGGGGCGACGCGCCAATGGACCGCCCGGGACAGCCCGCCGAACTCGCATCGATCCACGTCCAACTTGCCGATCCTCGGGCCAGCTACGCGACGGGGCAGGTCTACGGCGCGGCGGGTGGCGGTGGCAGCCGTAACCCGCCAGCATCATCGAAACTCAATCCAAAGGACAAAAGACATGAAAGCACTTACCTGGCACGGCAGCGGCGACATCCGGTGTGAGGAAGTCGACGATCCGATCATTCAGCACGACCGCGACGCAATCATCAAGGTGACGAGCTGCGCCATCTGCGGCTCCGACCTCCATCTCTATGGCGGCTTCGTGCCGGGAATGCATGCCGGCGACGTCATGGGCCATGAGACGATGGGCGAAGTGGTCGAGGTCGGCCGCGGCAACTCGAAACTGAAGGTAGGGGACCGCGTCGTGGTTCCGTTCACAATATCCTGCGGCGAATGCCGTCAGTGCAAGTGGGGCCAATTCTCCCTCTGCGAGCGCTCTAACCCGAACGGCGCCGAACAGGCCAAGCAGGTCGGTTATCCGACCGCGGGCCTCTTTGGCTACTCCGAACTATACGGTCGTTTCCCCGGCGGGCAGGCGCAATATTTACGCGTACCCTATGCGGACGTCGGTCCGATCAAGGTCCCGGACGGACTTTCCGACGAGCAGGTCCTCTTTCTGTCGGATATCTTCCCGACGGGCTACATGGCGGCGGAAAACTGCGATATCAAACAGGGCCAGACCATCGCCGTGTTCGGCTGCGGCCCTGTCGGTCTCTTCGCGATCAAGTCCGCTTTCCTTCTCGGCGCGGAGCGTGTCCTCGCAATCGACACCGTGCCGGAACGGCTGGAGCTTGCCCGGCAATCCGGCGCCGAAGCGCTCGATTACACCGACGAAGACCTGCAACAGCGCATCCTTGAATTAACCGGCGGCAAGGGCCCTGATGCGGTCATCGAGGCGGTCGGCATGGAGAGCCACGGCGCGGGCGGTGTCATGGAGACGATGCAAACCAAGCTTACCTCTACCGAACGTCCGTACGCATTGAGCCAGGCTATCAGGGCTTGCCGTCCTGGCGGCGTTGTATCCCTGCCGGGCGTGTTCATCGGGCCTGCCGTGCCCACTCCACTTGGCGCCGTCGTTGGCAAGGGACTGACGCTGAGGACGGGCCAGACACACGTTCAGCGGTATCTAAAGCCACTGATGGACCTGATTGAGGAGGGCGCAATCGATCCCTCGTTCCTCATCACACACCGTATCGGTCTGGAGGAAGGTCCCGAGGCGTACCAAACGTTCCGGGACAAGCAGGATGGTTGCGTGAAGGTCGTCATCCGACCGAACGGCTGACCTGGTTCTTTGGTGCTTAGGCGACAACTCGCTTGCCGCCTACCATTACAGTTGCATTTTTGTTTCCAAATGCGCGCGCCTGGCGGCGGCCTGATGCGCGCGTCTCCAACACGACCATGCGATGACGTAGGCGTGCTTTATGCGACGCTGGGCGAGCTTATTGGCGATGCGCCGGACTTCCTGGATAGACCAGCGGATCAACTCCTGATGGTCGGAATCCGTGGTCTTTTTGGGGGCGTCGCGTCATTGGCGCGATACCGGATCACCGCCATCATGGCGAAGGCCAGCATGACGAGGGAAACGTGGCGGTGCCAGCCATGCCATGAGCGGGTTTCGATGTCCCAGCGTCCGCGACCGAGAATAGCTTGTTGCCGCCAGGGACCGGAATCACCGGCCGCCTCGGCGCGCATCCAGCCTGTCTTGCGGCGCTCGTCACCCAGCAAGCCGTCCAGGAAAAGGTTCGCCGAAGCCGCAACGCGCTCCTGCGTAAACAATTCGAATACGAGCCTTCACGTCGCGCAGCGACGATGCAAAAAGTTCCAACGTCGTCTCGATTGACGCACCTGCCATCCATGACCTCCCAATCATGGAGACCCATAGATTCAGAGTTCACAAAAACGCGCAACTGTAATGTTAGGAACTCGAGTCATAAAAGGGATGACGGGAAAGTCACAGTCGAGTTCAACGGCGAGGGCTGAGTAGCCATCTCGGTACGCATGGCTGCTTCCCCGGAGTTTCATTATGAAGGATCCGTCAATCACGCTGGGGAATTGATGATGGAGGTTGCCACCTTCGGATCCGGGACGATGCCTTTGTGGAGGGCCAGCGGGCGACGCCAGCCAGGTCAACCACCACGCTTCAACCGCCGTACCGAAATCGCGTTGGACTCGTCGCAAAATACCGCGCTCTAACGGAAGCGCCCCCGTCCCAGCCAACAGCTTGGCTTTGGGGAGCGATGTCCGGGCAAAAGACGCCCGTTTTGCGCAGGCAGGGCGGTCGACAGACGCTCACGGAAGCCAATTCGGGGGGCGTGGTCGATGTCTCCAGCAGGCTGCCTTGACAAGGTTTTCGTGTGCGCTCGAATTCTTTCAAGAACGCAAACCTTTTGCCTCGGCCGACGTTAGGCCTCCAACAGCAAGGAGATCGTCTCATGTCGTCAGAAGCCACATCCAAAAAACAGCGAGAGATCCAGCAGCAGGTAAAGAAGGCCGACGAGAAGAAGAAGTCGAAGCCGGACGGAGCCATGCAGGCGGGCGCTCGTCGATATCCAGAGCCCCCGTTTCCGGCCGTCCATCAGGACAAACCCGGATCCGAGGCAGACCTTCCGCTGGCGCCTATGTACGACGCGCCGTTTTACAAAGGCTCCGAGAAGCTGAAGGACAAGGTCGGACTCATCACAGGTGGGGACTCCGGCATCGGACGTTCGGTCGCAATCCTCTTCGCCCGGGAAGGCGCCGATGTCGCCATTGTTCATCTCGACGAGACCGAGGACGCTGAGGTAACCAAGTCCGCGGTGGAAAAGGAAGGGCGCAAGTGTCTCATCATTCGCGGCGATGTGAAGGATCCCGCCTTCTGCCGCAAGGCAGTCGAGAAGACGAAGATGCAATTCTCGAAGCTCGACATCCTGGTGAACAACGCCGCATTCCAGGTCCACACCACGGATATCGAAGATCTGACCGACGAACACTTCGACGAGACCCTGAAGACGAACCTCTACGGCTACTTCTATATGGCCAAGGCCGCGATCCCGCATCTGTCCAACGGTTCCGCCATCATCAATACTGGTTCGGTGACTGGCCTCGAAGGGTCCAAGGAGCTCCTCGATTACTCGATGACGAAGGGTGGCATTCACGCTTTCACCAAAGCGTTGTCGAGTCAGCTCGTGCCGAAGGGCATCCGAGTAAACGCCGTCGCGCCTGGGCCAGTCTGGACTCCACTCAATCCCTCCGACAAGCAGGCCGAGGATGTCGCGAAATTTGGCAGCGGGGCGGTCATGAAACGCGCGGCGCAACCGGAGGAGATTGCACCCGCCTATGTGTTCCTCGCGTCCCCGCAGATGTCGAGTTACATCACAGGTGAAATCCTACCAATCGTCGGCGGTTATTGAAGTTCAGGAGATCCGCAATGTCACAGCTCAACGGCAGACAGACTGATAAGATCACAGAAACCGCGAGCGAAGCTCGGCAAGGAAGCTACGGCAAACCAGTCTTCGTGGTGCTGGTCTGCAGCCTTGTCCTCGCGCTGATGGTATGGGGCGGCGTCGAGATTTGGGGTGAGAGCGTCGATTCCGATGTTCAGCCTGCAACCGCTACGAAGAATGACCCGATCAATGCTCAGCCCTCGGGTCCTGGTACCTTCGACAACAACGCGGCCGATGGTAGTGGCCGCCCTCCGGAGGCTACCGATCGCAACCCGTCACCGTCTGGGAACGGTGGAGGGCCGACGCAAGTGACGACGCCTAATGGAACCGAGAAGGTCCAGTAGCAGGTGAAGGCGGGCAGCTTGGAGGCTGACCGACCCACCTTACGACAAATTGCATGGAGGACGACAGCACGACCGGGCGAGGTGTGTTGTTCGGCTCACCTGCTTCCGAAGCAGTGTCATGCCTGTTGGCAAGCGCAGAGCGAACCTCAACCGCATGATGATCCTGCATCGGTCATCCGGTTCTCTCGCCGCCGCCGAGCAGGGCCACCCGCCTGGCGGCGCGAAGCTTATGGCTCATGCTGATTGGGTTCGCGAGCGGATGTCCGCGCATGACGAAACGACTCAGGATGAGCTGCGCGTTGCACTCGCGGGGCGCGGAATTGAAATCCATCGCGCTACGGTCGGGCGGTTTTTGCACCGGCTTGGGCTAAGCAATAAAAAAGGCCTCAAGGCAAGCGAGCAGCGCAGGCCGGAGATCGCCAATGGCCGTGACCTTTGAATCAACCGCCGAAAGCGGTTCTTCAACAAGGCCTTGTCGCGGCTCATCTTTATCGATGAGACCTCCACGAATACCCGCCTGAATCGTATGGCCAACTTTTAACGGTTCTGCGCCACCCATAGAAGAACAAAGGATTTTTTCGACTGCATTTGTCAATCGCATGGGGAAGTACGTGTTCCAAAAGACTTCGAATTTGAGAATGCTGAAAGACGCGCTATCCGCGCACATGGACCTCCCCGAATACTTTCTAGGTATTCATGCCTTCTTCGATGGTGAGGTCATTTTCGCGCGGGACGTTGTTCACGTGAACATGGACCTCTCTCCGTTTCCGGTCGACTTTCCCAACGTCTGGCAGTGGTTCAGGGAGCAGCTCCAGGGAGGCTCGGGCCAAGAGACGTTTGCTTATCAGATGAGCTTCGTCGTCGACGCCGTCGAAGATCCAGCCATGAAGAAGCTGATCGAGATCACTAGGGGAACCGCGACAACGATCTGGATGTTCGACTTGTCAAACCAGGAGCCACCTGGAGACGGCCGCCGATTTGTGATCGTGACAGCAGCCGACAAAAAAGGTCTGAAATCATTTCGAGACGAGTTCCACGGAATAGATGTCGAGTGGCCCTAGCCGGGTTACTTTAAAAGGACATCTATCGCAGCAGGCCTTTGCTTTCAAACTCATCCCAGCCACTGAGACCTGAGCCCACTTCGTCAGCGTGGCGGGCCTTCACCTTATCCCGCCGCTTCGACCGCGTCAGTATCGCCTGATACCGCATGCCTGCGGCGTTCTGCCTCGGCAACGACATTGTGCTCGCGCCAATTCCTCGACACCTCCGCAGTCATTCGCAGCGCCGTCATACCTCGCAAAGGTCGGCATGCCAGAGCAGTTGGACGAGTTGCTTGCCCACGCCTGCATACAGCTCAGGTTCTCGAGCGGCGCCTTCGTGCCATGGGAACTGGAGAGAGACGGGCAGTCGGTCAATATCGACCCACAGGGCAGGCTGATCGTCGGCGTGGATGCGGCGGCTGCCGCCATCGATTGGGCGCGCGCGGGTCGCGGTGTGATATACAGGTTCGATAACTGGTTCGAGCCGCACGTCGCATTGGGGGAACTAGAGCTAGTTCCACCGGACTGGTGGATGAGTTTTCGATGGGCCGCGCCTTTATTTCTCCCGCAGGTTCATGCCCGCGCCATTGAGGGCATTCGTCGACTTCGCCACGCTGAATTCGGACGCACCGAACACCCAGGGATGGATTTAACTCCAGAAGCACGCGGGCTCAGTCCGGTCCGTGTCATGACAGCATCTGCCTGATGGTTGCCACGATCTGTTCCTCCCGGTAAGGCTTGGAGAAAAACACCGTCTCGGCCGGGATCACGTCTCCGGGATCCTCGATGTGGCCGGAGACCACGATCACCTTGATTGGCGGCCATCTGTCTCGAATGATCGCGGCCAGGCGCATTCCGTCGACGCCGCGCGGCATATCGACATCTGTAAAGACTACACGGATGTCATCGCGTGACTCAAGTATCGCGATCGCCTCTGTCGCGTCCGACGCCGCTACCGCCTCATATCCAGCAGCTTCGATGAGGTCTATGCCGGCAAGACGCAGGAGCGGCTCGTCTTCAACGACTAGAACGATTGCGACGTCCTTGGCAATATTACTCACGGTCATCACGACTGCCTCAACTGCGAAATCAGTCCGCGCATCTTAACCTTCAGCCCATCAGGGGAATAATCAACGTCGACACCGCCGGTTCCCGTCAAGCCGAGACGTATGAGCTTCGATCCGAACCCCTTGCCAGATGGGGCGGTCACTGGAGGGCCTTCATGCTCGTCCCACGCAAGAACAAGCAGACTGTCATCGCTGGCTCCTTCGATCATCCACGAGACATCGACACTGCCTGCTTCGTTGGACCAGGCTCCATATTTGAGCGCGTTGGTCCCGAGTTCGTGCATCAGCAGCGCCAGAGAGAGCGCCGAGCGCGGTCCAAGCTGCAGGTCTGGACCCGAGATAGAATATCGCTCTGGCAATGAGAGCTGACCGAGAACGGAATCGATCACGGCGATCATCCGCGCCGACGACCAGTCCTGGCCGAGTAAAACATCGTGTGCCTTCGAAAGAGCGTGAAGCCGGCTCGTAAAAGCTTCGACAGGCGCCCGATCGGTGACAGGGCGAAGGGTCTGCGTGGCTATCGCTTGGACCATTGCCATCGTATTCTTCAGTCGGTGACTGATCTCGTGATTAAGAACCTGCTGCTCCTGCTCCGCGCGAATCCTCGAAATCGCCTCTCGTGTGCGATCTGCGATCGTCCGAACGAAGTCGCGTTCCTCCGACGAGAAATCATGAGGTCTGTCGTAGTGAACGAACATGACTCCTACGAAGGCGCCGTGCTCGATGATTGGCACATTCACCAGCACAGAAATCCCGATCGAATGGAAAAGCTCGGCTGACGCCGATGTCCGAGGATCCTTGGCCACGTCTGGAATAATGACCGTCTCGCCGCGTTTGAGATCTTCGATATAGGAGCCATAATCCCGGAATTGGTGCGAGCCGGCGACAGTCGAGATACCTTCGGCGCACCAATCGGGTAGCATCTGCACGGTCTCGACGATGGGATCGATGACCCCGTAACCGGCTCTTGTCGCGCCCTCCAGGTTGCGGGCCATGATTTCCGCTGCGGCGAATGCAACATCTTTCACATCGTCCAGCTCCCGTATCTTGTCGCCGAGCTCAAGGAATGCCAATTGCCGATTTTCGGCGATCTTCTGAGATGTCGCGTTTCTGGCCACCTTGATGAAGCCTGGTACTTCCGGACCGGAATGGCCTGGAAACGGTCGTATGGTCCCGTCTAGGAAAACCCGTGTTCCGTCGGCCGCTTGGTGCCACCTTCGATCAAGTGCCACGCCTTCGGCTGCAGCTTTGCGCATTTCAGTTTCTGGAACGCCGACCGCGCGGTCCTCCTCCGTGAATATCTCCTCGAACCGTCGTCCATGCATCTCTGCTTCGGTCCAGCCAAAGGTGTCCTCTGCGCCGCCAAGCCAGCTCGTGATACGCTTTTCGTGATCGATGGTCACGATCACATAATCCTTGGCGCCCTCGACGATCAGGCGCAGTCTTGTCTCACTGTCCCGAAGGGCCTCCACAGCCTCCATTCTGTCTGTCACATCGACAAAAATGATGATGAATTTGTCGTCCCCTGTCGCCTGCACGTAGCCGTCGAACCAACGTCCGAGGGTGGGAATGTGCCGAGTAAAACGCCTGCTCTGTCCGCTTTCGACAACGAGCGCGACGTCCGATACCCACTCCTCTCCAAAATTTGGAAAGATCTCTCGCATCATACGACCGGTGGCGTCCTTGACGGGACAGTCCACAAGCTTGCTCCAAGCCGGATTGACGCTGTCATGTCGCCAATCGACAATAGTTCCATTGACGTCACGGACGACCGAACCGACGATGATACCTTCCTCGAGCTGCTCGAAAAGCGAACTCCACCGGCGCTCTGATAGAAACGTAGCGATCTGGTTCGAGGCAACCTTGCCGATGCGGCTCAACAGCTCGAGCTCTCGTCTTGTCCATGTTCTGGGCTCACCGTCAATCGCCGCCAACGCTCCGATAACCAGACCCTCCGGCATTGTGACCGGGACGCCCATGTAGGAGATCACGCCCAGATCCGTGATGGCCAGGTTATCTCTGACAAGATCATGGATCGTCGCGTCGCCAATGATCAAGGGCTGATTGTCCCGCACCACGTGTTGACAGAAGGAATGGGTCAGCGGGGTCTCTGCCGCCTCGGCCCATTTCTCCGGCAGACCGAGATGAGCGATGAAGACCTGCCGGTCCTCGTCAAGAATGGAGACAAGCGCCACGGGACAGTCCAGCCCGGCCTTTACGACCTCGATAATGTCCTGAAATTCGGACTGGCCCTGAACGCCAAGCAGACCTGAATTCCGAACGGCGCCGATGCGCTCCGATGGTGAACTCACTGGTTTCCTTCACCGCGAAATCGCGGAGTTGATCATGCCGCAACGGTGGCGCGCGCGGCAGGGGAGAGGACGAGACTAGGCGGCGCGACCTGCGAGCCATGGCCGCCATCGATGATGATCTGCAGAAACTGCAAGGCGTTTTGCAGACCGTTAACCGTGTAGGGCTTCTCGATCGCCCCGAGCGCACCGGCAAAGTCGTCCGGTATGCGCTTGAGATTTCCCGATACGAACACGAATGGAATGGCCTTGGCCGAAAGGTAGCGTCCGACGTCGATACCCGTTGGGCCATCCAGCAATTGAATGTCGACAAAGGCAAATTGCGGCGAGGTGGCATCAATGATCTCGATCGCCTCACGGCTATCGGTCGCCGTCCCAACAACGAGATGCCCGGCGCCTTCCACTTCGCTTTCCAGCTCCATGGCAAGAAGGACTTCATCTTCCACAATCAGAATATTCAAATCAAATCCTTTCAGTCCTTAACGGACAGCGTGACTGTAACGTCTGTCCGGTGGCCCTTCACAACTCGGTCGATTTTTGCTCGAAGCTGCTTCAGGCACGCCTCGAGCATGGCTTGGCTGAACGCAGCTTCCTCTTTGTCTACGTCAACCGGCGTGACCGTATCGACGACTCGGATAAGGAAGTGTCCGTTGAGCCGTCTGATCTCCAGATGGATCTCGCCACCGCCGTCGCTCAGACCTCTTCTTATCGCGTCGCCGACTAGTTCGTTGATAATGAGAGCCAAGGGCGATGCCTTGGTAGCAGGCACCACAACCGCGTGTAGATCCGTTGTCAGGTGTATGTCGGAGCGCTTCAGTGCGCCGATCTTGTCGATCATGAGGGTGTTCGCGAAATCGGCTACGTCGAATTGCCCCACTTCCTCGTCGTTCAAAAGCTTGCGCTGGACGGTGCTAAGAGCTTCAACGCGATTGAGAACAGACGTCAGCGTACGCTTGACAATGTCGTTTTCGGTCATCCGGGCCTGGAGCTTTACGATGGATGCGATCGTAAGGAGGTTATTCTTGACCCTATGATCGACCTCGTGGACCAGCGTTGTCTTTGCACGCAGGGCGTCGGTCAGGTCTGCCGTTCGCATCCCCACTTCTTCCTCGGCGAGGTGACGCGCGCGCGCGAGTTCGGCTTCCTTGCTTTTGATATTCGTGAAGTCGAGTTGAGAGGCAAAAAAGTAGATCACCGTGCCAGAAATATCCCGGACCGGGCTGACGAAGAGGGCGTTCCAGAAAGGAGACCCATCTTTTCGGTAATTGAGAATGTCGATCGCGAGATCTTTTTCGGCAGCAATGGCTTCGCGAAGCCTGGACACGGCGTCCGGATCGGTCTCGGGGCCCTGAAGGAGGCGGCAGTTCTTGCCAATGAGCTCTTCGTTGGAGTAGCCCGTGAGCTTGCAGAAAGCCGCGTTGCAAAAGATTATCGGATTGTCCGCTTGACGAGGATCGGTGATCAGCATCGGCATACGCGTGGCTTTGAACGCTGCGGCGAACGGGTCTTCCGAAGCGTGATCAGCGACAAGACGGTCACCGGCGTCTCTGGCGTCCTGCCGACTGTTATTGTGTTCTGTCATCGATATTCCTGGATGGTAACGCATCTTAATGCGCGAGCGGCGATTTCGTTCCACGAACTCCTGTTGCCGCGCGGGCGGTCGTGGTCAAGAACCACGAGTTTATTCCCGCGCGGCTCCGCGTTTCCAGACTGGGAAGATCATCGACTTCCTCATCCATGCTCGTTCCGTTCTGACGAACCCTGACACCAGTGCCAGGATATGACTACGCCGCGATTTATCGCGCGAAACAGTAGAAGCGTACCGAGCGCGTGGAGGCCGCCGAATAAAACTACAAGCAGGACGGAGGCCGCCGCAGGTAGCACGAGATCGCAAGCCCAGCCGACCAGAGTGGGGGCTTGCATGAGACGGGTCGCGAAGAAATGCGGGATCCGACGGTCCGCAACCATCATCGACCAACGCCTGATCGGCATCCTGCGCCCATCAGGTTCTTCGTCGCCGACGAAACGACCCATTGCGCCACCGATCCTGAATGCGGTCACCCGCGTCAATAGTATCCCAGGCGGAGCACGTTAGGTTTCGCTTTGCAAGAAAGGACCGAGGCTGGCTCGGGGCGAGGCGCGCGCCCTGTTAGGAGCTAAGAGACCTTCGGCGCCAACAAGGGCGCCGCGTCGAGGCAAGGAAACTTGGTCTCGCACCTGTCGCCATCTACGTCGCACATCCGCTCGCATCCCACAGTGAACCTCCGCCGTAGTTTCGCGAAGCTCGCCGCCGCGCCGACTTGGGCGACGAGGACCTTCCGATCGAAGGTGTCACGGCTGTCGGATGCACGGCATTCAAAAACGATGATGGCATCACGAATGTCTTTGAGCGTAGGCCCGTCGTCGCCGCCGAGGTTCTGACGCGACTGCTCCAAACTACGCGCCGCGCGCTCGTTCGCACGTTGAACTCGGGGAGAATGTCCCAGACGACAACGATCTGGTGTACGCACAGCTGTTTGAGCAGTATCCTCCCCTTAAGGAGATTTGCTTCAGCGAATGTATGCGCTGTGTTCTGCACCGGCCTTTCTGTGGGCGAGAAACCCGGTATGGGCTGGGAGACCATCACTCGATTATACCGGCATTATCCGCTGCAGTCCTGTCCTAGTTACCTGATAAGTACGCCCTGCAGAGCGGCAAGCGCCCATGGTGCGCTCAGTGATGCGTCCACCTCAGCATGTCGACATCGTAACCTAGCGTCTTCGCCTTTTCGACAAGCATGTCACTGGTCTTTCCTGAGGGTGTTGGTGTCCGCGTCAGGATCCACAAATAGCGACCTGAGGGCTCGCCGACAATCGACCAGGAATAGTCGTTGGCGTGATCGAGGATCCAGTAATCCCCGTAAAACGGGCCGAAGAACGAGACTTTGAGCTTGGCGTTTCCGCTGTCTGCAACAATCTTTGCCTTACCTTCGGACTCTTTGCGCTTACCGATTATCCCGCCTTCGCGACAGGCATTCAGCACACGAACCATGCCATCGTCGCGGAGCGAGTAGTCGGCGGTAACCGCCTCGCAACCGCGCTCAAACTGGTTCTCGTAGCGCGCCAGCTCGAACCAGTGGCCCATGTATTTTTTGAGTTCGACAGGTTTGGCGGGCTGAGGTACGGATGAATTGCCTGATGGCCCAGCTGGGCTGCACGCAGCCAACACAGTGCCTACCATTGTTACGATTGCGATATTGAGTTTCATTCCGTCAAAATACTTCGGGCGGCCGAAAGTTCCATCCCATCGAGGATCGAAGCACGAGGCGGCACCACCCGCCAAGCCCATCGCCTAAGGGCGCCGAGACCGTCTTCCCGCGCCGTGTCCCCATCGGATCAACGATCACGAGCACTAGGCGCGGGGAAAGTCGCTGGTTAGATACCGATCTCGTCAGAGAGCTTCTCGATAATCGGTCCGCGCATGTCGGTAGTCCTTTCGGTCTCGGTGTATTTCCGCATGAGTCCTGGCGGTGATTTTCTCAATTGGAGTCTGGTGTGCGAGTTTGGAGAACCCAACCCAAGTGCATCCTGCCTCGTTTGCAGGGTAGGGGATCAGCCGCTTTCGCGCAAATGAGCGATGAAGACCTCGGCTGGCGATTAGTAGCCCAGGCATTTGCGTGGTTGGAGCAGGGGCGGGCTCCTCGTTTGCCATGCAGCGGCGCCACTCGGCCTCGAACTCCTTTGACCCCCACGGTGCCGGGAGCCGGATGCGCTTCCCCTTGCCAATGCGAAAATACCAGCGTTCGTTTCCGAAGCGGTCGAATTCTTGCACGGTGAAAGCATAGCGTTTGCGGGGCATGTCCTCCCTCAGAAGCCCCCCGTTATCCCCGTTGATAACCACAGATCCGTGAGGCTCGACACGGACGGTCTTGACTTCCACGCCTGCTTTTTTCACGGCGCGAGAGACGGAACCCTCGGTAAAGGCTACTGCGTTTTTTTCGTCGAGGTGGAAGATTGAAGCACCTCCTTTGGTTGCTTGAAAGAGGTCAGCAAGGTTCGATTCGCGCAATATCTGGCATCGTGAAAAAGGCGTGACAGGCTCATGGAGTGTGGTCGTCTAATATTGTATTTCGACGGTGGTGTTCAAATTGGCGTCTTAGTGATCACCACCCACCAGGTCGTGACATCGCGCTTCGGTTGCCGCAGCGCGTTCCATCGGCCGCCGTGTCATTCGGCGAATAGCAGTTTCCGGGGTAGCGCCGAGGCTGGTAGTAGCTGCCGCCACCACAGTAGTTATTCGCGCATACCGCGACGGCGGTGCCGACTACAGCGATAGCAACGAGAGCTGCTGCGGCCTGCTGCTGCTGGATGACCATCTGCTGACATTGCAACATGTTCATGCCGCGACGGGTCACCTCGGATACCAGCTGGAACTGGAATGCGGGATCTGTCGTCTCCAACGCGGTTTTGCAAAGCGCTGCCTTGCTCACGGCAGACGGCTTCTTCGCAAATTCTGCCTGTGTCGTCGTACAGCTTGCCAGCGCAAGCGCCATCATCACGGCACCAGCGCGGCGAGCCCAAATTCCTACAGTCACGGTTTAACCCCTCAGTTGCCCGGGGCGACAATCGCAGAAATTTGTACGACGTCAAATTGCACTTTAAGACATCGTTAACACACGCAGTAGATGCGCATTACGGCTTGATCCATCCGTGTGGCGGTGGGGGAGACCCCGGAAGCCTCCCCACCTTTCAACCGCAACAATGGCAAAGCCGGCACAGCTAACCAGCGCGGTCGGATCGAAACGAGCCAGAAGTCTACATGTTCCGGAGTGAAGGGGATGTGGAGAGCCGAGAGAGTTACAGGGGCTCAAGGCCCTCCACGTGCCGAGCAAGACGTTGGGAGACTATCTCGGCGGGGAAGAACGCGGTTGAGCGGGATCAGTTCCCGCAAAGTTAGGCGACAGTTGAGCGCGCATCGTCAGGTAATACGACGTCTCGTACTCGATCCCGGCAACAAGGCTTTCATACTCGGTGATTTGTTCGGTATCGGGGCCAAGTGCTCTCAACTCGCGAAGGTGGAGGACGGCGATGCTGTAGGCTTCACACATCTCCTCGATCGATTGGCGATGTTCCGCCAGCGCACGGATCTCAGGAACTCGCAGTGCCAATAAGGCCCAGCCATGGGCGACGTGGTCGATTTCAGTTTTCATCTCAGCGACACTCACAGGATGCAATGGCAAGTTTACGGCAAGTCCACTGTCATCCAAGGCAGCCAAAAGTGCCGAGCAAGACGTTGGGAGACTATCTCGGCGGGAAAGAACACAGGTGAGCGCGATAAGTTCCGCGTCCTAAGCATCCAGAGCGTGGCCTCAGACTGACCAAATGCCGATCGGAACAAACACGTCGAGCCATTGTTGTCATGGGATACACAGCCAATGAAGGAGAACAAAAATGCCTCCGCTGTCTATTCGCAAGCGAACCGACCAGAGACCTCTGACTTCCAACAAGCTCACAGCCCGGTCGAAGCCAAATGCTTTGCGAAACGCTCAGGTGATGCCCCCATATCGGGTTGACTTGACGTTGATGCCAAGCACTTTCGATCAAATCATTACGCCGCCCCGCGCTGGCAGGGACCACTGATCGCTCCGGCACATCTAGGCCGACAATCGAGCGCGCATTGTCAAGTAATACGACGTCTCGTGCTCGATTTCGGCAATAAGGCGTTCATACTCGGCGATGTGATCGGTGTCGGGGCCAAGTGCTCTCAACTCGCGAAGGTGGAGGACGGCGATGCTGTAGGCTTCACACATCTCGCCAATCGATTGTCGGTGCTCAGAAAGCGCGCGGATCTCGGGATTGCGTAGCGCCAGCAAAGCCCAGCCATGGGCGACGTGGTCGATTTCAGTTTTCATCTCAGCGACACTCACAGGATGCAATGGCAAGTTTACGGCAAGTCCACTGTCATCCAAGGCAGCCAAAAGTCTGAAGAGGCTCAGTCACACCAGTCATTGCGGTGTCCCGGCCGCCACGTCTTGCGATCCTAGTCGAAGCGGTATGGGTTCGCCTTACGGTAAGCCAGACCTGCGGCCGTCAACCGGCACATCGGAAACCGCGAGCTATCGCTGACTTCGACAAACCCCGCTTCATCCGCAACTTTCACCGTTTTTCGCCCTAGGCCCGGAGGGAGCGGCTTGAACTCGTCGGTGTTCAGACGGTGCAGAAGTAGGGCAAGGCGAAGGGTTGGACCGTAGCCTGACATGCAGGTGCTCCTGTCTTTCCGGTTGGAAGTGGGGAACCTCAGGAAGGCTCCCCACCCTTTAACCGCGTCAGGGCAAAGCCGGCAAGCTAGCGAGCGCGGTCAAACTCAAAACGGAGTAAGCGACCGCATGTTCCGAGGATATGGAGAGCCGAGAGAGTTACAGGGGCTCAAGGCCCTCCACGTGCCGGTGACGGCAAGGGATGCATCCCGGCGGTGTAAAACACGCAGAAACGGCGATAAGTTCCACGGTGGCAAGGCCATTCGGCCCGTACTGGGTCGGCCATGTTAACGCCACTGTAACGGAAAGCCGACCCAGCAACAGGTCGACGAAGGGCCGTCAGCAACGAAAGCCCTTTGCCTTGCCGCTGCGTTGGCTGCAGACCGTTCACAGCGACACACACGAACATATGGAAGGGCGGAGAGTTCCCGGGTCTCAGTCGCACCAGTCGGTTTTGTGCTCCGGTCGCCCGCTGGCGGGCCGAAATTCACGAGCGGGCGACGGGCTACCCTTGCTTTGGGTGCGATAAGCGCGCAAAGCTTTCAAATCGAAATTGCTGGTCGAGCTTTGTTTAACGTCTCAGGCGTTCAAGCTGACTTCTTCTCTCAAAATCGATTCGACGCACCCCGGCCGCCCGGCCGGAGGCGATTTCTGTTCAACAAAGGGAAGATCCTATGAGCAAGACCAATGCAGCCGAGCTTCAGCGTCGGACGGAACGATACGTTGCCAATAGCAGCGGCGGTGGACACCTCGGCGGCACCCAATTTGGCCAGTCCAACGATGCGAAGACCTCCGGTGGCGCCGGCCAGAACAGGGGCCGTCCGGGCGGCGCACGCAAGTAAGCTGCCGGTGAGGCGTTCTTTGCAACGCTTTGACTGCACCAACAAAGGGCCGGGGCGTTGTGCTTCGGCTTTTTTACGCAACATCAAGATGCGAAGTTAGTTACGGGGCTCGTTCTGCTCATGTAAGTGGCTTCAGCAGGACGAGCCGATTACCGCTCGGCAGATCAATCACGCCTTCATCCTTGATGGCGTACAGCGCTTTGACGATAGCGTCCTGGCTGATGCCTTGGCCGCCGAGGGGCGGGCCGATCTCATAGAGGCTGAGCGAAACCCAGGTTCGAGCTTCATCTCTTTCAGCAGCGTCAGGAGCGCGGATCTTGCGTCGATGTCGGTCATCAATGATATCTGCTTCAGGCTGTCCAGTTGGCAAGACCGTGAGCTTTGTGCGGCGCCAGTGGTAGAGGGGTTGGTAGGGCATTCACTCAGTCTGGCAGGGAGGGGCGCCGGTTCACCTTATCAAGGTGAGGGAGACCCGATCGATTTTTCCGGAGCGCGGCCAAAGGGAGTTGGCTTGGGTCTCGGCGTCGGAAGCAGCTCATCGCGTGGGCGAGCCTGGCTTGAAAAAGTTGTTTGCGAAGCTATCGAGGCGCTTTTCAGCGGACTGAAAATCAGGAGCGCGCTCCCCTTGCAGTAGCGGCCACCCCGATTACAGTTGGCACGATAAATAGTTCGAGGTCGCCGATGGATTTTCTGAATGCCCTCGCGTTTCTTTTCTTCCTGATTGTGTGGATCACTTTTGAGCCCCTTATCGCGATCGGTTGGCCAAGGAGAAACGACAGCCTCTCGATCGACATGGTCCGCATTCGCTCTTCCTGGATGAGAGAGGTGCTGACGAGGGATAACAACTTTATCGGCGACGCCGCCATTCTTTGACATACGATCAACTCGGCGTCGTTCTTCGGCTCGGCTAACCTTATTGTCATCGTGGGCTTGAGCGGCGCGTTGTTCGTTGAGCCGAACTACGGATCGGGACACGGTCTGATAGCAATGTTTGCCGTTCAGGACCCCGCTTGGTTCTTCCAATGCAAAGTATTGCTCGTTGTTGCGACGCTTTTGAGAGGGCTCTCGGACTTCATCTGGGCAGTTCGTCAGATCAACTACTGCCTCGCAGCGATAGGCGCGAGCCCGTCTCGCCAAGAGGAGCGCGACCTTGTAGCCTGGACCCACGCGTTGACGCTCGTCCTCAATCCAGCACTTAGATCGTTCAGTGTCGGGGTCCGATCGTATTACTTTACGGTAGCTGCCACGTTCTGGTTTCTTGGCCTATTACCATTCGTGGCTGCGACGATGGCGTGTGTTTCACTGCTGATTTGGCGACAGTCATGGTCTGACACCGCAAAGGGCGTGGCGGCAATCAGGCAGCTTTTGGACGACGAACGTTCGTCCAAGTGATCGTGAACTTCGCGCATCTCAGGCCTCACGGACAACCCGGTCCGAGGCTTCTTGCTCTGTCTGCACCATACGAATTCTGTCCCGATACCACAGCGGTGAAATGAAATCTCGTGACGTGGCGAGGGAGACGCCTCGAGGAACGCACACGGCATCGTCCGCGCGCTCAAGGCCGGACGAACATAAAGGCTGTCCTAGGCTGGCGCTCGACGCCACCACCCAAGCGGGCGCTACCGGCTATGCGAGTGCCTGCCATCCGCCACTTGACGCTCAGTCTCATTGGGCCGTTGAAATCTTCGAACACTATAGCCTCGCGGTCCTCTACACGCGGAAACTGATCGCCACCGGCTCACCAACAGACCGCGTTGCCGAATATGAAGCTTTGATCAGAGACTTAGAGAGGGAGGCGGAGCACAACCTAGTTTAGGGGCACAACGGTAAGCGTCGGGATAAATTTGCGGCCGGCCCGTCATACAGCACGGGGCGGCATTATCTGGACATCTTGTTAGATGGCACTTTTGTACCGTACAGGCAGACTCCCGCCGACAAGAGCATGAAAGCCATCCCGACGAGGTTCGTGGCGGTGAGCGGCTCCCTTGCCAAGAAGGTGCCGACTGCGACAGCAATAGCTGGCGATACGAAGGCAAACATGCCTGCGCGTGTCGGCCCCGCATCCCTCAGGAGCTGCACGTAAAGTCGGTATCCAATCAGCGAACCGAAGATCACCAGAAACAGCCAACCACCGAACGCCTTCATGGTCCATTTGGAGACCGCCAGGTCGGTGACATCTTCGCCGCAGATTGAGGCCGCAGCGGCAAGCAGCAATCCGCCCAAGAGGGTCGTTGCCCCCGCGATTGCCGTGCTGCCGTGCTTCGCGATAATTGGTTTTGCCAACACCGAGCCGAGTGCCGACGATGCGGCAGCCCAGCAGACGGCAATAATGCCTATCCACGCCCCGTCGTCGTAGCTCGCGCGATCTCCCCCTACGAATAGAAGATATAGCCCAATGGAACCGACGGCCAGGCCGGCGGCCGCTGCCCAACTCCATGATTCCTGTCGTAAAAGCATACCAAACACGAAGAGGCAAACTGGCGTCAGAGACATCTCCAAGACGGCAGAAGTGCCGGACGGAACCTTTGTCATTCCCCAGAACAACGGTCCGTAGCAGAGGGTTATCATCAGCAAGCTGGCAATGAAGATTGGGAACCAGTCGGCAGCCAATGCTCGCATCGAGCAACGGTGCCAGATTGCTATCGACAGAAAGACAACCCCTGCCGTAACAAAGCGCAGGGCCGCGAACAGCATGGGTGGCAAGGTCGTCACCCCGAATTTCACAGCGATCCAGGTCAAACCCCAAACAGCGCAGAGGATCGCGAATTTCCCATAGTTTGAAGCTGACATGGTATGGACCCGATCTATGTAACGAGTATAATTCGTTTATACCGTTACAACTAACGCAACTGCATCCTGTTCCATATGGCAAAATCAGTAAAAGATATGCGACTGAGCGGCGGCCATCCCGCGCTCGACTTTGTGAACACCGTCGACAGCCGACGAAATCGATGGGGTCCTGATTTCCTCAGCGATTACGTTGACTTGATTACTTTCAGTAGACGGGTCGATCTCCTTTCGGACGCGCAAGCGGCTGGTTTGAAGCAGATGGCAAAAGAGAACCCTGCTGCGGCAGCAACGGCTCTGGAAGCTTCGGTGGAACTCCGCGAATGCGTGTACCGTGTCTTTCTGAATGAGGACGCGCGCGGAAAACCCAAGATGGATGACGTCGCTTATATCGGCGCAGTGGCAACGGCGGCTCGTGGCCGTCAGGTTTTCGCGCAACGATCCGCGGCATGGACTTGGGCGCATAAAATCGAGACACCGGCCGACCTTGTGCACGTTCTTTCCTCATCCGCCGCGGAGCTATTGGCAACACGATCCGAGCGTCGGCAAGTGAAGGAATGCAAGGGCGACAACTGCGGCTGGCTGTTCCTTGATAAATCGAAGGGAGGACGGCGGATTTGGTGCTCTGAAGAGAGTTGTGGTGTCCATAGCCGGGTCAAGAAATTCCGGAGCAGTTGAGAACGCTGGCGCGGATAGCCATCCGCTAAATAGACATGCCGCAGAGCGGGTGATTGATTGAGCCGCGGCTCTCGTTGTTGGCACCAGGGCTTTAACAGCTCAGCTATATGTCGAAATGGATTTACCACTTTATGCCGATCCTCGGCCCGTGTACGTGAGCCGCCAAGTCGGTATTCTATATGCGCGGCAGCTAATGCGGGGTCAACAACCGGAGAGAGCGGAAGCGTGGGGGGGGGCATAATTAATCGCATTAAGTCCAAGGATTTAGCCTACATGCTTGGACGGTTCAGATTAGTCAGAATTGGATACAGCTCCGCAAGAGGAGCGGCAGAGCTATTCAAACGGAAACCGCTAGGCCGATGGAGCATGCCGACCTTGTTTCCTCAGGCAAATGTGCCTGACATTGTGCAATCAATTCGTGATGAAGCCGTTTTTTATCGGCCTGAACTTGCCGGGATACGTGGTTGATCAAATCAGGGAATTCGCCCTGTCGGAGCCATTACACGCCATTTACGATCCAACCGGGCCGACGTTCCAATACTCTGACGTCAAGGATGGCGTCGCAGCTGACGGGAGGCTCATGCCGATTGGTGGCATCACCAAGCCAGAGCGATGCTCGGCGGTGCAGAAGGTGATTGATGACCCAATTCTTCGGTCCATCGTGCGGAAATATCTCGGGCACGAGCCCCGGAAGATAGTGACCATACTGGACTGGAGTGTTGCATCGGCCATGAACGACGAGGAGCGCCGGCGGCTGAAACATGGCGTCATCGATTATCACTACGATGTAGGTGGCTACAGCTTCGTGTACGCGAGCTTCTACATCACTGATACCGATCGCTTCTCCGGGGCTCATGTCATGATGAAGCGATCGCACAAGTCTAAGCCTTTAACAATGCTTCTCGGGTCGGCGAGAGCCTCGCCAGAGGCCGTGTATAGGCAGTTCGGAAGGGACAACGAAATAACGATCGAAGGCCCGGCGGGAACAGGGTTCGTTCAGGACACTTCCTGCTATCATCGCGCCTCACCCCCGACCCGAGGTGACCGCCTGATGTTGGCAGTGCGCTTTATCAACTGATGCCCGGCTCGGAGCACCGCGAGTATTTCAACGTTGGTTTCATTCGCGCAACAACGTGATTAGGGGAAACTGCCTCGGCTCCGGCCGGGGCCTTTTTGTCGTTCGGGCTCCCAGCAGCTTGGCATAGAGTCTGAATTGTCGCGCCGCTCTGGTCGTCGAAACCGGGGCGCTTCATTCACTATCAGTCAGCGAGCTCAACTGTCTCTACCTTACGCTTCACCGGCGAAACGCTACCTCCTGCCGCAGTCCATTTACGTGAGCGTCGAACGGTTGCGAGCGGGAAATCGGGATTGTCAGGGCGTTAGTCGCGGCTCTGTGCTGGTGAGGGCGTGAGCCTGCGGTCAACCCGCCGCACGAGTGAAGCTAACATCTCGACATTCCGCTCTATCGAGCCGCAGACTGATCGCTAAATCATGATCTCGCCGCCTGTGACGGGAACGACGGCACCCGTCATGTAGCTGCCAAGGTCGGAGGCGAGCAGCACGTAAGCCCCCGCCAACTCCGCCGGCTGCCCGGCCCGACCAATCAACGTGTTTTGACCGAACCTTGCCGCTTTTTCCGACGGCATTGTCGAAGGGATCAACGGTGTCCAGATCGGGCCGGGCGCGACAGCGTTTACCCGGATGCCTTTTTCGGCCACCATTCCCGCAAGCCCGGCGGTGAAATTCGAGATCGCGCCCTTCGTCGACGCATAGGCCAGCAGTTGAGGCGAGGGTTGGCGCGATTGGATAGACGTCGTATTGATGATCGCGCTGCCCGATCGCATGTATGGAATGGCAGCTTTTGAGAGGAAGAAAGGCGCGTAGATGTTCGTGCGGAACGTCCGATCCCACTCTTCGACAGAAATGTCACCGAGGTCGGCGTATGTTCGCTGAAACGCTGCATTGTTAACGAGGATATCGATGCCGCCGAGCTCGCGCACCGTTCGCTGGATCACCTCGTTGCAGTGGGTCTCCGTTGTCAGGTCTCCCGGAATGAGAACGGCCTTACGGCCGGCTTCTCGTACCCACTTTGCTGTGTCCTCGGCATCGCCATCTTCGTTAAGATAAGCAATCGCCACATTCGCGCCTTCGCGAGCGAATGCGATCGCAACAGCTTTGCCAATACCGGAGTCGCCACCTGTCACCAAGGCAACCTTTCCTTCGAGCAGGCCGTTGCCGCGGTAGGACTGCTCGCCGTGATCGGGAGTGGGTTGCATTTGACCCGTATAGCCGGGCGGCTCTTGCTGCTGCTCGGGGTAGGGCGGGATTGGATATCTGTCATAGGTCATGGAAGCCTCCTGGATTGGTCATGACCTTAACAAGCACGCGCGGTAACGGTTCCTTGAACACGGCCCACTGCGGCGGGTAAAGTTTGGCAGGGGCTCAATACCCCTGCCAAGGAGAACGCTGCTCAAGTGCCATGCCTTTGAGAACCACGTTGCTATATTGTCGAGAAGCATTACCAATGCGTGGAGCGACCCTGAAGGAGCTGCAATGTCGAAGACCAGACTATTCTCACCCGTCAGTGTCGGTTCTCTCGAGCTTCGCAATCGCATCGTGATTGCACCGATGTGCCAGTACTCCGCAGTCGAGGGCGAGATGACTGACTGGCATCAAATCCATTTGGGCAACCTCGCACTCTCGGGGGCGGGCATTCTGACTATCGAGGCGACAGCGGTCTCGCCGGAGGGAAGGATTTCATACGGTGACGTCGGCCTCTACTCGGACGCATGCAAGGCAGCTATGGCCCGCGTGCTAACCAGCGTGCGCAGGTGGTCCGACATCCCGATCGCCATCCAGCTTGGTCATGCCGGGCGCAAGGCTTCGACTGGAAAGCCCTGGCTAGGAGGCCATCAGATCAGCCCGGGCAGCGATAACGGCTGGAAGACCGTCGCGCCGAGCGCTATCCCGTTCAAGGACGAGTACGATCACCCGAAAAGCCTCGACAAAGAAGGACTCTCGCGTGTCAGAAACGCGTTCGTCGACGCCACGCTAAGAGCTGCTGCTTTGGGTATCGACGCCGTACAGCTACATGGTGCGCACGGCTACCTTCTCCATCAATTCCTGTCGCCTTTGTCCAATAGGCGTAGCGATGAGTATGGCGGTTCTCTCGAAAATCGCATGCGGTTCCCGCTCGAAGTATTTGATGCGGTCAGGGAGGCGTTCCCATCCGACAAGCCTGTGACTATGCGAGTGTCGGCGACCGACTGGGCCCAAGGTGGCTGGGACACCGATCAGACGATCGTGTTTGCAAAGGCCCTCGAGGCGAGAGGTTGTTCGGCGATCCACGTTTCTACAGGCGGGTTGGCATCACATCAGCAGATCGCTCTCGGCCCCAACTATCAGGTGCCGTTCGCCCGCGCGGTCAAGCAGGCCATCGACATTCCCGTCATCGCCGTCGGTTTGATCACGGAGTTCGAGCAAGCGGAGGGAATTCTGACGACCGGTGACGCTGACCTTGTCGCTCTCGCGAGGGCAATTCTTTATGATCCACGTTGGCCATGGCATGCCGCGGCCCATTTCGGGGAGACCGTGCGAGCTCCCGATCAATATCTCAGGAGCCAACCAAGACAGTATCGGGACCTCTTTGGTTCACCTGTCAGGTGATTTATTGGCATAATACGATCCAGGCAGCCTAAGCGGGACTCGAGAAAATCTCGTCCAGAGGCTTGCGGGGCTCTCGAACCGAAATCCCGACGTCGCGATGGGCGTCTTGCATTGGAGCTGAAGATGGCCTCGTTCACTGGGAAACGCGATCTTGTGAGATGCCCAACTCATCCAGGCTCGCTCCTTCGCGATGAGATTTCTTCCAGCGCGCGGAAAGCCTAAGGCCGAGATCGCCAAATCGCTGGGCATGTCGCAACAGCACCTCTATCAAATTCTCTGCGAGGATCGCCCTGTCAGCGCTGGCGTAGCGGGTCGGTTCGGGAGGATGTTTGGCAACGAACCGCTGGAATGCAGGCCGCACATGATGCGTGGCATGCCGCTCGTAAGGCTGATGTTTCGAGGATTTGACGCTGAGGGACTATAGTACCTCCGGCGATGGGTCACTAAGGTGGCGATTGATCTGCCGCCCTTGTGGTCTAGCACGATGGACATCATTGACGAACGAATTAGGGTGAAAGCCTGGCTGGAAATCTTCGGCGAGGTCGAGACCTCACAGTCCCATAACTGTCTGATTTGATTCGGAACGAATCACTTCGTCACCAGTTGACTCGCATCTGCCGTCAAGGAAGGTTGCGCGTCATGACCCGGTATGCCCTCACACCGATCGAGCCGCTCGAAGTCGAAATCAACGGTATTGGCCAATATGCTCCCGCCGAGACCGTCGAGGAGATAATCATGTACCTCACAGATCGATGGCCGGACAAATCGAAGCCCGCTTTCCATAGTGCGCTTGCGCGATCAATTGACGCCATGGTCTTTGCGGCAGAGCCGGAAGCGGCCCGTGCCGCCTTCGTGACGGCAGCTCACGCGGCTGGCATGCATGTGCTTCCGGACGACATGGATGAGCTCAGGAAAGCGAGCTGACAAAAGAAACCCCGCCGCAGGCCGCAGTGGGGTCGAAGGAGGTCATCTCAAGCAATTCGACGGTATCATCCTCGTCGCTTACGGCAACCCATTATTTAGAACTTACTCATGTAATCCGCAGATGGCCGATCACAAAATTCTTCACAGAGAAAGGTGATCACCAACAGACCAACGAGCCGTCACCTAGCGGAAATTGCTTAAACGTTTAACAAAATATTTGAAGTTCTGCCGGTACTTGGTAGCCACAATTTTGGTGGGGTGGAGTCGAATGCAAGACGTCGTAGTCAAAAGACCTCTTTGGATCACAATAACAGCTTGCGGCTTTGCCGCTGTCCTGTTCTCGAGCGTCGCTATAGGCGCGAGCGTCCTTTACAGGCAGACCCTAGCCGAGCATGAATCTATGACACGCGAAGCCGCCGGCGATCTTGCCCTTATTCGGACCGACATGGATGCACAACAGAAGGCGGCCTCATCACTCGCGCTCGCACTTGCAGGTGAAACCGATGTCGCTCGATTGGTCGCTTCGAACTCTCGGGATGAACTCATCGCTCGCTATGTGAGCGCCATGCCGGCGATCAAGGAAAGCGGCGGTCTTCAGAACATTACGTTCACCGATGCCAAGGGGGTTGCTCTCGCTCGTATCCACACACCGGAGAAATTCGGAGACGATATGACTGGTCGCCGCAAGACCGTCGTTGAAGCGCTGGCCTCTGGAAAACTTGTTGCTGGGATCGAGCCCGGTAAGTCTGCCGTCTCGATGTTTGCGTCGGCTCCAATTATCGCCGACGGTAAAGCGGTCGGCGTTGTCGATATCGGAACCGGGCTGACGAACGCTTATTTCGAACCTATTGCCGCCAAGCTGGATGGAGACATTACTGTTTATATCGCGGCTGACGGGAAGTTCTCAGTCCAGGCATCCACCGCTGCCAAGCCGTTTACGTCTGAGGAGCAGTTGACGTCAGCTTTCAACGGAGAGGCAGTGGAGCTTGAGATCGAAAACGGTGGCAAGACTCTTCTAGTCAACGCCGTGCCATTCAAGAATTTCTCCGGAAAGACGATCGGCGTCCTTGAGGTTGCCTCCAATGTCAGTGAGGTCGCCCAGGAAGCGTCGGCATCGATCAGGATGACCGTTATCGGTATCATCGTCGTGTCCCTGCTTTCGCTGTTGGGCTTTTTCTTCTTTGCCAGAGCTCTCGGCGGAGTGATCTCCCGGATCACGATGACGATGGCGAAGCTTGCATCGGGCGACCTCAGCCCGACGGTCGAAGGTAGCACCCGCTCGGACGAGATCGGGGCGATGGCCCGCGCCGTGCAGGTTTTCAAAGACAACGCCGTGCGCACCGGCCAACTCGAGGAAGACGCCGCACATCAAAGAGCAATGTCGGAAGACGAGCGGCGAGCCACTAGCGAGCGAGATCGGACTCGTGCTGAGGAAATGGCGCAAGCAACGAACGGCCTTGCGGACGGTCTCAAGCACCTCGCGTCGGGTGATCTCAGCTTCCAACTCACCGCGCGTTTCGCGGACGATTTTGAAACACTCAGGGCTGATTTCAACCGTGCTGTTGAGCAGTTGCGGTCGACGCTGACATCAGTCGCGGGAGCAACAAGTTCTATCGAGAGCGGCTCGCGTGAGATTAGCCAAAGCGCCGATGATCTCTCGAAGCGCACCGAGCAGCAGGCCGCTGCGTTGGAGGAGACTGCCGCCGCCCTTGACGAGATTACAGCGAACGTTTCGAATTCGTCAAAACGGGCTGAGGAAGCCCGCACTGTCGCGATGGAGGCCAACCAGAGTGCACGCCAGTCCGGGGAGGTCGTGCAGAATGCCGTCGACGCAATGAGCAAGATTGAACGTTCTTCCAACGAGATATCGAACATCATCGGCGTAATCGACGAAATCGCTTTCCAGACAAACCTTCTGGCCCTTAATGCGGGTGTCGAGGCTGCACGCGCAGGGGATGCTGGAAAGGGTTTCGCTGTCGTTGCCCAGGAGGTCCGTGAACTTGCTCAGCGGTCGGCTAAAGCTGCCAAAGAGATCAAAGACCTGATCCGGAACTCGAACGACGAAGTTCAAAACGGGGTTCGGCTTGTCAGCCAGACTGGTGAATCACTGCGGACGATCGAAGCCCACATCGTCACGATGAACCACCATATGGATTCGATTGCCACGTCTGCTCGTGAGCAGTCTATAGGACTGGCCGAAGTGAACACGGCCGTTAATCAGATGGATCAAGTGACCCAGCAGAACGCCGCTATGGTCGAGGAAGCCAATGCGGCTGGCGCGACGCTAGCCTCCGAATCCGCGAAGCTCAAGGAGTTGGTGGAGCAGTTTCGATTGGTCAACGTGAGCGCAGTTCCCGGAGCAAGGGTAGTGATCCGCAACGAAACCTCGGTCCCGTCGCCAGCCAGGGCACTGGCCAGCGAGCTCACGCGTGCCTTTTCTGGCGGACGCCAATCGTCCGCTGTCCAAGCAAACTCGGGCAGAGCAATGGGAAGAATTTTGAGGAGAGGCTAATTAAGGGTGCGGTATCGGCGCGGAGGGGGGGCCATCGTGGAACAAACGGCGTCGGCGGCCTTCCGCGTCGTTGTGAACCACCAGAACATGCTGAGTGGGCGCGATATTGAACCGGGCTGCCAAGTTTCGACCGCGTTCGGAAACCCATGGGAGGTTGTAGAGATCGAAAAACGCCGACCATTCATGCTCGAACGTGAACCTACCGCACATGCCGCTTACAATCTCCTTTTCTTCAGGATCGCAAGATTGCGCTCGAGGCCGCGGTTGGCAAGGACCGGAGCATGTGATCGTGGGCAATCTCGATCATTGCAGCGGCGACCTCTTCTGGATGCCAGCCTGCCTCCACTGCGGCTGCGGCGGGTGTCGCAAAAGCGCCGTCGAGAGCTGAGGGACAGGCCGAGTAATCGAAAGCTTTACAGCTACCGCGGCTAGATCTTCAGAACGCCAAGGGCGGACGAACGCTAGCTAAACCTGGTGTTGTCCGTGTTCGTGGGCCAGAGGCCGCCTTGGCATCGTTTTGCAACGCATTTCGCGCAGCCGAGCCGCCTTCGCATTCCCAGCGTCGCGCTGAGACTTGATGATCTAGATCGCGATCTCGTGTGTTAAGTTCGAGTTTATCGCGAAACTCGGCTTGCGCCATGGACAGTTTCTTTGAGAAATTCCTGGTCGGGGTGCAAACGCGAGGTGAGCTCCTCCAGGAGAAGGGAGTCATCTTGCCTAAACTGGACGAGATCGATTGCAGCGGTAAGGGCGCGCCGGCCGTCGCTGCTGTCGATCGCGCAATGGTTCGCTCGGCACCACTTATTGACAGCATCTGTGACCAGCTCGATCTCATCGTCGGACAAAGAAATTAAGGATTGCAACATCTTGATGCTCCCGCCTTCAAGCGTCGGATAAGCATATTGCTTTTCCAAGCCGCGACTACCGAGGATTAAGCAATGAGTGTACTCTCTTTTTGGCCGGTTGCGCTCGTAGTACGGTGCCGGACATTTCTCCATTCATGGTCGCGCTCGCTCGAATGAGCAGTCACGTGCATCTGTGCGCCATCGTACGGAAACTTTCCGGCAAACACGGCATTGGGCTCACATTTCGAGCAGGTCAAACCGCTCGCTATTCGACATGCGGAGGTCATCATGTCTGACGAACGTCACGAGTGGATCAGCAAACGCGCTTACGGGCTGTGGGAAGAAAACGGACGTCAATGGGGCCGCGATCAAGAATACTGGCTGCAGGCCGCTTCAGAAAGAGACCACATGGAAATGACCCGCGCCTCGCCGGATGGACGTGAAGTACTCGAAAGGAGGGATCGGTTCACCACACGAGTGGAACTCCTCGCGCCCAACCAGGGTGCGCTCGAACTCCATCGCAAGGTCCTAATCGTCGATGACGAACCAATTTTGCGTTTCGCAGCCGTAAGTACGCTTGAGGATGCGGGCTATGTCGCGATGGAGGCCGCGAACGCATCGGAAGCGTTGCTATGGCTCAGAAAGCACAGGGTCGATGCGGTTATCACCGACATAAATATGCCGGGAGAGATGGACGGACTTGGTCTCGCTGCGAAAGTCCGACAGCTCTGGCCTGAAACGCGAGTTATAGTGACCTCGGGACTTGTCTCGCTGCGCGCATCGGATATTGGTGAAGGCATCACCTTCCTGAGCAAGCCCTATGAGGAAAGCGCGCTTTTGAGGACGTTACCGGACGCGGCATAGGTCGATTTTTGTAGGGGCACGACCGGTGAGCAGCGTTGACCCATGCCCGCGCAGTTGCGGCCATTTCTTCCGAATGACGCCGACGTACCAACCTAGTGAGGTCGCCGTTTTGATGTCTCAGCATCATCCCAGCCGCGATCACGGCAGTACTGCTCGCCAGCGCGCACGGCTGTCTTCTGATCTCTGAACGGCCCAAGCATTTTAACCTCGTCACGGAACGCAACGACGATCGTTCTGTCGACCAGGTCAAATACGATCTGCATTCCATCTTCATACGGCATGCTGGCACTATCCCGTGGATCGAATGCGACTCAACGAGCGAGGCCCGTCTAAGTTCACAAAAATATTACAATTCGCGGCAGCTGCAATTACGGCCGTTAAGTTGTGCACAGCAGGACTTTCGACGAGCCTGAGCGCCTCGATGAACCGATGTCACGAGCGACAGGGTGCTTCACTCGACTGGACCCCAATTCGGGGTGTTCGCGCGACCGCATTTGCTTTGCTCATCCGGCCTCGGAGCGATTACCTCGAAGATCAGCGGCACCAAGGGAACTGCGGTCCGAAAATGGCGTTAGCGTAACGGAGGCAGTTATGGCTATCAAAAGAGGTGATCCCGACGGTTCTGTTGATCAGGCCACGACGTATGAGGCGACCAAGCCAGCTGTGTCACGGCGGCTCAGGGACAGGTCGCGGTTGGGATTGGCCGCCGCCGTCGTTTTCCTTGGACTGATCGCGGTTCTTCTTCTGTTCACGCCTCTGAGCCCAACATCACCCACCCCGGGCGGATCGGCGGGCTCCGGACAAGTGTCTACCCCCGCGTCCGTGCAAAACTCGAATTGAGTTCCCGACCACTTATCAAATGCAGTTCGCTCTCTATTGAATTAGGGTGCTTTCGCGACAGTCGAAAGTCGGGTGCCAACAGTCACCCGACCTTTTTGCATCCGAAATACAATCACGGAGGGCAGGGGATGTAATTCTCGCCGCGGGATATCGACGACCGAGGAGGTTAGGACTGTCCTCCTCTAATTCAGTGAGGTCTTGGCTGTATTCGCCCGGCAACTACGTGACGATAGCAAGAGCTGGCTCGGGAAATTTGGACAGGACGGATAAGTGGAATTTCTGCCTGACTTCGGCTTAGATGCCGGGAACAGGAGGTGGCATGAAAGATGCCGCGCCCGTTGAGAGAACGGATCAGTGAGATGCGGGTAATGATCGAGGGACAGT